>DASTPU010000069.1:0-2286 GCA_035762105.1 Nocardioidaceae bacterium | reverse complement strand
GTGCTGGTGCTGGTGCTCACCGTCATCGGGTCGTTCCAGATCTTCGACACCATCGCGGTGACCACCGCCGGCGGCCCCGTGCACGCCACGCGGGTCATCTACTTCTACATCTTCGAGCAGGCGTTCACGCGCTTCTCGTTCGGCTACGCCTCCGCCCTGTCCGTGGTGCTCTTCCTGATCCTCGCGGGCGTCGCCATGGCGCAGATGAAGCTGCTGCGCGCCGACCAGTCCGACCTGAGCTGAGGAGCCCAGCCATGACAACTGTCGGACGGACCAACGTGGTCACCGCCGCCGAGCCCCGCCAGCACCCTCCGGGGCAGCAGCCGACGTCCCGCCGCTTCAGCTGGGGCAAGGCCGCGGCCTGGGCGGCGATGGTGCTCATCATCGTCGTGACGCTCTTCCCCTTCTACTGGATGCTGCGCACCGCGCTGTCGACGAACTCCGCGCTGGCGACCCAGCCCGGGTCGCTGCTGCCGGTCGACTTCACCTGGGGCGCCTTCGAGCGGGTGCTCGGGCTCGCCACCACCGAGGAGGCCATCGCCGAGG
The DNA here is from genome assembly GCA_035762105.1 of Nocardioidaceae bacterium. Taxonomy (GTDB): domain Bacteria; phylum Actinomycetota; class Actinomycetes; order Propionibacteriales; family Nocardioidaceae; genus Nocardioides_C. The sequence continues at coordinate 1,740 of DASTPU010000069.1, read as the reverse complement.
GTGGCTCGGGCGCCTCGCTGAACTTCTGGGTTTTCCTGCGCAACTCGGTGATCGTGGCCACCGCGGTCACCGCGGGCCAGGTGTTCTTCAGCGCGATGGCCGCCTACGCCTTCGCCCGGCTGCAGTGGCCGGGCCGGGACAAGGTGTTCCTGCTGTTCCTCACCGCCCTGATGGTGCCGCCGATCTTCACGGTGCTGCCGAACTTCGTGCTCATCAAGGAGCTCGGGCTGCTCAACACCTACGCGGGGATCGCGCTGCCGTTCTTCTTCATGACGCCGTTCGCGGTGTTCTTCCTCCGCCAGTTCTTCTTCGGCATCAGCCGGGAGATCGAGGAGGCGGCGATGATCGACGGCGCCGGCCACTTCCGGGTCTTCGCCCGGATCGTGCTGCCGATGAGCGCGGCGCCCATCACGACGCTGGCGCTGCTGACCTACTTCCAGTCCTGGAACGAGTACCTGTGGCCGCTGCTGGTGGGCCAGGAGGAGAACGTGCGGGTGCTGACGGTGGCGCTGGGCGTGTTCAAGTCGCAGACGCCGCAGGGCAGCCCGGACTGGGCGGGGCTGATGGCCGCGACGCTGGTCGCCGCCGTCCCGATCATGCTCCTGTTCGTCGCGTTCGGGCGCCGCGTCGTGAACTCCATCGGCTTCTCGGGCATCAAGTGATGCGCGCCGGGCCGGACTCTCCCGGACGACCTACCAGACGGAAGGAACGCACGATGAGCACACGCCTGCGGCTCGGTGCCGCGACGGCGTCCGCCGCCCTGCTGCTGGCCGGCTGCGGCGGGGACGCGCAGCCGGGAGCCCTCGGCGACGGCACCGGACAGGTCGACTACTGGCTCTGGGACGCCAACCAGCTCCCCGCCTACCAGCAGTGCGCGCGGGACTTCGAGGCCGCGAACCCCGACATCACCGTGCGCATCACGCAGCTCGGCTGGGACGACTACTGGAGCCGGCTGACCACCAGCATGGTCGCGGGCACCGCGCCCGACGTCTTCACCGACCACCTGTCGCGGTACTCGGTGTACGTCAACGCCGACCAGCTGCTCCCGCTCGACGACTTCATCGCCGAGGACGGCGTGGACACCGACATCTACCAGCCGGGGCTGGCGGACCTCTGGGTCGGCCAGGACGGCAAGCGCTACGGCCTGCCGAAGGACTGGGACACGATCGCCATCTTCTACAACAAGGAGATGGTGGCCGAGGCCGGCCTGTCCGAGGACGACCTGGCCGCCATGGACTGGAACCCGCAGGACGGCGGCAGCTACGAGGACGTCATCGCGCGGCTGACCGTCGACGAGAACGGGGTCCGCGGCGACGAGCCGGGCTTCGACAAGGACAACGTCGCGGTGTACGGGCTGGGCCTGGAGGGCAACGTCGGCGGGGGCATCGGCCAGACCCAGTGGAGCATGTACACCGGCGCCAACGGCTGGACCGCGACCGACACCAACCCGTGGGGCGAGCACTACCGCTACGACGAGCCCGCCTTCCACGAGACGATCGCGTGGTGGCGCAGCCTCATCGAGAAGGGCTACATGCCGCCGCTCGAGGTCGCCAGCGCGGGGATCGGCCTGCCGGACGCCTTCGCCGCCGGGCGCGCCGCGATGAACACCAACGGCGCGTGGATGATCGGCCAGTACTACGGCTACGACGGCATCGACGTGGGTCTGGCGCCCACGCCGATCGGGCCCACAGGCTCCCGCGCCAGCATGTACAACGGGCTGTCCGACGCCATCTACGCCGG
>DASTPU010000068.1:0-15457 GCA_035762105.1 Nocardioidaceae bacterium | reverse complement strand
AGCCGACCGGGTCCGCACGCGGAGCACATGCTGCTCGACATCGGCACCGTCGGCTCGGCGCCCAACTAGGAGGAGTCGTGGCCTACCAGGAGATCAAGCTCTACCAGACCGGCACCTTCGTCGCGGGCAACCGGCTGCTCGACCCCGAGCAGCGGTCGGTCCAGGCCCGGATGGGGCGGTCCAACTCGCTCACCTCGGGACACCGTGCGTGCCAGGGCTGCGGTGAGGCGCTCGGCGCCCGCTACGTGCTCGACGCCGCCATGCGCGCCACCGACGGCAACATGGTCGCGGTCAACTCGACCGGCTGCCTCGAGGTGTTCTCGACGCCCTACCCGGAGTCGTCCTGGCAGCTCCCGTGGCTGCACTCGCTGTTCGGCAACGGCCCCGCGGTCGCCGCCGGTGTCGCCGCAGCGCTGAAGGCCAAGGGCCGCGAGGACATCAGGGTCGTCGCGCAGGCAGGTGACGGCGGCACCGTCGACATCGGCTTCGGCACGCTCTCGGGCATGTTCGAGCGCAACGACGACGTGCTCTTCGTCTGCTACGACAACGAGGGGTACATGAACACCGGCGTGCAGCGCTCCGGTGCCACGCCTCCGGGCGCGCGCACGGCGAACACCAAGCCGGTCGGCTCCGAGCCCGGCAACGTGTTCGGCCAGGGCAAGAACGTCCCGCTGATCGCGATGGCCCACGAGATCCCCTACGTGGCGACGGCGACGGTGGCCGAGCTGCGCGACCTGGAGTACAAGGTCGAGAAGGCGATGACCTTCCGCGGTGCCCGCTACATCCACGTCTTCGTGCCCTGCCCGCTGGGTTGGGGCGCCAGCTCCGCCGACACGATCCGGCTGTCGCGGCTGGCGAAGGAGACCGGCATCTTCCCCGTCTTCGAGGCCGAGCACGGCCAGGTCACCGAGGTGTCGAAGATCCGGCGTCGCGTGCCGGTCGAGGAGTACCTCAAGCGGCAGAAGCGGTACGCCCACCTCTTCGGGGCGAACCCGCGCCCCGACGTCGTCGCCCGGATCCAGGAGGGCGCGGACCGCAACATCGAGCGGTTCGGTCTCCTCTCCGACGAGCCCGAAGGTCCCGGCGTCGCCCAGGACGCCGCCGGCGAAGGAGTTGTGTGATGGACAAGCCGTTCGCGATCACCCTCGACATCGGCTCCAGCCGCGCGAACAAGACCGGTGCCTGGCGCACCGAGCGGCCCGTCTACGCGAACCGGATGCCACCGTGCAACGACGCCTGCCCTGCGGGGGAGAACGTCCAGTCCTGGCTCTACGAGGGCGAGGAGGGCGGCGCCGGCTACGAGCGGGCGTGGCGCCAGATCATGGTCGACAACCCCTTCCCCGCGGTCATGGGCCGGGTCTGCTACCACCCGTGCGAGAACGTCTGCAACCGCGGCGAGCTCGACGAGTCCGTGGGCATCAACTCCGTCGAGCGGTTCCTCGGCGACGAGGCGATCCGACAGGGATGGACCGTCTCCGTGGACGTGCCGGCGACCGGCAAGCGCGTGCTCGTCGTGGGCGCCGGGCCCTCAGGCCTCTCGGCGGCCTACCACCTCGCGCGCCGCGGCCACGACGTGACGGTCAAGGAGGCCGGCCCGATGGCCGGCGGCATGATGCGCTTCGGCATCCCTCGCTACCGGCTCTCCCGCGACGTCCTCGACGCGGAGATCCAGCGGATACTCGACCTCGGCGTGAGGCTCGAGCTGGACGCGAAGGTCACCGACCTGATGGCGCTCAAGGACGAGTACGACGCGGTCTTCCTCGCCGTCGGCGCCCAGCTCGGCAAGCGGGCCTACATCCCGGCCGGCTCTGCGGCGAAGATGCTCGACGCGGTCTCCATGCTGCGGGACCTCGAGACCGGGTCGCAGCCGCTGCTCGGTCGCCGGGTCGCGGTGTACGGCGGAGGCAACACCGCCATGGACGCGGCCCGCACCGCCAAGCGGCTCGGGGCGTCGGAGGCGGTCGTGGTCTACCGCCGCAACCAGGACAAGATGCCGGCCCACGAGTCGGAGTTCATGGAGGCGTCCGAGGAGGGCGTGCTCTTCAAGTGGCTCACCACGATCAAGCAGGTCGACGAGGGCAAGCTCGTCATCGAGAAGATGGAGCTCGACGAGACCGGGTTCCCTCAGCCGACCGGTGAGCTCGAGGAGCTCGACGCCGACTCGCTGGTCCTGGCGCTGGGCCAGGACACGGACCTGTCGCTGCTCGACCACGTGCCGGGCCTCGTCGTCGAGGACGGCGTGGTGATGGTCGGCCGCGACATGATGACCGGCTGCCCCGGAATCTTCGCGGGCGGGGACATGGTGCCGTTCGAGCGCTCGGTCACCGTCGCGATCGGACACGGCAAGCGGGCGGCCAAGAACATCGACGCCTACCTGTCCGGGACCGCGCCCGAGCCCGTCGTACGCCCGGAGGTGGCGACCTTCGACACACTCAACACCTGGTACTACGCGGAGGCGCCGCGCACGCAGCGTCCCGTGCTGGAACGGGCACGCCGGGAGTCGACCTTCGACGAGGTCGTGCTCGGGCTCGACGAGTCGAACGCGTTGTACGAGGCCCGCCGGTGCATGTCGTGCGGCAACTGCTTCAGCTGCGACAACTGCTACGGCGTCTGCCCGGACAACGCGGTGATCAAGCTCGGCCAGCCGGGAGAGAAGTACCTGATCGACCTCGACTACTGCAAGGGTTGCGGACTGTGCGCAGCCGAGTGCCCGGCCGGCGCCATCGAGATGGTGTCCGAGGAGATCTGATGGTCACCGAGCTCGCGCGGCAGGTGGCGCATGTCGTGGCCGACGTGCCGGTGATCCTCACGTCACCGCTCTACCGTTCCCTTCACCTCACCTGGGGAGCGACGCCATCGGAGGCATCGGCACCGATGCCTGGCGACGGCCTGGTCCCGGGGGCGCAGTACCGCACCACGCGGGCCGTCACCATCGACGCGCCGCCCTGGGCCGTGTGGCCCTGGCTGGTCCAGGTCGGCTGCGGCCGGGCCGGCTTCTACAGCGACGACCTGCTCGACAACCTCGGCCGGCCGAGCGCGCGGCACGTGCAGCTGGACTGGCAGCTGCTCGAGGTGGGGCAGTGGGTGTCGATGTCGCCGATGGCGCCGAACGAGACCACGGCCTTCAAGGTCGACGGCTTCTCCGACCAGGAGTGGCTACTGTGGCGCAAGCCCGACAGCACCTGGTCGTGGGTGCTGCACGACCTCGGTGACGGGCGGACCCGGCTGGTGACGCGCGTGCATGCGCTCTACGACTGGTCGCACCCGGCCACGGCCCTCTTCGGGGTGCTGCTCATGGAGCTCGGCGACTTCGCGATGATGCGGCGCATGCTGCTCGGCATCAGGGAGCGCGCGGAGGAGCTCGCAGCACGCCCGTAGGTCAGCCCCGCCCGGCCCGGACCGCGACGACGACCAGCGGGTCCGTGCCCTCCTCGACGGTGAGCACGACCTCCCGGCCGACCAGACCCTCGAGCTCCTGGGCGAGTGCCTCGACGGCGCCGTCGCCGTCGAGGTCCTCCGCGGCGACCTCGGTCGGCTCACCGGCCTCGCTCAGGTCGAGCGACAGCTCGCCGAGGCAGTAGGACTCCTCGCACCGCGTCCACACGCCGGTCACCTCGGTGGTGGGAGGCTCGGTCGGCGTCTCCGCCGGCCCGGCGCTCGGGCTCCCCGAAGGAGCCTCCGTCGGGGTTCCGGATGGGGTCTCGTCCGGGGTCCCGGTCGACGCCGTCGTCGGGTCCGCCGTGGGCTCGATCGCGGACTCAGCCGTGGGCTCGGCCGTGGTCGTCTCCGAGGGCTCGGGGGAGGGCTCCTCCGAGGGCGCCGCGGCGAGGAGACCGACCCGTTCGTCCTCGTCGGCCGTCCCGGCCGGTTCGGAGCGGGGCTCGGTCGAGAGGCGAGCGGTGTACTCCCGCTCCTCGGCCGGCTCCGCGGCGTCGGCGGCGGGACGCCTGCGCTCATCGCGCTCGGAGTCCTTCTCCGCGGGAGTGCCGAGCCCGTAGTCGAGCATCACGCCGATCGTCTGCGGCACGGGCGGTTCGGCGACGGCGTAGTCGCCCTTGCCGTAGCGCGTCGTCAAGGCGAGCACCTGGTCGACGTACGTCTGCGAGGAGTTGTAGGCGAGCAGAGCCTTCTGCGCGCCGTCCGGGGTGCGCAGGTCGGTCCCGATGGCGCAGAGGTACACGCCGGCCGCCACCGCCGCGTCGTCGAGGTCCTGCGGGGACCGCGTGCCGTCACCGTCTCCGTCGACGCGGGCCATCTTCCAGGCGTCGGGCAGGAGCTGCATCGGGCCGACGGCGGCGTCTGCTCCGCGCGTCACGATGGCCGGGTGTACGACGCCGTCGTCGCCGAGGTCGCCTCCACCCGCGCGGCCGTGCTCGGACTCGACCTGGCCGACGGCGGCCAGCATCGCCCAGGAGATGCCGCACGACGGGTCCACCTCGGCGAGGATGTCAGCGGCGCGCTTGTAGGCCTGCAGCGCGACCCACGGGATCTCGCCCGCGCTCGATTCGCCGAGTCCCGGTCTCGACGGGACCTCGTACTCGGCAGGCAGCAAGGCGGGCGGCGTGGTCGTCGGATGGGAGAGATCCGGCCGTCCGGAGGTCGTGACATCCCGGGTCGCGGGCGCGGTCGCGGCGTCGGACGCCGCAAGCTGCGCCTCGACCTGCGAGGCACTGAGGACCAGTGGTAGCGCGACCAGCCCGATCAGTGCCGGCGCGTGAAGCGTGGGCCTCATGGTGCGATGACGGTCCATGCAAGATCTCCCCCGGACGGAATCTGCTTCCTCGACCCTAGGTGGTCGAGTCGATGAGCGGAAGGGCACGAAGCCCTCGTCTCGGCTTCAGGACGGCGCAACCGGGGTGGCCCGGCTGCGTCAGACTTGCCCCTACCCCAGGAGAGGAACAGCATGCTGCCCGGTTTGATCGTCGTCCTTGCGTGCCAGCTCGTCGGCGAGCTGGTGGTACGCGTGCTGGGCATCCCTCTTCCCGGGCCGATCGTCGGGCTGCTGCTCCTGCTCGCGATCCTGGAGGTACGACGGCCGCGCGGCGAGTCGCCCCTCATCAAGGGCCCGGAGACCTTGCTTCGTCACCTGCCGCTGCTCTACGTCCCGGTCGGCGTCGGAGTCGTCGCCTACCTGGGACGGCTCGGCGACGACGCGCTGCCGATCACCGGCGGCCTCGTCGTCTCGTGGCTGGCGGGGCTTCTCGCGACCGCCGCCGCAGCGGCCCTGGGACTTCGGATGACCGGCGCGCGGAAGGTGGTTCGGTGACCCTGCACCTCGACGAGGCGTGGGAATGGCTGACCACCTCACCGCTCTTCGGCATCACGCTGACCCTCGCCGCGTATGCGGGCGCCCGGAGGCTCTGGGAGCGCACAGGCCGTCACCCCTCGCTCAACCCGGTGATGGTCGCGGTGGTGCTCACCGGCGGTATCTTGCTCCTGCTCGGTGTCGACTACGACGACTACATGGTGGGCGGGGAGTGGTTCACGTTCCTGCTCGGCCCAGCGACGGTCGCCCTTGCCCTCCCGCTGCACTACGAGTCAGACCTGATGAGACGGGCCGCCCTGCCGGTCTTCCTCGGGATCGTGGTGGGGGCGACCGTCTCCGTCGTGGTGGCCTACGCAGTGACCGGCGTCCTCGGGGGTGACGAGGGGCTCGCGCTGTCGATGGCGCCGAAGTCGGCGACCACACCCGTGTCGCTGGCGCTGTCGGACGCCTTCGGCGGCATCCCCGCGCTCACGGCGGTGTTCACGATCCTCGCCGGCGTCCTCGGCGCGGTCGCCGGGCCGGCGGTTCTCTCGCTGTTCCGCTTCCGGGACCTGCGCGTGCGGGGCCTCGCGATCGGCGCGGTCTCGCACGGGGTCGGCACGTCGCGTGCGCTGGAGGACCACCCGACAGAGGGAGCGTTCTCCGCGCTCGCCATGGCGCTCACCGCCCTGGCCACGGCGGTCGTCCTGCCGCTCGTGCTGCTCGTGATCGGCTGACCCGTGCCAGGAGCGGGGACCTTGGGCACTGGCGCAGCGCGGGCAACGGGCAGGACGCTGGAACCGAGGTGGCCTGAGGCGGCAAGGCCGCGGGCAAGAGGTCGCAGGAAGCGATCGGGTGGGCGTCAGCTGGGAGGGAGCACAGCCATGACCACGACGACGCACAAGCGCAGCGTGCACATCGACGCACCGGTCGAGAAGGTCTTCGACTACGTCAAGGACCCGCGGCACTTCTGGGACGCGTTCCCCCAGTCCGCACGAGGCCACGACACGATGACCGACGTCTCGCTGACCCCTGACGCCGGCGTCGGGTCGACGTACCGGTGGAAGGGCAGCATGTTCATCTTCCACATCGAAGGTGTCTCGACCCGCGAGGAGTACATCCCCAACGAGCGGTTCGTGGACCGCTCCTCCACCGGGCCGGTGTGGACGTTCACCTTCGAGCCCGACCCGACGGGCACGACGCTGTCACTGGCCTTCGAGTACTCAACGAAGGTGCCGTTGATGGACAAGGTCGTCGACCGCGTGGCGTGGAACGGTGATGAGGACCTCGACAAGATGCTGGCCAACCTGAAGCGGGCGACCGAGACCTGAGGCGTCCGCCGGCGGTTCAGGTCGAATGGGCACGCCGACGCGCACGGAGCAGCTCATCCTCGTGCCGCTGATCGCGCGCACGACGCGCCAGGTCAGTACCTCTGGCACTGGCCCCCCGGGGCCCGCCCGGCGATGCTGTGGATATGAGTAACGCACATACGGGCACGCACCATGGCATGCACTGGGCGCCGGATTCCCGGATCGGGAAGTGGACCGTCGCACTGGCGGCGGGCGCCGTCGCGGGTCTCGTCCTCACAGGCGTGGGGTTCGCGACCGGTGTACTGGAATCGGCCCCCAGCTTCACCGACAACTGGCTTCTCACCGGGTGGGGTGCGGCGGTCCTGGTCAGCGGAGCCGCGTCCGTCGTGACGGGAGCGCTCAGCATCGTCCGCCGTCACGACCGGTCTTGGACAGTCTTGCTGGCGACGTGTCTCGGACTGCTCGTGGCCGCCGTGATGGTGAATGAGGTAGCGCAGGGGCTGTGAGGATCGAAGCGGTACGCAGTCAGATCCGACGCCGTGGAACAAGCCTGCCGAGGTCGACCGAGAACTGATCGGCGGAGCCTGCCTGATGCCGGAAATCGCCCACCGCACAGCGTGCTCACGAAGGCGGTAGCTCAGTCGTTGATCGCCTCGATACCAAGCCGTTTGAGCTCCTCGAGGTGGTCCCGCATGTCCTGGAGCGCCTCGGGGGAGTGTGGCTCCCAGTCCAAGACCTCGCCGACCACTCGCAGCGGGTCCCGAGTGCGGTAGGACCTCGTGGGGTTGCCCGGGAACCTCTTGTCCGTCAGGTTGGGGTCATCCTCGAAGGGGCCCGTGGGTTCCACGCGGAAGATCCGCCCCGGTCTCTCACCCACCGCCAGCTCTGCTCCCCAGGTGGCAGCATCCAGGGTTGCGGTCAGGTAGATGTAGCCGGCCTTCCTGCGCTCGCCGAAGTTGGAGCTGTAGCCGGGTTCCAGCAAGTCGCCCGGTCGCAGCTCGGCCTTCGTGCCGTGGTAGAACGGCCCGGAGTCCTGGGCCTCGGAAGGCATCGGTTCGTCGCTCATTCACACCCCCACGTCAGTCAGGCTCGAAACTCTAGCTCGCCGGCCGGTCCCGCCGTTCGGCCCGTTACTCACGGGACCTTTTGCCCTGGGATGTCGCAAGGCGGGGCGGCATCGTTGGCCCTGACAAACAGGGGCCGGGACAGCGCTGACGGGGCTGTCCCGGTCGAGTGGGAGATCGGTCTCGGCCGGGTTCCCAGGTCGCCACAACCTGGCCGCCGAGATGACAAGGGCCCGGACCTCGCACGGTCCGGGCCCAGTCACGTGCGCCGGGACACCTGTCAGCGTGGCGTGCGGCCCAGGTACGCGAGCAGTCGCTCGGACTTCGTCGCGTCGACGGGTGGGTCGAGCGCCGGCCCGAAACGGGACGGTCGGTCGGGGTCGGTGACCAGGACCGTGGCCGGCGGCAGCAGGTCCTCCGCCAGCGTCTCGGGGATCGGCCGGTGTGCGCCGCAGGCGACCGCGACGTCCCAGCCGTGCACGGTGATTTCGAGCGCTCCGGCGCTGGTCAGGACCGGCGACGTGAGCGGCCGGCCGTCCACGAGGACGTCGACCCGCTCCGATGTGCTCTCCTCGGCGGCGCTCCACTCCGCGAGGAGCTGGCACGCCCGTGTTCGAAGGGCGTGCACCGGGTCGGCGGACTGCGTCGAGAGCACGTCGAGCCGCACTCGTCGTACCGAACCGGCCTCGTGCAGGGACACGAGCGAGTCGTTCATGTGGGCGAGGAGTGCGCGGAGGTCCCAGGCGGAGCACGGCGTCGGGGCTGACATCAGCTCCGGCCGCACGAGCATCAGGCTGCCGCGCGTGTAGCCGATCGCGCGCTCGAGCAGGTCCACGCCGCGCCACGGGGAGGGCGGGGCCGGACCTCCCGAAGGCGCGCGCCGGCTCACCCCGGATACACCTCCGGCAGGCCGAACGCACCGAACAGGCCGGTGTCGAAGAAGCACCCGACGTGCGAGACGCCGCGGTCGGTGACGGTGAGCACCTGGAGCTGGAACGCCCGGTGCACACCGTCCGCGTCACGCATGTACAGCGCGAACGCAGGCTGGCCGTTCGCGTCGGCACGCACCATGCGCATGTCGGCGGGGCCGCTGGCGGGGCACTGGGTGGAGATGAGGTTCCCGATCGTTCGGGCACCTTGGTACCAACCCGTGAAAGGGGGCATCTCCCAGATCGCGTCGTCGGTGAAGAGGCCGACGATCGCCTCGACGTCGTAGTTCTCGAAGGCCGCGACGTACCTGTCGAGGATCTGGCGCTGCTCCGGCTCGGGAGGCTCCACGACGTCGTCTCGGGTTAGCGCGGCCTGGTCGAGCTGGGCGCGGGCTCGCTGCAGCATGCTGTTCACGGCCGCGGTGCTGGTGCCCAGGGCCTCGGCCACCTCGCTCGCCCGCCAGGCAAGGACCTCGCGGAGCACGAGCACCGCCCGCTGGCGGGGAGGCAGGTGCTGCAGCGCGGCGACGAACGCCAGGCGGACGCTCTCCCGTGAGGTCACCACCGAGGCCGGGTCGTCGGGCCGCTCGGCGATCAGCGTGTCGGGCATCGGCTCGAGCCAGGGCACCTCGGGCTGCTGGACCAACGTGGCGTACGGGTCGGACGCCTCCTGGCCGAGGCCCGTCGGCAGCGGTCGACGGCCCCGGCTCTCGAGGGCGGTGAGGCACGCGTTCGTCGCGATCCGGTAGAGCCAGGTGCGCATGGAGGAGCGGCCCTCGAACGTGTCCTGCGACCTCCACGCGCGCAGGTAGGTCTCCTGCACGAGGTCCTCGGCGTCGTGCACCGAGCCGAGCATGCGGTAGCAGTGGGCGAGCAGCTCAGGGCGGTAGCGGTCGAGCGCCGAGGCGTCCTTGAACTCCGAGTCCGCAGGCGGCTCGAACGTCGGACGGTCGCGGCGACTCGTGCGCTTCTCTGCGATCGCCATCAGACCGGTTGCTCCTCGAGTGCGGCGGGATCCATGTAGAGAACCTCCCAGAGGTGTCCGTCGGGGTCGTGGAAGCTGCGGCCGTACATGAAGCCCTCGTCCTGCGCCTCGTTCGCGACCGATCCGCCGGTGGTGACCGCGGCATCGACGAGCCGGTCGACCTCTTCGCGGGTCTCGGCGGAGAGCGCGAGGATCGCCTCGGTGTGCTTCGTCGCGTCGGCGACCTGCCTCGTCGTGAAGGACGAGAAGAACTTCTCGCTCAGCAGCATCACGCAGGCGTCGTCGCTGATCACCATGCAGCTCGCCTCGTCATCGGTGAACTGCGGGTTGAACGTGAAGCCCAGCCCGGTCCAGAAGTGGACCGTCCGCTCGAGGTCCTTGACGGGAAGGTTGACGAAGATCATGCGGCCCATGGCGGGACTCCTCACGCTCGGTTCGCTCTGTGGGGAGTTGGACCGGGCATACGGGAGAAACTCATCGGTCACTGTGGCGACGGCTTCGTGTCGGGGCAGCACCCACCACGTCTACACCCGCGAGGGCATACTCGGGAACAGGTTTTGTCGCCGAGATGGGGTTCCGATGCCACACGCCAACGCACTGCTCCTCGACGCCTTCGGTCGTGTCAAGGAGGCGGTCCACGGAGTCGTCGAGGGGCTCAGCCGTGAGCAGCTGGTCCACCGCGTGGACCCGGAGGCGAACACGATCGCCTGGCTCGTGTGGCACCTGACGCGTATCCAGGACGACCACGTCGCAGCGCTGGCCGGGATGGGGCAGGTGTGGCACCGCGACGGATGGCTCGACCGGATGGGCCTGCCGTTCGGTCCGGACGAGCACGGCTACGGTCACGGACCTGAGCAGGTCGCCGCGGTCGACGTACCCGCCGAGCTCCTGCTCGGCTACCACGACGCCGTGCACGAGCAGACCGTCGCCTACGTCGAAGGCCTGGACGACGCGTCGTACGACGACGTGGTCGACCGGTCCTGGGACCCGCCCGTGACCCGGGCGGTCAGGCTGGTGAGCGTCGTGGAGGACGACATGCAGCACGTGGGGCAGGCGGCGTTCGTCCGCGGGGTCGTGCAGCGGCTGGGCGTCTGAGCCGGCTCGCTCCGGGGGAGCGCGGCGTCAGTGCAGCGAGGCGCACGCGATGCACTCCCGCGCGACCGGCCGGGCCTCGAGCCGTGCGGGTGCGATGGCGCCGCCGCACCTCTCGCAGACGCCGTAGGTGCCCTCGGCCAGCCGCTGCTCCGCGGCCTCGAGCTCGGCGAGGTGAGCGCGTGCCTGCGCGATGAGCGCGCCGACCTGCGAGCGCTCGAACGCGATCGTGGCGCCCTCGGGATCGTGCTCGTCGTCGGCGTTCGACGACTCCGAGGCGGCTACGATGTCGGTGAAGGATCCGGTCAGCCCGGCGAGTCGGCGCTCGGTCTCCTCGCGCTCGGTGCGCAGGCGACCACGGGCATCGGAGTAGTCGAGGAAGTCCATGTCGACCACTCCAACACCTGGGCCGGGATCAGCGGAAACGGACCGACATGACTCCCTGCACGGAGCCGGCGATGACCTCCGCGACCTTCTGCTGGTGAGGATCCCGGGATCCTTCCAGGAGCACGTGCCCGTCGTTGACGTCGACGGTGTACGACAGCTCCGCGCTGCGCAGGAGCTCGTCGATCTCGGCGGCGATCAGGTCGTCGCTGCGCGCGAGCAGGTGAACGATGTCGCTACGGCTGACCACGCCCACCACCCGGCCGTCCTCGATCACGGGAAGGCTCTTCACGGCGGTGCCCGTCATGAGCTCGACCGCGTCACAGAGATCGCTGTCCGGCGACACGGTCATCGAGAGCGTGGACATCACGTCCTCGACGTGGCGGACCTCGGTGCGGCCCTCGAAGGGGTCCCGTTCGTGCGGCATCAGGTGTGCACGGTCGTCGTGGCGCACCGCGTCCTTCAAGAGGTCGGCCTCGCTGACGATGCCGAGGAGGTGTCCGTCGGACCCGACGACGGGCATAGCCGTGACGCTGTGCTTGTCGAGCAGGCGCAGCCCGTCCTTGACGGACGTCCGTGCGGCCACCGTGATCGCCGGTGAGGTCATCACGTCCCTGACGAGCATTCCCGCCACCTCCCTGTCGGGGTCTTCACCTGTCGACATCGTGCCGCCCGGCGTACGGGCCCATACAGGGTCGAACGTCCCCTGGCGGGGGTGACTGCCGGCACTCGCCAGGGGGACCGAGGTGGGCGAGGCTGGAACCGACCGGAACGGAGGATCACCATGGTCAAGGAGATGAACCTGCCTGTCGTCGTAGGTGTGGACGGCAGCGAACAGAGTGACCGGGCGGTTCGTTACGCCCTGACCGAGGCCCGGCGCCGCGGCACCGGGATCACCCTCGTGCACGCGGTCCACGAGACCGCTCCGATGGCTGCCATGCTTCCGCTGTACAGCGTGGAGGCGTTCACCGAGGTCGGCCGACGGCTGGTCGGAGACGCCGAACGGCTTGCGCTCGACATCGACCCCGACGTGGAGATCAGCACGTCGGTCAAGGGTGGCAGCCGGGTCGGCATCCTGGTCGACGCCGGCGAGCACGCCTCCGTCATCGTCCTGGGACACCGTTCCCGCACGCTTGCCGGCAGGGTGCTCACGAGCTCCACGACGACCGGTGTCGCGGCACGGGCGCACTGCCCGGTGGTCTCGGTGCCCGACAGCTGGGTCGAGGGAACCGAGCTGGGCCGGGTCGTGGTGGGGGTGGACGAGTCCGACGCGAGCCACGACGCGCTCGACCTGGGGTTCCGGGAGGCCCGCCGCCGCAAGGCCAAGCTGGTCGCGCTCCACGCCTGGAAGCTGCCCACGGCGTACGACGACATCGCGTACTCGCAGGCGACTGTCGACGAGTGGCTGGCGACTGCGACCGAGGACATGAACAAGACCCTCGACCCGTTCCGCGAGGCCTACCCCGAGGTCGAGATCGAGGTCGACCTGCGGCACGAGTTCGCCGGGCCGGCTCTGGTGTCGTCGACCGAGAACGCCGACCTGATCGTCGTGGGACGCCGTGGACACGGTGCGCCGTGGGGCATCTACCTCGGCTCGCTGGCGCGGATGCTGATCCGCGAGGGCAGGTGCCCCGTCGAGATCGCACCGCAGCACCCGAAGGACATCCCCGAGGTCGAGGAGCGGCTCCTGGGTACCGCCGAGGAGGTGTCCCCGGAGATGTGAGACGCGCCGGCAGCCCTGAAGCCGGAGCGCCGGCGCGGGGCGGTGGCAACGCCGCCCACGTCCGGTAGGGAGCATGGGGCCCTCGTTCGAGAGGGGGAGGGCCCCATGGACTCACGGCACGACGTCGGAACGAGCCGCCGGCCGGCACCCGACGCGGAGTCCGGTCCTCCGTGGTGGTGCCGGCCGGTGTCCTGCTGCGAATGAGGGGCAGGACAGGGGAGACTGGTCGGTCGTGCCCCGCCTCGACCTGACCACAAGACGTGCTCGCGACGCCGTGGCGATGGTGTTCGCGCTCAACGGCTTCGCCTTCGCCACCTGGGTCTCGCGCATCCCCGAGACGCGCGACGCGCTCGGGCTGACGCCGGGAGAGCTCGGTCTCCTGCTGCTCGCGCTGTCGGTGGGCTCGGTGGTCGCCCTCCCGACGGCCGGGATGTGGGTGCACCGGCTCGGAGCCGCGGGCGTCGTCGCCGCCGCGGCCGCGATCGACGCGGTGGGTCTGGCCGTTGCCGGTCTCGGCGCCGGTCTCGTGCAGGAGCCGTGGCTGACCGCGGTCGGCCTGTTCCTCCTGGGCTTCGGCTCCGGGACCTGGGACGTCGCGATGAACGTGGAGGGTGCGGCGGTCGAGCACCGCAGCCTGCGGACGATCATGCCTCGGTTCCACGCCGCGTTCAGCCTGGGCACCGTCGTCGGGGCGGCGGCCGGTGCGGCATCGGCGGGCCTGGGTCTCGCCGTCGCCTGGCACCTCGGGCTGTCCGCCGTACTCGTCGGCCTCGCGCCGATCCTCGCCGTTCGGTGGTTCCTCCCGGCGGGCGAGGAGGCCGAGGAGACCGCGCACCGCAGTGCCTGGCGGGCCTGGCGGGAGCCGCGGACTCTCGCGATCGGCCTGATGGTGCTCGCGTTGGCGCTCACCGAGGGTGTCGCCAACGACTGGCTCGCGGTCGCGCTCGTGGACGGGTACGACGTGCCGCCGTGGGTCGGGGCCAGCGGGTTCGCGCTGTTCGTCACCGCGATGACCGTCGGCCGTCTCGCAGGCGGTGCCTTCCTCGACCGGTTCGGTCGCGTGCCCGTCCTGTGGGGCACGATGGCGGTCGCCGGGGTCGGCGTCCTGCTCGTGGTGTTCGGCCAGACGATCGTGCTGGCCTCGGTCGGGATCGTGCTGTGGGGACTCGGCGCCTCTCTCGGGTTCCCGGTGGGGATGAGCGCCGCCGCCGACGACCCTGTCCACGCGCCGGCCCGGGTCAGCGTGGTGTCCACGATCGGTTACACCGCGTTCCTCGCCGGCCCTCCGTTGCTCGGCTTCCTGGGCGACCGGGTGGGGGTGCTCAACGCCCTGCTGCTCGTGGCCGTGCTGCTCGTGCCTTCCGCTCTCGTCGTCCCCGCCGCGCGTCCCCCGGCAGACGCTCGCCGGCCAGCAGCGGAGCCACCCAGTGCACCCTCGGGTCCGCGTCGATGAGTGTCGCCTTCACGAGCAGGGTGAGCGGCACGGCGAGCAGTGCACCCATGCCGCCCAGCGCGTAGGCCCAGAAGACCAGCGACAGCATCGTGATCGTCGCCGACAGGCCGACCACGTCGCCGACGATCTTGGGCTGGATGATCGTCTGTACGACGACGTTCAGCACGCTGTAGACCACGAGCACACCCACCATCAGGCTCAGGCCGCCCTCGAGCAGACCGATCACCGCCGGCGGCACGACACCGATCACGAAGCCGATGTTGGGGATGTAGTTCGTGATGAAGGCCAGCAGCCCCCACAGCACCGCGATCGGCACGCCCATCCAGGCGAGCGCGATCGTGTCGAGGACGGCCACGATGAGACCGAACACCGTGGACACCACGATGTAGCGGCGGACCGAGCTGCCGAACGTCGTCAGCGCGGCGGCCCACTGCTCGTGGCCTGCCGGCAGCGCGGCCAGGCGGCGCGAGAACAGCGATGCGTCGGCCACCATGAACAGCACCAGCGTGATCACGAAGAACAGGCTCGACAGGAGCCCGACGAACCCGCTGACGAGGTCGGTCGCGAGGTTCACGACACGGCTGAAGTCGAGCCCTCCCACCATCCGCTGGACCTGCTCCTCGCCGACGCCCTGACGGTCCAGCCAGTCGACGACCACCCCGAGGATCTCGTTCATCTCCTCCTGGTACGTCGGAAGCAGCGTCGCGAACCTGGCGACCGCAACGGTCATCGCGACGGTGAACCCGATCAGCGCGACGTACACCGTCACGATCGAGATGGTCCCGGCCAGCCAGCCGGGGAGCCCCTTCCGCTGCATCCAGAGTCGCATCGGCTGGATGCCGAGGACGAGCACGAGAGCGAGGAACGCCGGACCGACGATGCCGGAGAGCTGGCGCAGTCCGAGGACGACGACCACCGTCGCGGCGAGACCGACGACGACCATGAACATCCGGGAGCTCCCGGGTCTGGTCGGTGTGGCCGGATGCGCCCCGCTCATCGCGGTCTCAGGACGCTCGCCGCGAGAGGAAGTCGGTGCAGCTCGCCGTCGTGGCCAGCTCCGGGTAGTCGTCCTCGTCGATGCGCACACCGCTGTCGGTGACGAGCAGCTCGACGAAGCTCAGGAAGTCCAGCGAGTCGAGCTCGAAGGTACGGCGGAGGTCGGCGTCGTCGGGGACCGAGTCCACGTCGGCGTCCGGGACGATGCGCCGGACCGCCCGCTGAACCATGGCCCTGGCCTCCGCGTTGCTGATGCTCATAGCTCCTCCGGGTGCT
>DASTPU010000067.1:0-29930 GCA_035762105.1 Nocardioidaceae bacterium | reverse complement strand
TCCTCGTCGCTCATCGCGACGAAGTCATCCTCGATCGCGTTGACGGCGCGCGTGATCGACTCCAGCTGACGGAGGATCTTGCCCTCACCGATGCGAAGGATCTTGTCGAGAATGGCAGGCACGAGGTCGGCTCCAGGGTTGATGGTCTTCGGTGTTGCTCGGTCTTGCTCGGTGCCACCGGGCGGCGGCGAGCGTCACGCGTGGCGACGTGCGGCAGCCAGCCTACGGCGGCCACCCTGCCCATGCTACCGAGCAGGCGCCGACCCCGGCCCGCCAAGGGCGTCGAGCACGGCGCGTGCCGGCCCGGTCGAGCCGCGGACGACGAGCTCGGCGCTGAACAGCAGCTCGCCCCGGGGCGGCTGGTGCCCGGTGATCGCGTCGACCAGCGTCTGAACGACCGACTGGGACATCGCGGCGACGGGCTGGCGGATCGTGGTCAGCGGCGGGTCGGTGAACGCCATCAGCGGGGAGTCGTCGAAGCCGACCACCGAGACGTCGCCCGGGAC
The DNA here is from genome assembly GCA_035762105.1 of Nocardioidaceae bacterium. GTDB lineage: Bacteria > Actinomycetota > Actinomycetes > Propionibacteriales > Nocardioidaceae > Nocardioides_C. The sequence goes on along the minus strand of DASTPU010000067.1, from coordinate 29,424 downwards.
GTGGAGCCCGCGTGCGCGGACCGCTCGAACCGCGCCCAGCGCCATGATGTCGGAGCCGCAGATGACGGCCGTGACGCCGGAGTCGAGCAGGCGTGAGGCCGCCGCGTGGCCGCCCTCGACGGAGAACAGGCTGTACTCCTCGACTCCCGAGAAACGCGGGTCCGAGGCCATCGCCGCGCGGAAGGCGGCCACCTTGCGCTCGACGGGGACGAACCGGTCCGGCCCCGTGGCGAGACCGAAGCGGGTGTGCCCGAGCGCCGCGAGGTGGTTGACCGCGGTGCGCACCGCGGCCTGGTCGTCGGTGGAGATGCACGGCACCGCGAGGTCGGGGCGGGTGCCGTTGACCAGCACGATCGGGAGCCCGCGCTCCACCAGGGCGTGGTAGCGGCCGGGGTCCGCGGTCGAGTCGGCGTGCAGCCCGGAGATGAAGATGATCCCGGCTACGCCCCGCGCGAGCAGCATCTCGACGTACTCGTCCTCGGTGACGCCGCCGGGGGTCTGCGTGCACAGCACGGGCGTGTAGCCGTGCCCGGCCAGCCCGGACTCGATGAGCTGGGCGAACGTCGGGAAGATCGGGTTCACCAGCTCGGGGACCACCAGGCCGATCAGCCCCGCGCTCGTCGACCGCAGCGCCGCGGGTCGTTCGTACCCGAGGACGTCGAGCGCGGTGAGGACCTGCTGGCGGGTGGCCTGCCCGACCCCGGGCTTGCCGTTGAGCACGCGCGACACAGTCGCCTCGCTCACGCCGGCCTGAGCGGCGACGTCATGCAGTCTCGGGCGCCTCATGGACAGGACCTTAGACCTTATTGTTGCAAGATTGCAGCAAGATCTTTCAGACAGTTCCAAATCTTGCAGCCCCGATGCTAGTTTGCTGCAAGTCCCATCACGGAAGTCACGGACAAGGAGACATGGATGCGACGCATTGCTAAGGCCGGCGCCCTCGTGGCCGCCGTCAGCCTGCTGGCCACAGCCTGCGGATCAGGCGACGGCAACACCGAGGCCGAGACCGGCGACGAGTCCGAGAGCCCCGCTGCAAGCGAGGTCTCGGGCAACCTGACCTGGTGGGACACCTCGGACCCCACCAACGAGGGTCCGGCCTTCGACGAGCTCATCAAGCGGTTCAACGAGGAGTACCCGGACGTCAAGATCGACCACCAGATGGTCCCGTTCGGTGAGGCGCAGAACAAGTTCAAGACCGCCGCCGAGGCCGGCAGCGGCGCCCCCGACATCCTCCGCGCGGAGGTCGCCTGGGTGCCCGAGTTCGCGTCCCTGGGCTACCTCTACGCCCTCGACGGCACTCCCGCGCTCGAGGACGCCGACGACTACTTCGAGACCCCGCTGTCCTCCAACGTCTTCGACGGCAAGACCTACGGCGTCCCGCAGGTCACCGACTCCCTGGCTCTGCTCTACAACAAGGAGCTGTTCGAGAAGGCCGGGCTCGACGTCGAGAACCCGCCGGCCACCTGGGACGAGGTCAAGCAGGCAGCCGACGCGCTGAAGTCGAAGGCCAAGGTCGACGGGATCTTCATCAACCCGGCCGGCTACTTCATGCTTCCGTTCATGTACGGCGAGGGCGGCGACCTGGTCGACACCGAGGCGCAGGAGATCGTCGTCAACTCCGACGCCAACGTCGCCGGCCTGCAGGCCGCGGTCGACCTGGTCAAGAGCGGCGCGGCGCCCAAGCCCCCCGCAGCTGACGCCTACACCGCGATGATGACCGCCTTCAACGAGGGCAAGGTCGGCATGATCATCAACGGCCCCTGGGAGGTCAACAACATCCGCAACGCCGAGAACTTCGGTGGCGTGGAGAACCTCGGCATCGCCCCGGTCCCGGCCGGCTCCGAGACCGCGGGGGCGCCGGTCGGCGGCCACAACTACGTCGTCTACTCGGGCATGGACGAGTCCAAGGCCGACGCAGCGATCGCCTTCGTGAACTTCATGAACTCCGCCGATTCGCAGGCGTTCCTCGCCGAGGAGCTCGGTCTGCTCCCGACCCGCAAGTCGGCCTACGAGATCGACGCCGTCGCGAACAACCCGATCGTCTCTGCCTTCAGCCCGGTCGTCGAGGCAGCGGTCGCCCGCCCGTGGATTCCCGAGGGCGGCCAGTTCTTCGCTCCGCTCGACGAGATGGCGGTGAAGGTGATCGTCCAGGGCACCGACCCGAAGCAGGCTCTCGACGACGTCGCGAAGACCTACAAGTCCGACGTGGTTCCCGACTACAACCTGCAGTGACCGTCGCAACCGCTGTGAGATAGTCCCCGGGGGCCGCATCCGAAATGTCGGGTGCGGTCCCCGGTCCGTACAAGGAGAGAGACCCATGCCGATCGACACCGGCACGCCCCCGGCGGCTCCCGCGGCCCCGGCGGCTCCCGCGAAGCGCAGCCGCCTCAAGGACTCCGCGTCGAAGCACTGGTACGCCTGGGCGATGGTGCTCCCGGTCGTCATCGTGCTCGGCGTGCTCGTCCTCTACCCGCTCGCCCGGGGCATGTACATCAGCTTCACGAACCTCACCGAGGCCAACCAGGCAGCGGAGATCTGCACGAAGACCCTCGGCGGTGGGGAGACCTGCAAGCCGAACCCCAAGCAGGTCGAGTTCGTCGGGCTCAAGAACTACACCGACATCCTGACCGGGGAGCGCGGCCGGTTCTGGCAGCAGTTCGTCAACACGATGATCTGGACGACCGCCTGCGTCTTCTTCCACTACACCCTCGGCCTCGCGCTCGCCGTCCTGCTTAACCGGCGGATACGCGGACGGGGCCTCTACCGCGTGCTGCTGATCGTCCCCTGGGCGATCCCTTCGTTCGTCGCGGCGTTCGCCTGGAAGTTCATCTTCAACCAGAACAACGGCCTGGCGAACCTCGCCCTCACCAGCGTCGGCCTCGACCCCGTGGAGTGGTTCGCCAACCGCTGGAGCTCGCTGTTCACCGCGATCGTCGCCAACATCTGGCTCGGTGTGCCGTTCATGATGGTCGCGCTCCTCGGCGGCCTGCAGTCGATCTCCGCCGACCTCTACGAGGCCGCCGAGATGGACGGCGCCAACGCCTGGCAGCGCTTCCGGAACGTCACCCTCCCCGGCCTGCAGCCGGTCAGCGCCACCGTGATCCTGCTCGGCACGATCTGGACCTTCAACATGTTCCCGATCATCTTCCTGGTGACCGAGGGACAGCCCGCCGGCCAGACCGAGATCCTCGTGACCGGCTCGTTCCGCGCGGCGTTCGAGGGCATCCGGCAGTACGCCTTCGCGTCGGCCTACGGCATCCTGATCCTCTCGATGCTGCTCGTGTTCGCCATGGCCTACCGCAAGATGCTCAGCCGCCAGGGAGAGGTGTGGTGATGGCAGCCAACAACCAGAAGCGCAGCGTCGGAGCGTCCATCGGCATCCACGCGATGCTGCTCTTCGCGACCGCCATCGCGCTGTTCCCGGTGCTGTGGGTGCTGGCCTCGTCGTTCAAGCCGGCGAACCGGATCCTCGCCAGCGAGATCAAGTTCATCGACAGCCCGACCCTCGACAACTACGTCAACGTGCTGACGAAGACCGACTTCCCGACCTGGTTCATGAACTCGGTCGTCACCGCGGCCTTCACGATGCTCTTCGGTGTGTTCATGGCGGCCACGGCGGGCTACGCGCTCAGCAGGTTCAACTTCCCCGGCCGCCGCTCGCTGATGTGGACCTTCCTGGTCACGCAGATGTTCCCGGTCGCCATCCTGATCGTGCCGATCTACACGATCATGGCGAACCTCGGCCTGATCAACACCCTGACCTCGCTCGTGATCGCCTACTGCACGGTGGCGGTGCCGTTCTGCACCTGGATGCTCAAGGGCTACTACGACACGATCCCCCGGGAGCTCGACGAGGCCGCCGCCCTGGACGGGCTCGGCCCGTTCGCGACGTTCTACCGGGTGATCCTGCCGCTGGCACGTCCGGGCCTCGCGGTGACGATGTTCTACACCTTCCTCACGGCCTGGGGCGAGGTCGCCTACGCGACGGCGTTCCTGCAGACCGACGACAAGTTCACGCTCGGCTACGGGCTGCAGACCTTCGTGCCCCAGTTCAACCAGCGCTGGGAGTACCTCACCCCGGCCGCGATCCTGATCACGATCCCGGCCGCGCTGATCTTCCTCCTCGCCCAGCGGCACCTCGTCAGCGGCCTGGCCGCAGGTGCGACCAAGGGCTGACGCCCACACGGCTACCCGCCGGTGAGCGCCTTCACCTCGTGGAGGAGCTCACCGGCGAGGTCGCCCCGCGGCTCCACGTCGATCGAGTCCAGCCCCAGCCACGCTGCTGCGTCGGCGAGCTCGGCGGCGAGCTCCGCGGCGGTCTCGGCCGGCGCTCCCGGCTCGGCGTGCGCGCCCTTCACCAGCAGGAGGCCCCCCTGCCGGTCCGCCTTCAGGTCGACCCTGGCGACCAGGCTGTCGCCGAGCAGGAACGGCAGCACGTAGTAGCCGTGGACCCGCTGTGGCTCGGGCACGTAGATCTCGATGCGGTACCGGAAGCCGAACAGCGCCTCGGTCCTGGCGCGTTCCCACACCACCGGGTCGAACGGGCTCAGCAGCGCCCGGGCGTCGACGCGGCGCGGCAGCCTGGCGTCACGGTGGAGGTACGCCGGGCGGTCCCACCCCTCGACCCGCACGGGAAGCAGCTCACCGGACTCCACGAGGGCGGCGACGGCGGGACGGGCGGCGGGGCTGCCCAGGCGGTAGTAGTCCCGGAAGCACTGCTCGGTCCCCACCCCGTGCGAGACCGCGGCCCGTCGCACCAGCTCGACCGCCGCCTCCGCCTTCGCCGGGACCGGCGCGTCCAGGTACTCGTGGGGAACGACCCGCTCGGGGAGGTCGTAGAGCCGCTCGAACTGCTGGGTGCGCCCGGCGACGGCGAGCTCGCCCGCGAGGAAGAGGTACTCCAGCGCCTTCTTGGTCTCCGACCAGTTCCAGCCCCAGTGCTCGCGTCTGCGCGGCAGGCCGTCGTCGAGGTCCCGCGACGTGGACGGGCCGCGCTCGCGGATCTCCGCGACGAGCGAGGCGACGAGCTCGCGGCGCTCGGGCAGGCCCATCCAGGCGTGCCCACGCTCGCGGTACTGGGCCATCCGGTGGCCCATCTGTGGCCACAGGTCGACGGGCATGAAGGCGGCGACATGCGCCCAGTACTCCACGATCCTTCGTGGCCGGCGCTCGGCGGCCCGCCTGAGCAGCTCGGTGTCGTAGTGGCCCATGCGGCTGAACAGCGGCATGTAGTGGGCGCGCTGGAAGACGTTGACGGAGTCGATCTGAAGCACGCCGGTGCGCGCCAGGGCGCGGTTGAACGTCCGCATCGTCGGCACCGTGTGCCGTGGGTCGCGGAAGCCCTGCGCGACGAGCGCGACGCGCCGTGCCTGGGCACGGCTCAGCGACGCCACAGGCGGGGGTACGGCGGCGGGGGTCAACGCATCAGGGGATGTCGAGGAGCTTCTCTCGCACGGCGTACATGACCGCCTCCATCCGGGAGTGCAGCTGGAGCTTCTCGAGGATGTTGCGAACGTGGTTCTTGACGGTGTTCTCGCTGATGAACAGCCGCTTGGCGATCTCACGGTTGTTGAGCCCCTGGGCGACCAGCTTGAGGACCTCGAGCTCGCGGTCGGTCAGCCGGGGCGTGGGCACCTGCTGCCGGTCCGAGCGGGTCATCTGCTTGAACTCGTCGAGCAGCTTGACCGCCATCGAGGGGCTGATCAACGACTGACCGTCGGCCACCACACGGATCGCCTGGGCGACCTCGTCGATCGAGGAGTCCTTCAGGAGGTACCCGGAGGCGCCGTTCTTGACGGCGTCGTACAGGTCGGCCTCCTCGTCGCTGACCGTCAGCATGATGATCTTGGCCGACGGCGCGACGTCCTTGATCGAGACGCAGGCCTCGATGCCGGACCGCTTGGGCATCCGGACGTCCATGAGGACGACGTCGGGGACGGTCGTGGCCGCGAGCTCCGTCGCTGCCACGCCGTCTCCGGCCTCGCCTACGACCTCGATGTCCTCCTCGACCCCGAGCAGCATGGTGAGTCCACGGCGGAAGAGCTCCTGGTCGTCGACGACGGCGACGCGAATGGGCTCGCCGGGGTTGACGCGCTGCTGAGGTACGGACACGCCCCCGATCATGTCATGGGGCGCCGGTCGTTGGGACGAAAAACTCCAAGCGGGCTATTGCGCATCACCCCTTGTTGACGTCCAGGGAGATCACGCCGTAGTCGTAGCCGCGCCTGCGGTAGACGACGGAGGGGCGCTCACTCTCCTTGTCGACGAAGAGAAAGAAGTCGTGGCCGACGAGCTCCATCTCGTACAGCGCCTGGTCCAGCGTCATCGGGTCGGCCGGGTGGTTCTTCTCCCTGACCACGAGCGGCCCGTCGCCCATCACCGTGATCGGGCCGACGCGGCGCTCGGTCTCCTCGGTCTCCGCCGCAGCGCTGCCGTCGGGGCTGGGCTCGACGTCGGCAAGGGCCTCGGCGACCGAGACCGGCCGGTGGTTGCCGCGGTGCACCCGACGCCGGTCCGCGGCTCGCCGCATCTGCGCGGCCATCTTGTCCATCGCGAGGTCGAGCGCGGCCATCTTGTCGTCGGCCGCGGCCTCGGCGCGGATGACCGGGCCCTTGGAGAACGCGGTCAGCTCGACACGGACGGCACGGTCCTGCTGGCGGGGGTTGCGCTCCTTGTCGACCTCGACCTCGACACGCATGATCCGGTGATCGTGCTTCTCCAACCGGGTGAGCTTCTCCTGGGCGTGACTGCGAAACCGGTCCGACACGTCCATGTGCCGACTCTTGACCACGATTTCCACGGCTGACCTCCCGATTGTCTTGGTGAACACGTCACCTGGGGTGTGTTGACCGCCGAACCTCTCGACGGCCTTGAGAGATGGAGATCCGTCCGGCCGACCTGGTCTTCGACCCCACAACCGCCTGCTGAGGCTCTCGCAGCTTCTCCGCCACTACCGACCTTCTCCCGCTGACGCGTCGTGTCTGACGACGCGGGCGAGGCAGGACTTACTTCTAAGTCGCACCGTGATCGGCGCCCCCTCGGGGGATGCACGGAGGACGGTGTCCCGCCGTGCGCCGCCTTACGTGGACCGTTTCGCCTGCGACTGGCATCGGCTAGCCAGCAGCCTCCTGCACGAAGCGCAGCCTCGAGGGCTGCGCTCGGCCGGATCCCGCTGGTGCAACCACGGACCCGGACGGACTCCATGACTAGACGCTAGTCGGCCCCGCCGGAAAACGGTAGTGAAGCGCGCCAACGAGGGGCTCACGTCCCACGTGTCGGTCCGCTGGTGTGAACCACCCCCTTCCCGTGGGTACGACGGGTGGCGGCGACGACCGAGACACCGTGCACCACCACCCCGGCCTCCTCGAGTGCCCGTTGTGCCTCACGCACGGTGGCGCCGGTCGTGATCACGTCGTCGACGACCAGCCGTACCGCCGACGGGAGAGCTCCGGGTCGTGAACGGCAGGCCATGCTCCCGGCCAGGTTGAGTGACCGGGCCGTCGCCCCGAGCCCGGCCTGGTCCTCGGTGCGGCGGACGGTGTGCAGCGCCCGCACGACGGACGCTTCGACGCCGTGGCGACGGAGCGTGGACGCCGCCCGCAGAGCGATGCGGGTCAGCGGGTCGTGACCGCGCCGGCGCACCACCGCGGCACGGGACGGCACCGGCACCAGGAGCACGGGCGCCGCCGCCACCTGCCCGGCGAGGTGCCCCTGGACCGAGGCGGCCAGCAGGTCGCCGAGCGGCCGCGCGAGCGCGAAGCGGCCCTGCTCCTTGTGCGCGTTGACGAGCAGCTTCAGCGCACCGGTGTACGCCCCCACCGCGATCGGCCGTGCCAGCCCGGGCGGCGTGGGCGACGGCCAGGACTCGACCGGGTCCCGGGGCAGCGCAGCACGGCAGGACTGGCAGAGGACACGGCCGGGTGACTCACAGACCGCGCAGCGGCTGCCGAGGAGCAGGTCGAGCAGGGCGTCGCGCACGCGCACAGACTGCCCCGCCCGCGACCGCGCAGGTCGGTCGCCGGCGCAGCGGCTGTGGAAGACCCGGCCGCGGAAGGCGCCTGTGGATAGGGCCGCGCCGGCCCGGGCTCAGCCCGCGAAGGTCGGCGCGAACAGCGGCTGCCGGGCCTCGGCCTCGGTCCAGGACCCGTCGCCGCCGAGCTCGAAGAGGGCACCGTCGGGCGTGCCGAGGTAGATCGGGCTGTCGGTCGACGGCGAGGCGACCAGGCGCACCGCCCTGCGGCGGAAGATCTCCGCGGTGCTGTCGACGTCGGCGAGCGCGGTGGAGCCGTCCACGAGCGCCAGCAGCACCTGGGACGTCTCGGGCGAAGGGCCGGTCAGCACGGCCACGCTGCCGGGCGTCCGCCACTCGATGTCGCGGATCTCGTCCACCCCGCCCTGGGCAAGCGGGAGCTCGACCGCGCGGGTCAGTCCACGGACGCGGCCGTTCGGCGTGCGGACGACCCGGGAGAGCATCAGCTGGTGGCCGGTGCGCCGCGGAACGACGGCCACGAGCCGCGAGCCGTCGCGCGAGACCACGAAGTCGGTCACGTCCTCGCCTGCCAGACCCGGCGCCTCCACGGGGGTGACCTCGCCGTCCACGACCACGCTGACCTGCGCGCCGCGGCGGGTGCGGTCGACGAGCCAGAGGTTCTCGAAGACGTCCCAGGACGCCCCCAGGACGTCCGTGCCGGTGTAGAGCACCTCCGTCTGCTCGGCCGTCGGTGGCTCCTCCGTGGTCTGCCCCCTCGGCGCCAGGACGACCGTCGTACCGTCCTCGCTGACGCCGGCGATCCGGGACCCGGTGAGGTCGGCGGCGACGTCGCGCAGGGCGTACTCCTGGGCGCCGAAGACCCCTGCGACGTCCTCCCCGGTCTCCGACAGCGCCACCGGGGCGCCGTCGAGGAGGCCGAAGATCTCCCGCGATGCCCACTGGACCGCGGGGTCGTACTCCGTCCACGACGACACGTTCTGCGGGCTCGCGGCACCGGGTACGTCGAGCGGCACGCCGTCGACCGTGACCTGCATGGAGTCCACCCCGGTGACCTGCCGCAGGGTCCAGGCCAGCTGGGCGAGTGCGTGCTCGCGGTCCTCCTCGGCGAGGTCGAGGAGCTGCTCGCCGAGCGTCACCTCGGCGACGCCCTCCAGGGAGACCGGGACGGACCACAGGACGTTCTCGGTGTCACCGGGGACGTAGCTGCGCAGGACTCCCTCGAGCCGCGGGTCCGGGCCGTCGAGGAGCCGGCGGACGAGCAGGGTCGCCGCCTGCTCGCCGTGCGGGAGGTACGTGGGCTGCGGGATCAGCACCTGTCCGCTGGGGTCGAAGTAGTAGACGAAGAACTGCTGGTAGCGGCTCTCGAAGTGGTCCCGCGGGATGATCAGCGCGTCCGGCGGGTTCGCGATGCGCCACTCCCCCCGCTCGCGGACCACCTCGAGGTCGTAGTCGACCCCGCGTTCGCCGCCCACCCGGCCGAGCCAGCTGCCGCGCTCGTCGAGCTGGACGGTCTGGTCCAGGCTGACCCGGACCCCGCCGTCGGTGCCGGTCACGGCCTTCGCGCCGTGCACGAGCGTGGCCTTGTCGGGGAACCAGCCGGCGCGGCCCTCGTCGGTGAGGTACTTGCGCGCCACCGCGGTCGACTGCGGCGATGCCTGCATGGCGAGCAGGAAGCCCTCGACGATCTCGGGCGGCGTCTGCCCCGGGCGCGGACCCAGCGGCGTGTAGTCGTAGGAGCCGGCGCCGTCGTCCACGGGTCCGTTGCCCTGCTCGGTCGTGACCCCGCCCCCGTCGGGCAGGGTGACGCAGCCGCCGAGCAGCGAGAGGACCGCGAGCAGCAGCCCGAGCAGCCGGCCGGTCACGGGAGGCCCGCCCGTTCGTCGAGGGTCCTCGGCCGTGAGCCCGGGCGGCGCCGAGCGTCGGCCGGGACCAGGGGCAGCGGGCTGGAGGTCACCGGGTCCCCCGCGCGGCGGGGCAGGGTGAGGCGGAACTGCGAGCCCCAGCCCGGCTCGCCCCAGGCCTGGAGCCATCCGCCGTGCAGCTTGGCGTCCTCACGGGAGATAGACAGCCCGAGGCCGGTGCCCCCGGTGCTGCGCGCACGGGCGGGGTCAGCGCGCCAGAACCGGTTGAAGACCATCTGCGCCTGCCCCTCGGTCAGGCCCACGCCGTGGTCGCGGACGGCCAGGGCTGCGGCGTGCTCGTCGGCGGCGACGAAGATCTCGACGTCGCTGCGCTCGGCGTGGTCGATGGCGTTCGACACGAGGTTTCGCACGATGCGCTCGACGCGGCGTACGTCGACCTCCGCGACGCACGGCCGCCCGGGGTCACGCACGACCACCCTGATCCCCCGGCGTTCGGCCAGCGGCATCGTGGAGTCGGCGACCCGGTGGGCGAGGTCGACGAGGTTGACGTCCTCGAGGTCGAGCACCGCCGCCCCTGCGTCGAACCTGCTGATCTCGAGCAGGTCGGTCAGCAGCAGCTCGAACCGGTCGAGCTCCTTCTGCAGCAGCTCGGCTGCCCGGGCGGTCGCTGGGTCGAACCGCTCGCGCGCGTCGTACAGCACGTCGCCGGCCATCCGGACGGTGGTCAGCGGGGTGCGCAGCTCGTGGGAGACGTCGGAGACGAAGCGGCGCTGGACACGGGAGAGCTCCTCGAGCTGGCGGATCTGCTTCTGGAGGCTTGCCGCCATCTGGTTGAACGAGGTGCCGAGGCGTGCGATGTCGTCGTCGCCGCGGACCTGCATCCGCTCCTCGAGGCGGCCCGAGGAGAGCCGCTCGGCCACGCGACGGGCCAGCCGCACCGGGGTGACCACCTGGCGTGTGACCAGCCACGTCAGGCCACCCACGAGCACGAGGAGCAGCGCTCCTCCGGTGAGCAGGGCCTGGCGGACCAGGCCCAGCGTCTCGGCCTCCTCCGACATCGGGAAGAGGTAGTAGAGGGTGTAGGTGCCGCCGTCGCTGGGCACCTCGACCTGGCTTCCCGCGACGATGCCGGGCACCTCGGCCCGGCCGGTGCCCGGCTCGTAGGCGATGGTGGCGTAGGTCCACGACGTGCCCAAGCTGGCGGCCACGACGTCGCGGAGCCGGTCGGGGATGCTCTCGGTCATCACGTCGGGGGACTTGAACGTGCCGCCCGACCCGGTGGTGGTCGCGTCGGCGGTGCCGGGCAGCGGACCGTCGAGCACGACGTCGTACCCCTGCATGTCGCCACGCACCACCATGCCGGCGACGAGCTGGGCCAGCTGGGCCCCGGAGTCGAACTCCGTGCCCGGCACGCCCTCGAGCCGGCTCTGCGCGTCGTAGGCGCCGCGCGTCGCCTCCGCGACGGCGGCGTTGGTCTTGCTGGACACGAGCCCGTCGGTGATCTGCCGCATCAGGACCCAGCCGACCAGCGTGACGACGACGGCGGACAGAACCAGGGTGCTGACGACGACGCGGGCCTGGATCGAGCGCTGCCAGAAGGTCGCCGCCCGACGCATGGGCCCCACGAGTCTCATGTCACGGCCTAGGACGTGCCGGCCTTGTACCCGACACCCCTCACCGTGACGACGATCTCGGGGTTCTCGGGATCGTGCTCGACCTTGGAGCGCAGCCGCTGGACGTGCACGTTGACCAGCCGGGTGTCCGCCGCGTGGCGGTAGCCCCAGACCTGCTCGAGCAGGACCTCGCGAGTGAACACCTGCCAAGGCTTGCGCGCGAGGCAGACCAGCAGGTCGAACTCGAGCGGGGTGAGGGAGATCTGCCGCCCGTCGCGGGTGACCTGGTGGCCGGCGACGTCGATGCTCAGGTCGCCGATGCTCAGGGTCTCCGGGCCGGAGTCGTCGTGGCGGCGCACCCGGGCCCGGATCCGGGCGACGAGCTCCTTGGGCTTGAACGGCTTGACGACGTAGTCGTCGGCACCGGACTCGAGACCCACGACCACGTCGACGGTGTCGCTCTTCGCGGTGAGCATGACGATCGGGACCCCGGACTCGCCCCGGATCTCCCGGCAGACGTCGATGCCGTCCTTTCCCGGGAGCATCAGGTCGAGCAGCACCACGTCGGGGCGGAACTCGCGGAAGTCCGCGAGCGCCTGGTCCCCGGTGGGGCACACGCGTGGCTCGAAGCCCTCGTTGCGGAGCACGATCGTCAGCATCTCCGCGAGTGCGGCGTCGTCGTCGACGACGAGGACCCGTCCCCGGTTCCCCTGCTCAGCCATGAGCGCCCACTCTCAGTTCCTCCCCGACCGGATCAGTACCGGTAGTGGTCGGACTTGTACGGGCCCTCCACCGGGACGCCGAGGTAGGAGGACTGCTCCGGCGTCAGCTCGGTGAGCTTCACGCCGAGGGAGCCGAGGTGCAGACGGGCGACCTCCTCGTCGAGGTGCTTGGGCAGCGTGTACACGCCGACGGGGTACTCGTCGGTCTTGGTGTACAGCTCGATCTGCGCGAGCACCTGGTTCGTGAAGGAGTTCGACATCACGAACGACGGGTGGCCGGTCGCGTTGCCGAGGTTCATCAGCCGGCCCTCGGAGAGCATGATCACCGCGTTGCCCTCGGGGAAGGTGAACACGTCGACCTGCGGCTTGACCGTCTTGCGGTGGATGCCGGGGAACTTCTCCAGGCCGGCCATGTCGATCTCGTTGTCGAAGTGGCCGATGTTGCCCACGATCGCCTGGTGCTTCATCCGGCGCATGTGGTCGACGGTGACGACGTCCTTGTTGCCGGTGGCGGTGATGATGATGTCGGCGTGCGGAAGGATGTCCTCGAGCGTGGTGACCTGGTAGCCGTCCATCGCCGCCTGCAGCGCGCAGATCGGGTCGATCTCGGTGACCACGACGCGGGCGCCCTGACCGCGCAGCGACTCCGCGCAGCCCTTGCCGACGTCGCCGTAGCCGCAGATCACGGCAACCTTGCCGCCGATGAGCACGTCGGTGGCGCGGTTGATGCCGTCGACGAGCGAGTGGCGGCAGCCGTACTTGTTGTCGAACTTGCTCTTGGTGACCGAGTCGTTGACGTTGATGGCGGGGAAGAGCAGCGAGCCTTCCTTCATCATGTCGTAGAGCCGGTGCACGCCGGTGGTGGTCTCCTCGGTGACGCCCTTGAGCTCGTTGGCGATCGGGGTCCAGATGTTGCCGCCCTCGGCGAGAGTGTCGGCCAGGACCTTGAGGACGACCTTCTTCTCCACGTTGTCGGTGGAGTCGGGCGAGTCGACGTGGCCGGTCTTCTCGGCCTCGACCCCCATGTGGACCAGCAGCGTCGCGTCGCCGCCGTCGTCGAGGATCATGTTGGCGAACTCACCGCCCGGCCAGCGCAGGATCTGCTGGGTGCACCACCAGTACTCCTCCAGCGTCTCGCCCTTCCACGCGAACACCGGCACCCCGGCCGGGTTCTCGGGGGTGCCGTCGGGGCCGACGACGACCGCTGCGGCGGCGTGGTCCTGCGTGGAGAAGATGTTGCACGACGCCCAGCGGACCTCGGCGCCGAGCGCGGTGAGCGTCTCGATCAGTACCGCGGTCTGGATCGTCATGTGCAGCGAGCCGGCGATCTTGGCGCCTGCCAGCGGCTTCGAGTCGGAGTACCGCTCACGCATCGCCATCAGGCCGGGCATCTCGTGCTCGGCGAGGGTGATCTCGGTCCGGCCGTAGTCGGCCAGGGAGAGGTCGGCAACCTTGAAGTCCATGTACATCCTCATCTCGGGGGCAACCAGTCCAGACTACCGGCCGGACCCATCACCTCGTGAACGTCGGGGTCCGGCCGGCGCACGAGGACATGTCCGGTCCGTTCCGGTTCGCAGCGGGCGGGGCTGCGGACTGCTCAGTGCGCCGCGGCCTTCTTCCGTCCCGGCAGCGGCAGCACGTGCCACACGGCGACGGCCACCGCACCGACGACCAGGCCGATGAGGGCCGAGGCCGCGGTGTTGACCACCCAGGCGAGGACCCCGCCGACGGCCTCCGCCGCGTCGTGCACCGCCTCCTCCATGTGGTGGACCAGCTCGTAGGGCGCGTGCCAGCCCAGGTCGTCGGCACCCACCAGGAGGATGTGCCCGCCGACCCAGAGCATCGCCGCCACGCCGACCACCGAGAGGATCCGCAGCAGCAGCGGCATGCCCTTGACGAGTCCGCGTCCCAGCCGCCGGACCCCCGTGGAGGAACGCTCCGCGAGGTGCAGGCCGACGTCGTCCATCTTCACGATCAGCGCGACGACGCCGTACACCAGCAGCGTGATGCCGATCGCGACGACGACCAGGATCGCCGCACGCGCCAGGAACGGCTCGTCCGCGACCTCGTTGAGGGCGATGACCATGATCTCGGTGGAAAGGATGAAGTCCGTGCGGATCGCGCCCGAGACCACGGTCTCCTCCGCCTCCTGCCCCTCCGCGGCCGCCGGCGACTCCTTCTCGTGGCCCCGCAGTGCTCCCCAGACCTTCTCGGCGCCCTCGAAGCACAGGTAGGTCGCCCCCACCATCAGCAGCGGGGTGATCAGCACCGGCAGGAACTGGCTGAGCAGCAGGATCGCCGGGAGGATGATCAGCAGCTTGTTGCGCAGGGACCCGAACGCGATCTTGCGGATGATCGGCAGCTCGCGCTTGGCGGTCACGCCGTGGACGTACTGCGGGGTGACCGCGGTGTCGTCGACGACCACGCCGGCCGACTTCACCCCGGCGCGGCCCGCGGCCGCACCGATATCGTCCACCGAGGCAGCGGCGAGCTTCGCGAGCGCCGCGACGTCGTCGAGCAGGCCGAAGAGCCCAGCTGCCATGGGGAGTCCTTCCGTGTCGGGCCGGCCCGAAGCCGGTGAGTCCACCGCAGGTTACCCGCGTGGCCGCCGCTCAAGCGGGCGGCGTGCGGTCCGTCGGGTGCCTACGCGAGGTTGCCGCTGTTGACGTGTCCGAGACCGACGCCGAGGTAGGCCGCGGCGAACGTGCCGGTGGCGAGCAGCGCCGCGTAGCGCGCGACCTCGTTCCCGGCCTCGGTGTCCACGGTCTCCACCCGCACGTCACGCTCGTGCGCCGCCGCGACCAGGCGGCCGCGCTGCTCGCGGACCGACGGCTCGTCGGACCCGTCGTCGAGGATCACCAGGATCGGCCTGCGGTCCGGGGCGTCGGGGTCGGACAGGTCGTCGTACGGCGCGGCGTACGGGTCGGCGAACACGTCGTGGCGGACCGCGGCGGCGATCACCGGCAGCAGGTGCTCGGCGTCGGCGGCGAGGGCCGCCCGGCCGCTGGTACGACGGATCGACTCGGCGACCCGGCGAGCCGCACGGGCGGCCAGCACCGACCCGCCCCACACGAGCGGAAGCGAGTCGGCCATAGCGATCGCCAGCATCTTCGCCGGGTTCACGGCGAGGTCCTTGTAGGGCGAGCAGGTGATCGCCACGTCGTCGAGGGCGGAGGCCACCGCCTCGGGGTCGGTCTCCGGCCCCAGGTCGAGCCGGTCGAGCAGCTCGAGCATGACCACGGCCGTGGCCAGCTGGTCGTTCGTGGTGACGGGGAGCACTGTGCTGTGCCGGCCGGCGGCGTGGTCGGCGACCAGGCTGCGCTCCGGGCAGGCGACGACGAGCTGGCAGCCGCGGCGCACCGCCTCGGCCACGGCGGAGGCGCTCCCGGAGTCGCTGCCCTCGGGGGCGAGCACGACGACGAGGTCGAGGGAGCCTGCCCAGCCGGGGAGGCTCGGGCCGGGCCAGGCCACGAACGGGACGGGGCACCACGGCTCCAGCACGGCCCGGAGGAGCCGGGAGTCGGGCCCGGCGGCCACCACGGCGCGGGGCCGGGCCTCGCCCTCGTTGGCGGCCACGGCGGCGGCGATCGCCTCGGCCGCTCCCCCCGCCTCCCTGCGCACCCGCGCCCCGGCCTCGGCGAGCGGGCGGAGCACGGCGTCGGCCCGCTCCAGGGCCTCGTGGTCGTCGAGGAGCGACTCGTCGAAGTGCCCGTTCATCACGCCTGCTCGGGCCGTCGGGCCTCGTCGACGAGCAGCACGGGGATGTCGTCGCGCACCGGGTAGGCGAGCCCGCAGGCGGAGCAGACGAGCTCCGACGCGGCGTCGTCCTCCACGAGCTTCCCGTGGCAGTCCGGGCACACGATGATCTCGAGCAGGGCGGGGTTGAGGTTCATGCGTCTCTCCTGATCATGGCCAACACATCGTCTCGGACCTGGGTCATCGTCGCCTCGTCCTTGCCCTCCGCGTTGAGGCGCAGCAGGGGCTCGGTGTTCGACGCGCGGACATTGAACCACCAGTCGGGGTGGGTCACCGTGAGGCCGTCGAGGTGGTCGAGGGCGACGTCCGGGCGGTCGACGTACTCCTTCTCGATCCGCTGCATGACCTCGGCCTGGTCGGCGACGGTGGAGTTGACCTCCCCCGAGGCGGCGTAGCGGGAGTACTCGTCGAGGAGCCCGGACAGCGGCCCGTCGTACTCCGCGAGGGCGGCCAGCGCATGCAGCGCGGCGAGCAGGCCGGAGTCGGCGCGCCAGAAGTCACGGAAGTAGAAGTGGCCGGAGTGCTCGCCACCGAACACCGCGCCGGTCTCGGCCATCGTCGCCTTGATGAAGGAGTGGCCGACCCGGGTGCGGACCGGGTTGCCACCCCGCTCGGTGATGATCTCGGGCACGGCACGGGACGTGATCAGGTTGTGGATCACGACCGAGCCGGGGTGCTTGGCGAGCTCGCGAGAGGCGATCAGGGCGGTGAGCACCGAGGGGCTCACCAGCTCGCCACGCTCGTCGACGAGGAAGCATCGGTCCGCGTCGCCGTCGAAGGCGAGGCCGACGTCGGCGTCGTGCTCGCGCACCGCCCGGACGAGGTCCTGCATGTTCGCCGGGTCGATCGGGTTCGCCTCGTGGTGGGGGAAGGTCCCGTCGAGCTCGAAGTACAGCGGCACGAGCTCCACGTCGAGCCGGCCGAGCACCGCGGGGACGGTGTGGCCGGCCATCCCGTTGCCGGCGTCGACGACCACCTTGAGCCGGCGGCCGCGCACCGGCGCGAGCGAGAGCAGGTGCACGGCGTAGTCCTCGAGCACGTCCCGCTCAGACACGGAGCCCGCGGCCGCCGCCGACGGCGGGGTGCCCGCGGCGACGAGGTCGCGGATCTCGAGGAGCCCGCTCTCCGCGCCGAGCGGCACGGCGCCGGCCCGGCACAGCTTCATCCCGTTGTACTGCGCGGGGTTGTGGCTGGCGGTGAACATCGCCCCGGGGGCCCCGAGGTGGCCGGATGCGAAGTAGAGCTCGTCTGTCGAGGCGAGCCCGATCATCACCACGTCCGCGCCCGCGGCGGAGGCGCCGTCGGCGAAGGCTGCCGCGAGGCCGGGTGACGAGGGACGCATGTCGTGCCCGACGACCACCACCCGGCCGGACGACCCGGTCACGGCGACGAACGCAGCACCGGTGGCGCGGGCGAGCTCCTCGTCGATCTGGTCGGGGACCGTGCCCCGGACGTCGTAGGCCTTGAAGACGGCGGCGAGGTTGCGCTCGTCCGTGGTCGCGGGCATGCCCCGACCCTACCCCCAGGGCAGGGTCACTCGTCGGGTGACCGGAGGACTCGCAGGTGTCCCCGGCGGCCGACCTCGCGGCCGGTCTCCCGGGTCAGTCCTACCGCCTGTTCGGCGTGCTCGGGGACCGGCGCCGGACGGGCTGCCTCGCGCACCGCGTCGGCGAGGGCGAGCAGGTCGTCGCTCGACGGGCCGAGTGCGTCGGGGTCCGGCGCGAGGCGCATGATCTCCCAGCCACGCGGGGCGCTCAGCCGCTCGCTGTGGGCCTCACAGAGGTCGTAGGCATGGGGCTCCGCGTAGGTGGCGAGGGGCCCCAGGACGGCCGTCTGGTCCGAGTAGACGTAGGTCAGGGTGGCCACCGCCGGGCGCCCGCAGGCGGTACGCGAACAGCGACGGGCAGAACTCACGACGCAGACGGTACATCGAGTTCCCCACGTCAGCGACTAGGCTCGCGGCGTGGATGCGCGCGGATCGGACAGGGGTGTCCCCGGCGTCCCGGTCGTCGGCCGGCGCACCGGCAGCCGCCGCGACCGACGTGGCCGCGGCATGCGCGGTCCCGCGATCCTCCCCGGTCCGCTCTCCCCGCGGGGCGTGCCGATCGTGCAGACGCCCCGAGAGGTGTTCGACTCCGTCGTCCTCGCCGTGGTCAGGCGGCTCGAGGAGCGCTGGCACGACCAGCTCGGTCTGATCGAGTTCGCCGTGGAGGAGACCCCGATCGTCCCCGACGACTGGAGCACCGACACCGTCCCCCTCGCCTCGCTGGTGCGCGGCACCGGCGGGACCCCGACCCGGCTGGTGCTCTTCCGGCGGCCGATCGAGCTGCGCTGCGAGACCCGCGCCGACCTCGACGCGATGGTGCTGACCGTGCTGGTCGAGCAGGTCTCCGAGCTCCTCGGCATCCCGCCCGAGGAGATCGACCCCGACTACGAGGCGGAGTAGCCCGAAGGGCTTCTGGTCAGCGGACGACGGGGGTGACGACGGGCCGGCGTAGCTCGACGGGGAGCGGGCGCAGGGGCACCTGGGACAGGCCGGCTGCCCCGGCGAGGGAGACGCCGCCGAACAGGCGGCCCCGGCCCGGTGACACGACGAGGTAGGCGGCCCGCCCCTCGGGCGTCCACGTCAGCGTCGTCCCCGGCTCGACCTCGAGCGCGGCGGTCTCCACCTCGTCGCCGTCGGCGGAGAACGCCGTGACGTCCGCCGTACCCCCGGCGTCCCCGGCGGTGAGCTGGAGGGTGGCGGTGGTGTCCTCGGCGAGGACCGCCGAGGAGGGGCCGTCGAGAAGCGGGGCGGCGGCGGCGTAGGTGACGTCCGCGGCCCTGGCCGAGCGCACGGTGGCGGTGAGCGGCACCGGGGAGTCGAGCAGCACGGCTGCGGCCTCCTTGCCGACCGCCGGGCCGAGGTCCGCGGTCACCACGCTGCCCGGGGCCACCCGCAGCTGCGGCAGGTCGGTCGGGACGAACGAGCCGGAGGGCGTGGAGATCTCCACGTCGGCGAGAGCCTCGCGGGCGGTGGGGTTGGCGACGACGAGGGTACGACGGTCCGCGCGGGCCGGCAGCGGTGAGAGACGGAGCACCTTCGAGGCATCGGCCTGCACCGGGATCCAGTCACGGCCCGCCGCTGCTGCCGGCCGGGTCGCGAACCCGTCGGCCAGCGCCGCGACCACACGGCCGCGGGACGCCTCGACGTGGACCGCGAGCTCCTCGGTCTGCGGGGCCACGTCGACGAGGTCGATCGCCTGCACCTCACCGGGCTGCACGGTGATCCCTCGGGTGCCGACGCTGTCGACGAGACCGCCGGGGCCGTGCACCTCGACGTCGATGACCGCCCGCCCGGGGTCGAGGTTGGCCACGACCAGGGTGGAGGTGTGGTCCAGGCCCGCACCTGCGCCCGTGAACCACCAGCGGGCGCGCGGGGCGAGGCACTCCTGCACGCCGACGGCCGCGACCCCGCGGGCCCGGTCCACCACGGACGTGCTGCGGCCCACCGCGGCTGCGCCCTCGGCGGTCACGCCGAGCGCCCAGCCGGCGCCGCCCTCCTCGCCGGATGCGAGGTCGAGGGTCTCGAGCACGCCGCGCGGGGCGTCGACCGGCTCGGTCCTGCCGCCGACCGGCCCCGCGGTGACCGAACCGCCGCTCTCCGTGCCGGGCAGCGGCGCGGCCAGGGTCAGCGCCTCGCCCGCGCCGGCGGCGGGGAACGCGGCGCAGGCGGTGACCACCTCGTCGACCGGGACGGTGCCGGCGCGCGCCGCCGGTTCGGGCTCGCTCTCGACGGCGCCGGCCGCGAGGAAGAGCGCTGCCGCGAGGACGACGAGGACGGCGCCGAGCACGGTGAGGACGTCGACGCCGCGACGCTCCCGGCGGGCGACCCGGCGGCCGGAGACGGGGGTGCTCATCGGCGGACCTTCCTGGTCGGAGCGGCGAGGACGGCGGCGACGACGATCGCGAGGGCCTGGACGACGAGCAGCGCCGGGTGCAGCCACGACGCCGGCGGTGGGGCCTCGCGGGACGGGTCGGTGTCGAGCTGCCAGGCCCTGGAGCCCGGGCGCAGCGCACTGGCCGAGCTCATGCCGCTCACGGAGTCGAGGTTGCCGACGAGGTCGGGGTCGGCGGGCGGGGGGAGGTAGACGAACTCGACGCCGTGGCCGGCGAGCTCCTCGACCTGCTCGGCGGTGGGCGCGGTCGCGAGGTCGGCCACGAGCGCGGTGAGGTCTGCCTGCTCCTCCGCGGGAGGCATCACGGTGTCGTCGCCGAGACGCGCGCCCTCACCCCGCACCACCGAGTAGCCGAGGCCGCCGTGGTGGTCCCGGACGACCAGGATCCCGTTGTCCTCGTCGCGCATCGCCGCGTCCGTCATGTAGGCCGGGATGCCGTGCGGCGGCTGGCGGTCGAGCGGACCGTCGACCCCGGCGGCGGCCCACCACACGAGGCCGGCGAGCGGCGAGAGCAGCGCGCCGAGCACGACCAGAAGGCCGACCGGCTGGTGCCAGCCGAAGCTGCGCCCGGAGAGCTGCGCGCCGATCCCCTCGCCTGCCACGGCGACGGCGGTCACCGCGGCGGCCTGGGCGAGCAGGACCGGGAAGCCGGCCCACTCCCCCGCGCCGTCGAGGAGCACCGCGGTCGCGACGGCGACGACGACCACGACCCAGGCACCCACCACGACCGGCCGCGTCCCCCGTCGTACGAGCGCGGCGACGGCCGCCACCGCCAGGCCGACGCCGATCCAGAGCGGGGCGGCGCCGAGGTCGGTGGTCGTGGCGCGGCCGGCGAGCAGCTCCCAGGGGCCGAGGTCGGCGACCAGCTCGGTGGCGGGCAGTCCGGCCTCGGCGTACCACGGCCCGGTCGCGCCGGCGACCCAGCGCAGCAGCGACCACGGGAGCAGCAGCACCGGGACCACGAGGACCGACATGGCCATCGGGCCCCAGGTGCGCGGCGTCGCCCACGCCGCCCGGTCTCCTGTCACTCCGGCCACGCCCATCGCGACGGCGACCACCGCGAGGAGCGCGGCAACCGGCCAGGCCAGCGGGACGAAGGCGGTGAGCAGGGCGAGCAGCAGAGCGGTGCGCCAGGCCGCCCGCCACCGGCGGTCGCGGTCCCGGGCGGGATGGAGGAAGAGCGCGGCGTGCGCGACCCACGGCAGGATCACCGCGGCCGCCACGGTGCCGAGCCTGCCCTGCGCCACCGCACCGGTCAGGACGGGCAGCAGGCCGTACGCGACCGCTCCCCACAGCCGCGGCCAGCCACGGCCGTCGAGCGTGCCGAGGAACCGCGCCGCTCCCCATGCCGCGAGCGGCACCGCCAGCAGGAAGAGGATGTCGACGACCGCCCAGGCCTTGCCGAGCAGCAGGGTGGCCGCCAGCGCGAGAGGCAGGAGGTAGGGCGCCGCGGGCGCGTCGGAGCCGACGCCCTCGGTGTGCCACGCCTCGAGGTAGAGCTCCCACCAGTGACCGACGGACGCGGGCGCGGGAAGCAGCGCGCCGCCCGAGAGCATGCCGCTCCCCAGCAGGCCGCGTGCGCCGAGGAGGGCGAGCACGACGAGGACGGTGAACACCACAGCCGTGCGGCTGGTGACGAGCCTGGCCAGGATGCCGGTGTCGTCGGGGAGGTTCTGCGCCTCTTCGGGGACCGGCCCGGTCTCGGCCAGGACCCGGGTTCCGCGCCTGGAGGCGGACACGTCCGACGCCTGGTGCACCAGGGCCATGGCCAGGTCGGAGACGAAGTCGAGCCCGTGCCGGTACGGCAGCCAGAACGGCGCCAGCAGGTGCCTCACCTCACGCGCCGGGACCTTCGCCGTACGCCGGCGCTCGATGCGTCCCCGCAGGACCCGGTCCGGGCGGGCGAACGCGGCCAGCATGGCGACGACCTCGTCCAGCGCCTCGCGTGGTGCCCGCACGAGGAGCAGACCGAGCGCCCGCAGCAGGCTGCCGAGGAAGAGCCGGACGACCATGAACGGGAGGGCGACCAGCGAGCCGTTGACCAGGAGCGTGTAGAGCGCGGCCCGTCGCTCGCCGCGGCGGTGGTTGCCCGTGACCGGGGTACGGCGGACGCCCCGGTGCGCCGCCTCGACGTGGAAGACGATCGCCTCGGGGACGACCATCGTGCGTTGCCCGGCCCGGGCCGCCCGCCAGCCGAGGTCGAGGTCGTTGCCGAACATCGGCAGCCGGCGGTCGAACCCGCCGAGCTCCTCGAGGACGTCGTGGCGGACGAGCATCCCGGCCGAGCCGACGGCGAGGACGTCACGGGTCCGGTCGTGCTGCCCCTGGTCGTACTCCCCGCGCTCCAGGCCGGTCTCGCGACGGCCGGTGCCGCTGATCGTGATGCCGACCTCCAGCAGCCGGCGCAGGGAGGGCCACTCCCGGTGCTTGGGGCCGAGGATGGCTACGGACGGATTCTCCGCGGCGGCCTCGAGGAGCCGTTCGAGCGCGTCGGGGGCGGGGCGGCTGTCGTCGTGGAGGATCCACACCCACTCCTGCTCGCCGGCCGGGGCGGTCCCGTCGAGATGGCGCAGGCCGAGGTCGACGGCGTCCGGGAAGGAGGTGCGTGCGGGGGCTTCGAGGACCGACTCAGGGCCCAGCGCCCCGGCGAGCAGGCCGGGCGTGGCGTCCTTGCTCGCGGTGTCGACGGCGAGCACCCGCTCCGGGGGTCGCGTCTGGGACTCGAGGCCCTCCAGCACCGCCGGCAGCCAGCGAGCACCGTTGTGGCTGACCAGGAGCGCTGTAACCGTCACGGCGCCCAACCCTAAGGGGAGCCCTCAACAGCCCCGGAACTGCGACGGGCAGTGTGGCTGGTGCCACACTGCCCGTTGTCGCGCTAGACCGCCCGCTTCTTCAGCTTCCGGCGTTCACGTTCTGAGAGACCGCCCCAGATGCCGAACCTCTCGTCGTGCTCGAGCGCGTACTCAAGGCATTCGCTCCGCACGTCGCAGGTCAGGCACACCCGCTTGGCCTCCCTCGTCGAGCCGCCCTTCTCGGGGAAGAACGCCTCCGGGTCGGTCTGCGCACAGAGCGCGCGCTCCTGCCAACCCAGTTCCTCGGCGTCCCCGTCGAGCACGTAGAGCTCTCTCACGGCATTCCGCCCTTCGACCCGTGAGATCCTTCGCAGGACCCCCATTGACAACCTGTGCTGTGATGCACTGTCCCTGACGCTAGTGGCAATCACTCCGCAGTGTGACCGAAATGAAGAACACTGTTGGAATTACATGCCTGTCGCAGAAGCGAAGTCAAGCCCGCATCTGCTATATGCCCCGACACGCCTGAGAAGTTGACCCGCACGTGCCATTGCCAAGAGAAGTTCTGCCGATGACTACCCCGAAGTACCAGGACCAAACGCCGCAGAACGACCCATTTCGCGTGGTTGTTCTCTCGGGGGGGATCGGCGGCGCGCGCTTCCTCACCGGCCTGCTGCATCACGGTCGAACGGACGGGGGACAGCCGGTCGAGGTCACGGTCGTCGCGAACACCGCGGACGACATCTGGCTGCACGGGCTGAAGGTCTGCCCGGACCTCGACACGGTGATGTACACCCTCGGCGGCGGCATCGACACCGAGCGAGGCTGGGGCCGCACCGACGAGACCTGGAGCGTCAAGGCCGAGCTCGAGGCGTACGGCGTCGAGCCGACGTGGTTCGGGCTCGGCGACCGCGACATCGCCACCCACCTGGTCCGTACCCAGATGCTCGAGGCGGGCTACCCGCTCTCCGCGGTGACCTCCGCGCTGTGCGAGCGCTGGCAGCCGGGGGTGCACCTGCTGCCGATGACCGACGACCGGGTCGAGACGCACATCGCGATCGACGACGCCGAGGCCCCATCGGGCCGGCGGGTCGTTCACTTCCAGGAGTACTGGGTCCGGCTGCACGCCGAGGTGCCGGCCCGCGCGGTCGTGCCCGTGGGCATCGAG
This sequence comes from Nocardioidaceae bacterium, assembly GCA_035762105.1. Lineage (GTDB taxonomy): Bacteria > Actinomycetota > Actinomycetes > Propionibacteriales > Nocardioidaceae > Nocardioides_C. Next base: position 5,583 of record DASTPU010000067.1, on the reverse strand, counting down.
CAGGCGAAGCCGGCGCCCGGCGTGACCGAGGCGATCGCGGCCGCGGACGTGGTCCTGCTCCCGCCGTCGAACCCGGTGGTCTCCATCGGCACCGTCCTCGGCGTCCCCGGCGTGCGCGAGGCGCTGCGGAGCACCGACGCCCCGGTCGTGGGCCTCTCCCCCATCGTCGCCGGCACGCACGTGCGCGGCATGGCATCACAGCTGCTCGACGCGATCGGCGTGGAGACCGGTGCCGCGGCCGTCGCCGAGCACTACGGCGCCCGCAGCGCCGGCGGGGTCCTCGACGGGTGGCTCGTCGACGAGAGCGACACCGACCAGGTGGCACGCGTCGAGGCGGCCGGGATCGCCTGCCGCGCCGTACCCCTCATGATGACCGACCCCGACGCGACCGCCGCCATGGTCCGCGAGGCTTTGGCGCTCGCCGCGTCGGCCGGCGGCCGCGAGGGCGACCGGTGATCTCCTGCCACGCCGTCGTGGGGATCGGCGAGGTCCGCCCGGGCGACGATCTCGCCGCGCTGCTGCTCGACGCGACCGACCTCCGCGACGGTGACGTCCTCGTCGTCACCAGCAAGGTGGTGAGCAAGGCCGAGGGCAGGGTCGTCACCGGCGCCAAGCAGCAGGCGCTCGCCGACGAGACCGACCGCGTGGTCGCCAGGCGCGGAGGTACGTCGATCGTCCGCACACGCCACGGCCTGGTGATGGCAGCGGCCGGCATCGACGCCTCCAACACCGAGCCCGGGACGCTGGTCCTGCTGCCGCTCGACCCCGACGCCTCCGCCCGCGGGCTGCGCGAGGCCGTTGCCGCGCGCGCCGGCGCGAACGTCGCCGTGCTGGTGAGCGACACCTCCGGCCGCGCCTGGCGCAACGGGCAGACCGACATCGCGGTGGGGGCGGCCGGCCTCGACGTGCTCGACGACCATGCGGGCCGCGTCGACGACTACGGAAACCTGCTCGCCGTCACTGCGCCGGCCCTCGCCGACGAGGTGACCGCGGCGGCGGACCTGGTCACCGGCAAGCTCAGCCGCTCGCCGGCCGCGGTGCTCCGGGGCCTGGACCGGCTCGTGCTCCCTCCCGGTGAGCACGGCCCGGGTGCCGCGGCGCTCGTCCGCCCGCAGGAGCACGACATGTTCGGGCTGGGCAGCCGGGAGGCGGTGATGCACGCCCTGGTGCGCGAGGACCGGCGCGGCTTCGGCGCTCCCTCGTCTGCCGAGGACCTGGCCGCGGCCCTGTCCCGGGCGGTCCCGGCGGCCGGCGTCTCGGTGTCTCCCGGCGGGGTCCGCCTCGAGGTGAGGCTCGGCGACCTCGGCGACGAGCGCAAGGCCGGAGCCGCGGAGGAGCGCGCCGAGACGGTGGCGTTCGCCCACGGCTGGGGCAGAGCCGGCGACGAGGCGCGAGACGGCATGCTCTCGTTCGTTCCGGTGACTCCGTAGACTGCGCAGCGATCTGTCCGTAAGCCCCATTCTGAGAAGGTCGGTGTCGTGGCCAAGCCGAACAAGGACCGCCGTGCAGTGCTCGAGGAGATGCGCCGTGAGCAGCAGCGGGCCGAGAAGAAGCGAACGTCGATGATCATCGTCGGCGCGGTCGCCGTGGCCCTCGTGATCATCGGCGCCGCGGCGTACCCGCTGATCAAGGACTCGCGCACCCAGAGCGCGCTCGGCAAGGAGGACCTCGCCGCGCTGGGCGTCGCCGCCGACGCCGCGAGCTGCACGGACCCGGTCGCCGAGAAGGCCGAGGGCAACAACGACCACCGCGAGATGGGCAGCGCCCTCGAGTACGACTCGGCGCCGCCCGCCGCCGGGCCGCACTACCCGACCTGGGCCCCGCTGGAGCGGAAGTTCTACACCACCAAGGACCGGCCCGAGGTCGGCTACCTGGTGCACAACCTCGAGCACGGCTACAACGTCCTCTGGTACGACGAGACGATCGCCGAGGACGAGGAGAAGCTGAGCGTGGTCAAGGCGATCGCGAACAAGTTCGAGGGCGAGAGCTACGAGAACAAGTTCATCGCTGCGCCGTGGACCGCCGAGGACGGCGAGCCCTTCCCCGACGGCGCGCACATCGCGCTCACCCACTGGTCGATGGGCGACACCAACGGCAACCCCAAGGGCCAGCAGGGCATCACGCAGTACTGCGGCGAGCCCAGCGGCGAGGCCGTGGCCGCGTTCGTCGAGGACTACCCCTACACCGACTCCCCCGAGCCCGGCGCATCCTGACCTCCGGCGTCGGAGGCCCGGGGCGGTGAGCGTGGGATGAGGGACCTGCTCACCATCGCGGTGCTCGGCTTCGTCTCCGCACTGGTCCCCGTCATCAACATCGAGGCCTACCTCGCGGTGCGCGCCGCTGTGACGCAGGTCGACGCGGTCTGGCTGCTGGCGCTCTTCGCCGCGCTGGGCCAGATGGTCGGCAAGCTCGTCTGGTACCAGATCGGCGCCTCGTCGCTGGGCTGGGGCTGGGTCCGCCGCAAGATCGAGAAGCCGAAGGTCGCGGCCAGCCTCGAGCTCTGGCGGGCCCGCACCCACCAGCGGCCGGTGCTGGCCGGGTCGCTGGTGCTGGTCTCCGCGGTCGTCGGGCTGCCGCCGTTCGCGGTCCTCGCGGTGGTGGCGGGCCAGCTCCGGATGAGCCTCGCGCTCTTCCTGAGCCTGGGCCTGCTGGGCCGGTGGCTCCGGTTCGTCGGCTTGCTCGGTGGCGTGGCCTGGGTCGAGCAGACCGGGCTGCTGTGGTGAGCCGGCTCCCCCGCAGCAGCGCTGTGAGCTCCTAGACGTTCACCGCGCAGTCGACGCGCTCGTTCTCCAGCCGTCCGCCGGCGCCGACGGTCGCCTCGTCGCCCAGGGTCACCCCGACGAGATGGGCCGACCGGCCGACCACGGCAGAGGGCCCGAGAACCGAGTCCACGACGACCGCATCCTCACCGACGACCGCCCCGGACAGGACCACGCTGCCGGACACCGTCGCCCCGCGCCCGATCCAGGCGCCCTGGTCGACCAGCGTGCCGGCCTCCAGCGCCGCGGTCGGGTCGACCGAGGCCCCGTCGAGCACGCGCGCCTCAGCAGGTGCAGCGTCCAGGGCCGGGCTCGTGGCCACCCCGAGGACCAGGTCGCACGAGGCCGCCACCAGGGCTTCGGGGGTGCCGACGTCGCGCCAGTACGCCGTGTCGACGTAGCCCACGACCAGCCGGCCGGCGGCGACGAGCTCGGGGAAGGTCTCGCGCTCCACCGAGACCACGCGGCCGGCCGGGATCTCGTCGAGCACGCGCCGCCGGAAGACGTAGCAGCCTGCGTTCACCTGGTTGGTCACCGGGTTGTCGGACTTCTCCACGAAGCCGGTGACCCGGCCGCTCCCGTCGGTGGGGACGCAGCCGAACGCCCGCGCGTCGGGTACCTCGACGAGGTGCAGCGAGACGTCCACCTGGCGGCCGTCGCGCGGCGTCTCGAAGTCGGCCAGCTGCCGGCGCAGGTCGTGGCCCGAGAGGATGTCGCCGTTGAGCACCACCACGGCGCCGTCGGGGTCGTCGCGCAGCACGCCGGTGACGTTGCGGATCGCGCCGGCGGTGCCGAGCGGCTCCTCCTCCTGCACGTAGTCCAGCCGGACGCCCCACCGGCTGCCGTCGCCGAGGACCGGCTCGAAGAGCTCGGCACGGTACGACGTCGCCAGCACGACGTGGTCGACGCCGGCCCCGGCCAGCCGGGCGATCTGGTGCTCGAGGAACGGCACGCCCCCGACGTTGAGGAGGTGCTTGGGCCGGCGGGCGGTCAGCGGCAGCAGCCGGGTGCCGAAGCCCCCGGCGACGATGACGGCCTCTGCATGGTGCGACATGGCGGCATCCTGCCATTGCGTACCCTGCTGCGGGTGAGCCCCTCCCCCACCCACCACAGCTTCCCCGACCTCCTCTCCGCGACCCTCCGGTCCGCCCCCGCCCGGCCGCTGGTGACGTTCTACGACGACGCCACCGGCGAGCGGGTCGAGCTCTCGGTCACCACCTACGCCAACTGGGTGGCCAAGACCGCGGGTCTGGTCCAGGACGAGCTGGACGTCGAGCACGGGAGCCTCGTGCTCGTCGACCTGCCCACCCACTGGCTCGGTGCCGTCTGGCTCGGGGCGCTGTGGTCGGGCGGTCAGGTGGTCACGACCGACCCGCTGCTCAGCGGGGAGGCCGACCTCGTCGTCTGCGGGCCCGACGGGGTCGGGACCTACGCCGACCGCGCGGACGTCGTACCCGTCGTGGCCCTGTCGCTGCGCCCGCTCGGCGCGCGGTTCGCCGAGCCGCTGCCGACCGGGGTCGTGGACTACGGCGCGGTGGTGCTCGGGCAGCCGGACGTCTTCATGGCCCTCCATCCGGCCGGAGCCGACGACGGCGCCTGGCGCGAGGGCGACACCTCCCTCACCCAGGCGGACCTGCTCGCCGACGCAGCGGCCACGCCGCTGGTCGAGCCGGGCGGCCGGCTGCTCACCGACGTCAACCCGTGCACGGCCCGGGGGCGCGGCACCCTGCTGTCGCCCCTGCTGCTCGACGGGAGCACCGTGTGGGTCCGCAACCCCGACGAGCGGGCGTGGGAGCGCAGGTACGACGAGGAGCGGGCGACCGCTCGGCTGCGAGCCGCCCTGCCCTCGTGAGGATCAGCTGCTCAGGTCGTAGGCGCCGAAGTCGTCGGTGACCAGGCGGCGCACCCCGAAGGACCTGCCGGCGCCGGGCAGCAGCCACAGCTTGCCCGTCGCGGCCTCACGGGCCACCACGTCCGGACGTCCGTCGCCGGTCGCGTCGCCGACCGCCTGCAGCAGGTCGTAGCCCTTCGCGCCGGCACCGAGCTTGGACGGGTTCATCAGGCCGCCCGGCCCGTTGCCGCGGTAGAGCAGGAGCACACCGTCGGAGCGCCGGAGCAGGCTGTCCGGGGACCCGTCGGCGTCCCACAGGCCCAGGCCGGTGTGCTGGTTGGAGCTGATCGCGGAGTGCGCGATGTAGCTGGGCAGGAACCCGGCTGCGCCGTCGCTGGGGTAGATCCGCATCGCCATGCCCTCCGGCTGCCCCATCAGGTCGGGGTAGCCGTCGCCGGTGATGTCGCCGACCGCGGCGAGCAGCTTGACCTTGGCCCACCCCGTGGCCGCGACCGTCGGGGCTGCGAAGCCGCCGTTGCCGTTGCCGAGGCGCAGGTCCATCCGGCCGCGCGGTGTGCGCGTGATGATGTCGCCGAACCCGTCGCCGTTCCAGTCCCCCACGTTGAGGATCAGGTTGGCCGCGCCGAGGACCAGGCCGGTGTCGGTGACCGCCTCGAGGTTCTTCGCGCCGTTGTTCGGGAAGACGAGCACCTCGCCGGCGCCGTTGCGGCCGATCAGGTCGATGCTCGAGTCCCCGGCCATCTGGCCGACCGCGGCGATGTAGTTGAACCGCTTGAACTGCGGGAACGGGCCGAGCTTGTGCTCGAAGGTGCCCGCGCCGGTGCCCGGGAAGACGTAGACGAACTTTGGCTCCTTGCCCTTGACGAGCAGGTCGGGCCGGCCGTCGTTGGTCAGGTCACCGGCCCCGGCGATGTGGCTGTACTGGCCCCATCCCCCGGGCAGGGCGACGGGGCTGCCGATGCCACGCCCGGT
>DASTPU010000066.1:0-10889 GCA_035762105.1 Nocardioidaceae bacterium | reverse complement strand
ATGGAGAAGGGCGAGAGCCAGGAGCTCAACCTCATCCTCAAGGGCGACGTGTCCGGTTCGGTCGAGGCGCTCGAGGACGCCCTGGCCAAGATCGACGTCGGCGAGGAGGTGTCACTGCGCGTCATCGACCGCGGTGTCGGTGCGATCACCGAGACCAACGTGATGCTGGCCGCCGCGTCCAACGCGATCATCATCGGCTTCAACGTCCGCCCGCAGGGCAAGGCGTCCGAGCTGGCCGACCGCGAGGGCGTGGAGATCCGCTACTACACCGTGATCTACCAGGCGATCGAGGAGATCGAGGCAGCGCTCAAGGGCATGCTCAAGCCGGAGTACGAAGAGGTATCGCTCGGCCAGGCCGAGATCCGCGAGATCTTCCGCTCCAGCAAGATCGGCAACATCGCCGGCTGCATGGTCACCAAGGGCGTCATCCGCCGCAACGCCAAGGCGCGTCTGCTGCGTGACGGCAACGTGGTGGCCGACAACCTCGACCTGGCGTCGCTGCGCCGCGAGAAGGACGACGCGTCCGAGGTCCGCGAGGGCTTCGAGTGCGGTCTGGTCCTGCGTGGCTACAACGACATCAAGCAGGGCGACGTCGTCGAGTCCTTCGAGATGCGCGAGATCCCGCGGGCCTGACGGCTCACGACCGATTACCAGGGGATGTAGGAAATCTGCTTCCTCCCATGGGGAATTCCCCGTGGGAAGAGACAGAAAGCCTGCATCCCCTGGTAAACCACCAGCGCGGCAGTCGACGCCTGCCCGGCATGTGAACGAAACCAGGAGAGGGAACTCATGAGCTCGCCTCGCGTCCGCAAGGTCGCCGACCGCATCCAGGTGATCGTGGCGGAGATGCTCGAGCGGCGGATCAAGGACCCGCGTCTCGGGTTCGTCACGGTCACCGACGTCCGCGTCACCGGGGACACCCAGAACGCCACGATCTTCTACACGGTCATGGGCGAGGACGAGGAGCTGGCCAGCACGGCCGCCGCTCTCGAGTCCGCCAAGGGCATCCTCCGGTCCGAGGTCGGCAAGCAGCTCGGCATGCGGCACGTCCCCACGCTCGAGTTCATCCACGACGCGCTGCCCGACACCGCCCGTCACCTCGACGAGCTGCTGGCCAAGGCGCGCGAGTCCGACGCGCGGGTCGCCGAGGCGGCCGCGGGTGCGAAGTACGCCGGCGACGCCGACCCGTACCGCAAGCCGAACGAGCCCGACCTGCTCGACGACGAGCCCGAGCTCGACGAGGAGTGAGCATCGCCGCTCCGGCGGGGCTGGTCGTCGTCGACAAGCCCGCCGGGATGACCTCGCACGACGTGGTCGCGCGGATCCGCCGGCTCGCCGGCACCCGCAAGGTGGGCCACGCCGGGACGCTCGACCCGATGGCCACCGGCGTCCTGCTCATCGGCGTCAACCGGGCCACCCGGTTGCTCGGCCACCTGATGCTCACCGAGAAGGCGTACGACGCAGTGGTCCGCCTCGGAGTCACGACCACCACCGACGACGCCGAGGGCGAGGTCCTCGCCGAGACGTCGGCCGCCGACGTGACCGACGAGCAGGTCGCTGAGGCCTTCGCTGCGCTCGTCGGCGACATCGAGCAGGTCCCCTCGTCGGTCTCCGCGATCAAGGTGGACGGTCGGCGGGCCTACGCCCGGGTGCGGGCCGGGGAGACCGTCGAGCTTAAGGCGCGGCCGGTCACCGTCCACGCCATCGACGTGCACCGCATCGAGCGACACGACGACGTCGTGGACGTCACCGTGTCGGTTCGCTGCTCGAGCGGCACCTACATCAGGGCGATCGCCCGCGACGCGGGCGCCGCGCTCGGCGTCGGAGGCCACCTCACCGTGCTGCGCCGTACCGCCGTCGGACCGTTCACCCTGGACGACGCCCGCACGCTCGACGAGCTCGCCGACGGGTTCGCGGTCGTGCCGATCGACGACCTGGCACGACGCTGCTTTCCCTCCCGCACGCTCGACGACGCCGACGCGGCTGCCGTGCACGTCGGCCGGAAGCTCGGCATCGACCTCGGTGTCGAGGGACCGGTGGCGGTGTTCGACGGCACGGGTCGGTTCCTCGCGCTGTACGAGCAGCGCGGCGAGACCGCGGCGGCGCTGTCGGTGTTCGCCTCCTGACCGGCAGCCCCGCCCGGGCCGTGTGGCAGCATTTCGACGAAAGCTCATCCGACTCTCGAACAGGAGTGGTGACCCGTGCGCGTCTGGCGATCGTGCGACGCCGTCCCGGCGGACCTCGGCCGCACCGTCGTGACGGTGGGGAACTTCGACGGCGTCCACCTCGGTCACCAGCACGTCGTGCGCCGGGCCCGTGAGGTCGCCGAGGAGCTCGGGATCGGCCACGTCGTGGCGGTCACCTTCGACCCGCACCCGATCGCTGTGCTGCGTCCCGAGCACGCCCCGCTGACGCTGACCACGGTCGAGACCCGGGTCGACCTGCTGGACGAGGCCGGTGTCGACGACGTGCTGGTCGTGCCGTTCAGCCGTGAGATCGCGGGCTGGTCGCCGGAGCGCTTCGTCGACGAGATCCTGGTCGACGCGCTCCACGCCAAGGCGGTCGTCGTGGGCGCGAACTTCCGGTTCGGCTACCGCGCCGCCGGCGACGTCGCCCTGCTCCGCGAGCTGGGGGACTCGCGGGACTTCGTCACCGTGGGGATCGCGCTCGACGGCGGGCCGCAGGTGTGGTCCTCGACGTACGTCCGCAACTGCCTGTCGACAGGGGACGTCGAGGGTGCCGCCGAGGCGCTCGGGCGGCCCTTCACCGTGCGCGGCGAGGTGGTCCGCGGCGACCGGCGCGGCCGGGACCTCGGCTATCCGACCGCCAACGTGCCGACCAGCGGCATGGTCGCGGCCCCGGCCGACGGCGTGTACGCCGGGTGGCTGCGCCGCCTCGACGGTGACCACGCGCCCCTTCCCGCGGCCATCTCCGTCGGCACCAACCCGACGTTCGAGGGCGAGAGAGAAAGAAGAGTCGAGTCCTACGTGCTGGACCGCAGCGACCTCGACCTGTACGGCGTCCCGGTCGAGGTGTCCTTCGTGGCCCGGATCCGCGGCATGAAGCGCTTCGACTCGGTCGACGAGCTCGTGAAGACCATGGCCGAGGACGTACGACGCGCACGCGAGGTGCTGGGCACGCCGGAGCCCGTGTGAGGTCCGCGGCGACCGCCACGACGGTCGAGGAGGCCGAGCGCTGGTTCGTCCGGCACGGGCTGCCGTACTTCGTCGACTCCGAGCGAGCGGCGGTCCGCCAGGCACTCCGGCCCCGGCGGCTGGTGCCGTTCATGGCGCTCTCCGCGCTGCTCGGCCTCGTCCTGGGGATCGGGCTGGGCTGGGTCACGGAGGACGTCTCGCTCGGGATGGGGACGACGCTCACCTTCGCCGGCATCGGCGCCGGGCTCTACGGGTTGACCGCGCTGCGCGCCTGGCCGATCGCCCGGTGGGCCGTCGCCCGCACGCTGAGGAGCCTGGGGCTGATCTTCCCGCTGGTGACCCGGGCGCTGCCGCTGCTGCTGCTGTTCGTCACCTTCCTGTTCATCAACGCCGAGGTCTGGCAGGTCTCGGCGACGCTCGACGGCGGCGTCATGTGGATGACGGTGCTGACCTTCACCGCCATGGCCGCCGGGTTCCTGCTCGCGCGGCTGCCCGAGGAGCTCGACAAGGTAGACGACGAGGTCGAGCCGGGCCGGCTGGTCGGCGCGTGCAAGGGCACGCCGCTGGAAGGAGCCGCGCGCGAGCTCGCGGAGTCCGGCGAGCACGTGCACCAGGACGCCGAGGTGCACGGCTTCCAGAAGGCCAACCTGATCCTGGTGCTGCTCGTCGCGCAGTTCGTGCAGGTGCTGCTGCTCTCCGTGTCGGTCTTCCTGTTCTTCATCGTCTTCGGCCTCGTCGCGATGCGGGAGGACGTCGTCCTGTCGTGGACGGGCGAGGACGAGCTGTCGTACCTCTTCGGCCTGGAGGGCTTCATCAGCGCCGAGCTCGCGCAGGTGTCGCTGTTCCTGGCCGCCTTCTCGGGGCTCTACTTCACGGTGTACGCGGTGACCGACGAGGTCTACCGCGCACAGTTCTTCACCTCGATCACGAACGAGCTCGAGCGCGCGGTCGGGGTGCGCACCGTCTACCAGTACCTGAAGCAGCGAGCCTGAGTCCGTCCGCCGTCCGCCGTCCGCCGCCCGTCGTCCGCCGTCCGTCGTCCGCCGTCCGCCGCCCGCCGCCCAGCCCGGTGAGCCTCGGAGACGACGAGACCGCGCCGTTCCCGCCACGGGGACGGGAACGGCGCGGTGCCGGGTGCACGGGGGCGGTCCGGTGATCCGGACCGCCCCCGGCGTCGTGGGGTGCGGTCAGGCGTCGAGGTCCTGCTCGACCATGGCCGCGATCTTGTCGAGGGCGGCCTGGTCGTCGCTGCTGACGTCGACCGTGTCGCCCTTCTTGGCGCCGAGGGTCATGATGAGCAGCGCCGAGCTGGCGTCGACCGGCTCACCGCCGGCGACGGCGATGGTCACCTCGGAGTCGAGCTCGCCTGCTGCCTCGGAGATGAGCGCTGCGGGCCGGGCGTGGAGGCCGACGGCCGAGCCGACGACGACGGACTTGGTGGGCATGTGTGCTCCTTCGGTTGTGTTGCTTCTCAGACGGCGAGCTCGTCGAGCTCCTCGATCTCTTCCTTGCTCTCGGTGAACTGCTTCAGCACGATGACGGACAATGCGGCGACCAGAATCCCGGCGGCGAGCGCGAGCAGGAACCAGACCACCTCGCCGACCGCGAACAAGACGAAGATCCCGCCGTGCGGCGCCCGCAGGGTCACGTGGGCGGCCATGGAGAGGCCGCCCGTGACGGCGCTGCCCAGCATGATCGAGGGGATCACCCGGAGCGGGTCGGCGGCTGCGAACGGGATCGCGCCCTCGGTGATGAACGAGGCGCCGAGAAGCCAGGCCGCCTTGCCGTTCTCGCGCTCGGGCTCGGTGAACAGCCGCGGCCGCAGCACTGTCGCGAGGGCGAGGGCGAGCGGCGGAACCATGCCGGCGAGCATGACCGCCGCCATGATCTGCAGCTGCGGTGCGTCCCCGGTGGCGGTGGCCGCGGCCGCGAGCCCTGTCGTCGCGAAGAGGTAGGCGGTCTTGTTGAGCGGTCCGCCCATGTCGAAGGCCATCATCAGCCCGAGCACGATGCCCAGGACGATGCCGGCACCGCTCTCGGCCATGCTGGTCAGGCCGGAGTTGAGGGCCTCCATGAGCGCGCCGAGCGGCTTGCCGAGGACGACCACCATGACGAGGCCGGCGATGAGCGTGGTGAGCAACGGGATGACCAGGACCGGCATCAGGCCGCGCATCCACGAGGCGACCTTCCAGCGGGCGATCCACAGCGCCACGACACCAGCGAGAACTCCGCCGATGATGCCGCCGAGGAAGCCTGTCTGCGCGATGCCGAAGCCGCCGAGGTCGATCGCGATGGCACCCATGACGAAGCCGGGAGCGATGCCGGGACGGTCGGCGATCGCGTAGGCGATGTAGCCGGCCAGGGCAGGCACGAGGAACTTGAACGCCGTGGCTCCGAGCATGAAGAACAACGCGCCGAGGTAGGCGAGGAACGGCGAGTCGAACAGCGCGTGCTGCAGACCGGCCTCCTCCAGGTCGGGCAGGTTGAACAAGGTGTTGGCCGTGACGATGTCAGCGGCCGGGTCGGTGATCTCGTAGCCGCCGAGCAGGAAGGACAGCGCGATCAGCAGACCGCCCGCGGCGACGAACGGGATCATGTAGGAGACACCGGTCATCAGGATGCGCCGGATGCGGAGCCCCAGGGGCTCGTCGCCCGTCGCGATGCGGTGCTCGGTGCTGCCGCGGCCCTCGCCCGCGCCCTCGACGCGCGGCGCGTCGGGGTCGTCGATGTAGGCGACCGCGGTGGCGACCATCCCGTCGGGGTCGTCGATCCCTCGCTTCACGCCGCCGGCGACCACCGGTTTGCCGGCGAACCGGCCCCGGTCCTTCACCCCGAGGTCGGCGGCGAAGATCACCGCGTCGGCCTGGTCGATGACGCTCTGGGAGATCGGGGTGGAACCGGCCGAGCCCTGGGTCTCGACGGTGAGGTCGACACCGGCCCGCGCCGCGGCCGCCTCGAGCGACTCCGCGGCCATGTAGGTGTGCGCGATACCGGTCGGGCAGGAGGTCACCGCGACGATCCGGCGCCGGGCAGCGGGTGCGGCAGGTGCCGCTGGAGCCGCGGCCGCGGGCGAGGCCGCGGCGGGAGCGGCGGCCGGCTCGGGTGCCCGGACGACGTCGCCGACGAGGGCGACGATCTCCTCGGGCGTGCTCGCCCGGCGGAGCGCGTCGGTGAAGTCCTTCTTCACGAGGGCGCGGGCGAGCTGGGTCAGCAGCTGAAGGTGCGTCGCGTCGCCGCCCGCCGGAGCCGCGATCAGGAACGCCAGGTCGGCCGGGCCGTCCTTCGCGCCGAAGTCGGTGGAGGGGGAGAGCCGGGCGAAGGCGAGCGTGGGTACGTCGACGTGCTCGGTGCGGCAGTGGGGGATGGCGATCCCACCGGGCAGGCCGGTGGCGGAGGTCTCCTCGCGGGCGAGCGCGTCGTGGGCCAGGCCCTCGGCGTCGTCGCTGCGTCCGGCGTCGGCGACGACGCCGGCCAGCGCGCGGATGACCTCGTGCTTGTCAGAGCCCAACGACGTGTCGAGCCGCACGAGGGCGGGGGTGATCAGCGGGGACATGAAGCTCCTCAGTTTCCGGTGCGGACGAGCTCGCGGACCTCCACGAGCGCCGGGTTGACCTGGTCGGGACGGGGGATGGTGGTGCCGGGTAGACCTGCGGCGGCGCTGCCGTAGGCGACTGCGAGACGGAGACGCTCGGCCGGCTCCGCCTCGCGGAGGTCGCCGAGCAGGTAGCCGAAGAGGCTGGAGTCGCCCGCACCCACGGTGCTCACGACCGTGGTGGGCGGCGGAGTGGCGTGCCAGGCGCCCTCCGGGGTGACGAGCACGGCGCCGTTCGCGCCGAGCGTGGCGAGGACCGCGCCGACCCCTTGGTCGACGAGGATCCCGGCGGCCTTGGCGGCGATGGCCGGGTCGCCCTCGACCTGCACGGCGTCGCTGCCGGTGAGCGAGGCCAGCTCCTCGCCGTTCGGCTTCAGCAGGTCGGGCGCCGCCCCGCCCGCGGCCACCTGGGAGGCCAGCGCGCGCAGCGGCTCGTCGGAGGTGTCGACCGCGACCTTCGCCTGGGTGCCGGCCAGGTCGGCGACGAGCTCGGCGTACCACCCGGCCGGTGCCCCGGGCGGCAGTGACCCGGCCAGGACCACCCACTGGGCGTGCGCGGCCCGCTGGTGGAGGGCGCGCTCGAGCCGGTCGAGCGCGGCCTGGTCGACCGTCGCTCCGGGGGAGTTGATCTTCGTCGTGGTGCCGTCGGGCTCGGTGATCGTGATGTTCACCCGGACCGGGCCGACGGGCCGCTCGGGCCGGCAGTCGATGCCGTCGCGGAGCAGCTCGAGGACGTAGGGGTCGTCGCTCTGGGCGGGCAGCACCGCGATCGTGCGGACACCGGCGGCGAGGGCGGCGCGGGAGATGTTCACGCCCTTGCCCCCGGACTGGGCGGTGACCGACTCGGCGCGGAGCACGGCCCCTCGCTCGAGGGCCGAGGTCAGGGCGACCGTGCGGTCGACGCTCGGGTTCGGGGTCAGGGTGACGATCATGCGACCACGACCTCGACGCCGAGGTCCTCGAGCGCCTTGACCGTGACGTCGTCGACGCCGGCGTCGGTCACGAGCACGTCGACGTCGGCCAGGTCGGCGAACCGGACGGTGTGGTCCTCGCCGATCTTGGAGGAGTCCGCGAGGACGACGACGCGTCGCCCGGCGCGGACCATGGCGCGCTTCGCGGCCGCCTCGGAGTAGTCGGGGGTCGTGAGTCCGTGGTCGGCGTCGAGGCCGTTGGTGCCGAGGAAGACGACGTCGGTCCGCAGCACCCCGAGAGCGGCGACCGTGTCCTCTCCGACGGCGGCCTGGGTCGTCCGCCGTACCCGCCCGGGCAGAAGGTGCAGGTCGACGTTGGAGAGCCCGGCCAGCCGTGCGGCGATCGGCACGGCGTTGGTGACGACCGTCAGCTTCAGGTCGAGCGGAAGGTGGCTGGCGAGGCGTGAGGTGGTGGTGCCGGCGTCGAGCAGCACGCTCCCGCCCGAGGCAGGAAGCAGGTCGAGAGCGGCCCGGGCGATCCGGTCCTTCTGGTCCGCGTGCGCGCGGTCGCGGTCGCCGACCGCGGTCTCCAGCCTGGTCAGCGCCTCGGCCGGGACGGCGCCCCCGTGCACGCGGCGGATGATGCCCGCGCGCTCGAGCATGGAGAGGTCACGGCGCACCGTCTCCGTGGTGATGCCGTAGGCGTCGGCGAGCTCGTTCACGGACAGGCGTCCCTGCTGGGACACCAGCTCGGCCATGGCCTGACGTCGTTCCTCCGCGTACACGGGGCCTCCTGCGGTCGGTGGATCTTTGTGTATGTTGTTTTACGCCCGAATCTGTTGACTGTCAAGGGGGTGTCGTGGTTATCGTTGGGCATGATCCTTCGAGGCACCCCTGTCGTCCCTGGTGTGGCCTACGGGCCCGTCGTCGTCGCGTCCGCGGGTATCTCCCAGCGCGCGATCGATGCCTTCGAGTCGCTCTCGCTCGACGAGGAACGGGCGCTCGAGGCGTACGACGGAGCGGTGGCCCTGGTCTCCGACCGGCTGGCCGGACGCGCCGAACGCGCCAGCGGCAGCGCCGCCGAGGTGCTCACCGCCACCGCCGGGCTGGCCCGGGACAAGGGCCTGCGCAGCGCCGTGGTCAAGCGGCTGAAGGCCGGTGACTCGCTGCTCACCGCGCTGAACGCCGCCGTCGACCAGTTCGCCGGGCTGTTCACGCAGATGGGCGGACTGATGGCCGAGCGGGTCACCGACCTGCGTGACATCGAGAAGCGGCTGACCGCCACCCTCGTGGGCGAGGCGGAGCCGGGCGTGCCCGTTCCTGACGAGCCGTCCGTGCTCGTCGCCGAGGACCTCGCGCCCGCCGACACCGCCGGGCTCGACGCCAGTCTCGTCGTCGCCCTGGCCACCGCGAAGGGCGGCCCCACGAGCCACACCGCGATCATCGCCCGGCAGCTCGGCATCCCGTGCGTCGTCGCGGTTCCCGGACTGATGGAGCTCGAGGCGCCGGTGAGGGTGCTCGTCGACGGCAGCACCGGGGAGATCGAGGTCTCGCCCGACGACGCCAAGGCGCGGGCCCGGGTCGTGGAGGCCGCCGCGGTGCAGGCAGCCCTGGAGTCCTGGACAGGACCGGGGCGCACCAGCGACGGCACGCGCGTGAAGATCCTCGCCAACGTCGCCGACGGCGCCTCCGCGCGCGCCGCCGCCGACGGGCCCGTCGAGGGAGTGGGGCTGTTCCGCACCGAGCTCTGCTTCCTGAACCGGCAGGACGAGCCGAGCGTGGCCGAGCAGACCGAGGTGTACGCCGAGGTGCTGAGCGCGTTCGGGTCCGAGCGCACCGTGGTCGTGCGCACCCTCGACGCCGGCTCGGACAAGCCGATCGCGTTCGCCACCTTGGAGGGTGAGGAGAACCCGGCGCTCGGTGTCCGCGGCCTCCGGCTGTCCTTCGGCAACCCCGGCCTGCTCGAGCGGCAGCTCTACGCGATCGCGGCGGCGGCGCGACAGACCCGCACGAAGCCGTGGGTGATGGCGCCGATGGTGGCCACCGTCGCCGAGGCCGCCGACTTCGCCGAGCAGGTGCGCGCCCACGACCTGCGCGCCGGCGTGATGATCGAGATCCCGGCCGCTGCCCTGCAGGCCCACAAGATGCTCGAGCACGTCGACTTCCTGTCGATCGGCACCAACGACCTCACGCAGTACACGATGGCCGCCGACCGGATGTCGAGCGGGCTCGCCCACCTCACCGACGCGTGGCAGCCCGCCGTCCTCGCCCTCATCGCGATCAGTGCGGAGGCGGGCAAGCACGCCGGCAAGCCGGTGGGCGTCTGCGGGGAGGCCGCGGCGGACCCGGCCCTCGCCGCCGCACTGGTGGGCATGGGGGTGACCTCGCTGTCGATGGCGTCGGCCGCGGTGCGCAACGTCGGGGCGCAGATCGCCGGGGTGTCGATGGACACCTGCGAGCACGCCGCGGAGGCGGCGCTGGCGGCGCCCGACCCGATGGCGGCGCGCGAGGCGGTGCGGAGGGTGCTCGGCGGCTGACTCGCGGCCCCGGGGGTGGACCAGGACGGCAGGCCGCTGAACGTCGCGCGGTGGGCCGGCGAGGAGCACCGCGGCCACCGCGTCAGCACGACCTACCCCTGGCTCAACGGCGAGCGGCGGCTCTACAACGTCTTTCCGCCGCCGGTCCGTGACCACGACGTCTACCGGTCGGGGACGCGGCTCCAGCCGGACGCCTGGACCTCGACGAACCCGCCGCATCTCCCCGGTGCCCCGCTGGGCGTCGTACCGCCGGTGAGCCTGCCGCTGAAGCACGCCGACGGCGCGGACCGCGCGCCGCAGCCCGACGAGGGCGGCCGCTGACGTCCCTGCCGCCCTCCGGTGACCCGTTGAACGCGCAGCGACATGCCGACGAAACCGCCCCGAAGGTGACGGGCCGGCGGGAAGGGGGTGGGAGGTGACCTGCCCCTGCCCTGGCCTGCCCTGCCGCTGGGGTGGGATGGGTGGGACGCGATTCGGAGAAACGGCGGGGCCGCTGATAGTCTTGAGCGGTTGCCCTGGCTCGACGAGCACCTCGTCGTCACCGGGTGACATCGCCGTCAGAACGGCCGCGGAACGAGAGTGCCCGGGTGAACAGGCCCCGGCGCGCCGCGCAACGAGAGAACCGAAGGGAAGTCGCGTGTCCAAGGGTACCGACGCGGAGACCAAGAAGAAGATCATCGCCGAGTACGGCACG
>DASTPU010000065.1:0-58680 GCA_035762105.1 Nocardioidaceae bacterium | reverse complement strand
CGGCCGGCTCCTCGACACCGCGCTCACCCACTTCACCGACGGGAACGGCGGGTTCTACGACACTGCGGACGACGCGGAGGCCCTCGTCGCGCGGCCGCGCGACCCGAGCGACAACGCGAGCCCGTCCGGCCACTCCGCCCTCGTGCACGCCCTGCTCGGCTACGCCGCGGTGACCGGCTCGGGCCGGCACCGCGACGCCGCTGAGGCCGGGCTGCGGACGGTGCGGCTGCTCGCCGAGCGGGTGCCCCGGTTCGCGGGCTGGTCGCTCGCCGCCGCCGAGGCCGCGCTCGCCGGTCCCCTCGAGATCGCGGTCGTCGGTGAGGACGGTGACCCGGGCCGTGCGGAGCTCGAGCAGGTGGCCCGGCGTGCGACGAGCCCCGGGGCGGTGGTGGTCGTCGGGGCGCCGGGCGCGTCCGCCGTACCCCTGATGGAGGGGCGCGGCCCGGTCGGCGGCGCGGCAGCGGCGTACGTCTGCCGCGGGATGGTCTGCGAGCGGCCGGTGACCACGGCGGAGGAGCTTCGCGCGTTGCTGTGAACGCCCCCCAGGACACGAAGCAGGACACGAAGAAGGGGAAGGT
This sequence comes from Nocardioidaceae bacterium, assembly GCA_035762105.1. Classification (GTDB taxonomy): domain Bacteria; phylum Actinomycetota; class Actinomycetes; order Propionibacteriales; family Nocardioidaceae; genus Nocardioides_C. The sequence goes on along the minus strand of DASTPU010000065.1, from coordinate 58,102 downwards.
CGCGAGACCTTCCCCTTCCGCGTTGTTCAGCCTTCTGCGTCACGGCCCTTCAGGCTCGCGGCGCGATCGTGAGGGGGTCGTCATAGGCAACACCTCCAACTCGATCAAGCTGGAACTTGATGACTCGACCGTAACTCTGCCGCCGCCGGAAGTGAAGGCCCGCTGGCATGTTTTGCCGGAGTTTGTCCCGGCGGTCTAGCGATGCGTGTAGGTCGCGATCGAGATGCCCACGTAGTGCGTGACGAACGCCAGGATCGTGAGCGTGTGGAACACCTCGTGGAACCCGAACCAGGTCGGTGAGGGGTTCGGCCGCTTGAGCCCGTAGACCACGCCGCCGAGCGTGTAGAGCAGGCCACCGACGACCATCAGCGTGAGCACCGCGGTGCCCGTGTTGGCGACGAACTCGCCGAAGTAGAAGACCGCCGCCCACCCGAGCCCGATGTAGATCGGTGTGTAGAGCCACCGGGGCGCGCCGGCCCAGAAGATCCGGAACAGGATGCCGAGCGCCGCGCCCACCCACACGACGGTGAGCAGCACCGTGCGGTCGGTGCCCTCGAGCAGCAGCAGCGTGAACGGGGTGTAGCTCCCGGCGATGAGCAGGAAGATGTTCGCGTGGTCGAACCGGCGCAGGAAGCCCCAGACCCTGGGCGACCAGTGACCGCGGTGGTAGACCGCCGAGACGGTGAACAGCACCAGCGCCGATGCGGCGAAGATCGCGGAGCCGGTCCGGGTCGCGGCGTTGGGTGAGAGCGCGATCAGCACGATGCCGGCGGCCAGGGTCAACGGCGCGGTCGCGGCGTGCAGCCAGCCACGCAGCCTGGGCTTGACCTCGTCGACCATCTCGCGCACGTGGTCCCGCATGTGGTCGGCGGCCTCCTCGACGCGCTCGCCGGCTCGGTGGGAGTCGGGCGCCGTCGGGTGCTCGCGGGATGCCATGCCCTCAGGTTACCGATCGGTACTCGTCGGCGATCAAGCGAATGCGCGCACCGTCACAGGTAGGGTGGTATGCCGTGGCTGACTGGAAATCCGGCATTCGCAGGGTGCTGTACCCCGCGTACGAGGCGCGCCTGGCGCGACGGCTGCCGGCGGACCGTCTGCCCAAGCACGTCGGCGTGATGCTCGACGGCAACCGGCGCTGGGCGAAGGCCGTGGGCGCCGACGCCGCGCACGGGCACCGCGCGGGTGCGGCGAACATCTCCCCGCTCCTCGAGTGGTGCGAGGAGGTCGGCGTCGAGGTGGTCACCCTGTGGCTGCTCTCCACCGACAACCTCAACCGTCCACCGGAGGAGCTCGGGCCCCTGCTGGGGATCATCGAGGAGGCCGTCGCGGACCTCGCCGCCTCCCGGCGCTGGCGTCTCCACCCGGTCGGGGCGCTCGACCTGCTCCCGGCGAGCACCGCCGAGAAGCTCAAGGAGGCCGAGGACGCCACGCGGGAGGTCGAGGGCCTGATCGTCAACGTCGCCGTCGGGTACGGCGGACGCCGCGAGATCGCCGACGCGGTCAGGTCGCTGCTCCAGGAGCACGCGTCGCAGGGCACCTCGATCGAGGAGCTCGCCGAGATCATCGACGTCGAGCACATCGCCGAGCACCTGTACACCAAGGGCCAGCCCGACCCCGACCTCGTGATCCGCACGTCGGGGGAGCAGCGCCTCGGCGGCTTCCTGCTGTGGCAGAGCGCGCACAGCGAGTTCTACTTCTGCGAGGCCTACTGGCCCGACTTCCGGCGGGTGGACTTCCTTCGCGCCCTGCGCGCCTACGCCGAGCGCGAGCGCCGCTTCGGCGCCTGACCCGTTCGCGCGGCCTTCACCTCGCGTTCGGGCGTGTCTCCCCGCCCCGGGGCCCTGTCGGCCCTACCTTCGTGCCAACGGCAGGTGGGGAAGCCAGCCGTTTCGGGAGGCCCGTTCGTGAGCATTCACGACCAGTTGACGACCGGAGGTCCGCACTCGGACTTTCGGGCCCGTTCCCGGTCCTACGCGAGATAGGGGCCGGGGCGCTGAGTGCGTGCGTCGGTCCTGCTGAGGGGACGTAACCGTGGCTGCAAGCAAGAGCATCACCAGCCGGAAGAGCCCGACCCGCACCGCCACCGCCGAGCCTGAGGTCCGGACCTACGTCCTGGACACCAGCGTGCTGCTCGCCGACCCCGGCGCCCTCCACCGGTTCGAGGAGCACGAGGTGGTCCTGCCGGTCGTCGTGATCACGGAGCTGGAGGGCAAGCGGGACCACCCCGAGCTCGGCTACTTCGCGCGGGCGGCCCTGCGGATGCTCGACGAGCTCCGGGTGCTGCACGGTCGCCTCGACGAGCCGGTGCCGGTCTCCGACGCCGGCGGCACGATCCGCGTCGAGCTGAACCACACCGACCCGGAGTCGCTGCCCTCGGGCTTCAGGCTGGGCGACAACGACACCCGGATCCTCGCGGTCGCGAACAACCTCGCCAACGAGGGCCACAGGGTCACGCTCGTCTCCAAGGACCTCCCGCTGAGGATCAAGGCCTCTGCGGTCGGCCTCGACGCGCAGGAGTACCGCGCCGAGCTCGCACCCGAGTCGGGCTGGACCGGTATGGACGAGCTCGAGGTCGCCGGCGCGGACATCGACGAGCTGTACGACGACGGCGTGATCGACCTGGAGGAGGCCCGAGGACTGCCCTGCCACACCGGTCTGGTCCTGCTCTCCGAGCGCGGCAGCGCACTCGGCATGGTGAAGGCCGACAAGCGCGTCCACCTGGTCCGCGGCGACCGCGAGGCCTTCGGGGTCCGCGGCCGGTCGGCCGAGCAGCGGATCGCCCTGGAGATGCTGCTCGACCCCGACGTGGGCATCGTGTCGCTTGGCGGCCGGGCAGGCACGGGCAAGTCCGCGATGGCGCTCGTGGCAGGCCTGGAGGCGGTGCTGGAGCGCCGACAGCACAAGAAGGTCGTGGTCTTCCGGCCGCTGTTCGCGGTGGGTGGCCAGGAGCTCGGCTACCTCCCCGGAAGCGAGTCCGAGAAGATGTCGCCCTGGGCGCAGGCGGTCTTCGACACGCTCGGCGCGCTCACCTCGCCCGAGGTGATCGATGAGGTGCTCGACCGCGGCATGCTCGAGGTTCTCCCGCTGACCCACATCCGGGGCCGCTCGCTGCACGACGCGTTCGTCATCGTGGACGAGGCACAGTCGCTCGAGCGCAACGTGCTGCTGACCGTGCTCTCGCGGATCGGGGCGAACAGCAAGGTCGTGCTCACCCACGACGTCGCGCAGCGAGACAACCTGCGAGTCGGCCGGCACGACGGCGTGGTGGCGGTCGTCGAGCGGCTCAAGGGGCACCCGCTGTTCGCCCACGTCACGCTGACGAGGTCCGAACGGTCGCCCATCGCGGCTCTCGTCACGGAGATGCTCGAGAACGTCGTCGTGTGACGATTGTGTAACGACCGTCACAGATAGCCGGATTGATCCGACGTTGCTGGGCAATGGGGTCGTGGACACGTCCATCACAGCACGGTAGAAATGCGGGTGACGCGGTGTGACTCAGATCACGTCGCGTCACCCGATTCGGCTCGACGAGGAGACGGTATGAGACGAACGAGAACGCGGCGGCTGGCCCTGGCGGCGACACTGACCACCATGGCGATGCTCTCCGCTGGTTGTCTGCAGAGCGACGAGGGCGGCGGCGGGGGCGGTGGCGAGGCCTCCGGCGGGGGGACCGAGGACGGCGACGGCGTGGTGGAGATGCTGGGTGCCTTCGGTGGCACCGAGGGCGAGTCCTTCGAGAAGGAGGCCGCCGCCTTCGAGGAGGAGACCGGGATCAAGATCGAGTACACCGGCACCCAGGACTTCCAGACGATCATCACCAGCAAGGTGCGCTCCGGCGACACGCCCGACATCGCGGTGTACCCGCAGCCGGGCACGCTGATCGACATGGCCGAGAACGGCGACGTCGCGCCGGTCGACGACTACCTCGACGCCGACGCGATCCTCGACTCGATGATCCCCGGCCTCATGGAGGCAGGCATGACCGAGGACGGCACGGCGTACGCCGTCCCGATGCGTGTCGCGGTGAAGAGCCTCGTGTTCGTCCCGCGCGCGTTCTGGGAGAAGGGCGGCTACCCCGACCAGCCGGAGTCGATCCAGGAGCTGATCAAGATCAGCGACGAGATCAAGCAGTCCGGTACGGCGCCCTGGTGCATCGGTTACGGCTCCGACGCCGCCACCGGGTGGGTCGGCACCGACTGGGTCGAGGAGTACATGCTCCGCCTGCACGGGCCGGACGTCTACGACCAGTGGGCCAGCCACGAGCTGCCCTTCGACGCGCCGGAGGTCCAGGAGGCCTTCGACGCCTACGCCGAGATCGTCAAGGCCGACGGCTACGTCCGTGGTGGTGCCCAGGCGGTGATCAACACCCCGTTCGCCGAGGCGTTCAACCCAGCGTTCGAGGACCCGCCGAAGTGCATCATGCACCGCCAGGGCAACTTCATCACCGGCTTCCTGCCCGACGACGTCCAGTCCAACCTCGACGAGGAGGTCTACGTCTTCCAGTTCCCCAAGTACGAAGGTGGGTTCGACGGGAACCCGGTGCTCGGCGGCGGTGACCTCGCGGCGTCGTTCAACAGCGACGACGAGGAGACCACCCAGGTGCTCGAGTGGCTCAGCGGCACCGAGTTCGGCAAGTCGTGGGCGGCCGACGGCGGCTGGCTGTCCCCGCGCACCGACTTCGACACCTCGCTGTACCCGGACGAGACGACCCGCCAGGTCGGTCAGATCGCGGCCGATGCGGACATCTTCCGCTTCGACGCCTCCGACGTGATGCCGACCGAGGTCGGCGGCGGCAGCTTCTGGACCGGGATCGTCGAGTGGACAGCCGGTGACAAGACGACCGAAGAGGCCACCCAGGAGATCGAGCAGTCCTGGCCCGAGTGACGGCTGGTGGTGGCGGGGCCGACGGTCCCGCCACCACCCGGCGCCCGTAGATCCAAGGCAGTCCAGCCCATGACCCGCTCCGGAGGGAGTCCCGGTCGGTGAGAGCGAAAGGTCGTGATCGACGTGGCCACCACGTCTGACAGCGAGACTGTGGAGCAGCGGGGCGGACCTGCGCCGGGCAGCTCCCTCGAGGAGAAGGAGAAGGCCGAGCGCCGCAGACGGCGGAGCAAGCTGATCATCGGCCCGATCGGCCTCGTCATATCCGTCGCGGTGATCGGGACGGTGTTCCAGGCCCTGAGCATCTACGGGGACGACATCCCCGGACTGCTGCAGGGCGTCATCGCGGTCATCGCCGGTGTCGGCGGGGCCGGTCTCGTCTTCTACTTCATCAACATGATCGTGGAGGGCCTGCCCGCGCGGTCGTCCGAGCGCAGCATCCCCTACGCGTTCCTGCTGCCGGCGATGCTGCTCATCGGCGTCATGCTGATCTTCCCGACGGTGCAGACCATCCACTACAGCTTCGCGAACGCCGACAGCGACGCGTATGTGGGGTTGCAGAACTACATCGACGTGTTCAACGACCCCGACTTCCGGGAGTCGATCTTCAACAACATCCTGTGGCTGATCATCGTGCCGGCCGTCACGGTCGCCATCGGCGTCGTGGTGGCGGTGCTCGCCGACAAGCTGTCCAAGTCCGGTGAGCAGGTCTCGAAGAGCTTCATCTTCATGCCCATGGCGATCTCGTTCGTGGGCGCAGCCGCGATCTGGAGCCTGATCTACCAGTACGACCCGCCGGGCGACACGCAGACCGGTCTGCTCAACGCGGTCTGGGTCGGGCTCGGTGACCTCTTCGGACTCGCACTCGAGCCGGTGGTGTGGCTCAGCGTCCAGACCTTCAGCCTCAACGACCTGATGCTGATGCTGATCGTGATCTGGCTGCAGGCCGGCTTCGCGATGATCCTGCTCTCCTCGGCGATCAAGGGCGTGCCCGAGGAGACCATCGAGGCCGCGCGCATCGACGGTGCGAACGAGTTCCAGATCTTCCGGCAGGTGGTCATCCCGCAGATCCGCGGCACGATGATCACCGTCTACATCACGGTGACGATCATGGTGCTCAAGATCTTCGACATCGTCTACGTCACCACGAACGGCCGCGACGGCACGAACGTCATCGCGAACCTGTTCTTCCAGGAGATCTTCCGCACTGGCAACAACGGCATCGCCTCCGCGATCGTGGTGATCCTGCTGATCGCCGTCATGCCGATCCTGATCTACCAAGTGCGACACTTCCGTCGCGAGGAGGCAGAACGATGAGCGGGCACGCTGAAGGGCGCAAGGGCCGCAGCTGGTTCTCGATCGCCATGATGATCTTCCTGGTCATCCTCTGGACGCTCCCCACCCTGGGCCTGCTGGTCAGCTCCTTCCGGCCCCGGATCGACATCGAGCGGACCGGCTGGTGGACGGCACTGTTCAACCCGTTCAGCTCGGACTGGACGTTCAGCAACTACACCCGGACGCTCGAGGGCGAGAACATGGCCGGGTCGTTCATCAACAGCATCGTGGTCGCGGTGCCGGCCACGGTCCTGCCGATCATGTTCGCCGCCTTCGCGGCCTACGCCTTCACCTTCATGCGGTTCTGGGGACGTGACGTCATCTTCGTCATCATCGTCGCGCTGATGGTGGTCCCGATCCAGGCTGCGTTCGTCCCGCTGCTGACGCTGCTGGGTCCCGACGGGCTCGGCATCAACGGCACGTTCCTCGCGGTGTGGTTCCTGCACACCGGCTTCGGCATGCCGCTGGCGATCTACACGATCCGCAACTACATGAGCACGCTGCCGACGACCGTGATCGAGTCGGCGAAGATCGACGGCGCGACGCACTTCCAGACCTTCTGGCGACTGATCGTGCCTATGTCGGTCCCGGTGCTCGCGGCGTTCGCGATCCTGCAGTTCCTGTGGGTGTGGAACGACCTGCTGATCGCCCTGCTGTTCCTGGGCTCCGGTGAGCAGGCCACGGTCATCGTGACCCTTGCCAGCATGCTCGGCACCCAGGGCCAGGGGGCGGAGCTGCTGACCGCGGGTGCGTTCATCTCCATGGTCGTCCCGCTGCTGGTCTTCTTCGGCCTCCAGCGCTACTTCGTCCGCGGCCTCACGGCCGGCGCGGTCAAGGGGTGACGGGGCACATCGACTGGTTCCACCGGCGAGCAGCAGGCACCAGCCTGCTGCTCGCCGTCTGTGCGGACCAGGGCGGGCGGACCACTCCGGTCCTGCTGCACTGGGGCGCGGACCTCGGTGAGCTGAGCGAGCAGGACGTCGCCGCGTACGTCGAGGCACGGACGCCGACCCGGCCGCACAGCGCCCTCGACCAGCCGCGGTGGTCGGGTGTCCTCCCGGAGAACGTCGCCGGCTACACCGGCACGCCCGCCGTGGAGGGGTGGCGGCCGGACGGCGGCGGGGCATGGACGCCCCGCTTCACGTCCTGGGCGCTCGAGACCGCGGCGCAGGCGGCGACGCTCTCGGCCGAGGACGCCGAGGCCGGGCTCGCCGTGACCTGGACCGTGTCGCTCGACCGGTACGGCGTCGTGGCCTGCCGGACCCGTCTCGAGAACACCGGGCGTGCGCCGTACGCCGTGAACGCGGTGCGCAACGTGCTGCCCGTCGGCACGGACGCGCTGGAGGTCCTCGACCTGACGGGCCGGTGGACCCGGGAGCGGGCGCCGCAGCGTCGCTCCTTCGACCAGGGGACCTGGCAGCGCGCGGGGCGGCACGGTCGCACCGGCCACGACGCGACGCTGGTGATGGTCGCGGGCACCCCCGGATTCGGCTTCCGCAACGGCGGCGTCTGGGGTGTGCACGTGGCCTGGAGCGGCGACCACGTGACCCACGCCGAGCGGACCGCCGAGGGAGAGGCGGTGCTCGGCGGCGGCGAGCTGCTCGCGCCCGGTGAGGTGGTGCTGGCGCCAGGGGAGGCGTACGAGACACCGGAGCTGCTCGGCTCCTGGTCGGACGCCGGTCTCGACGGGATGAGCGAGCGCCTGCACGGCTGGCTGCGGGAGCGCTCCCCGCGCACGCGCGGGCCGCGACCGGTGGTGGTGAACACCTGGGAGGCGGTCTACTTCGACCAGGACCTCGACCGGCTGCGCCATCTCGCCGACCGGGCCGCCGAGGTCGGGGCAGAGCGGTTCGTGCTGGACGACGGCTGGTTCCGCGGCCGCCGCCACGACCACGCCGGCCTCGGGGACTGGACGGTCGATCCCGGCGTGTGGCCCGACGGGCTGCACCCGCTCGTCGAGCACGTGACGGGGCTGGGCATGGAGTTCGGCCTGTGGGTCGAGCCGGAGATGCTCAACGTCGACTCCGACCTGGTCCGGGAGCACCCGGAGTGGGTGCTGCGCGGTCGGGCCGGGCTGCCCGACGAGTGGCGGCACCAGCAGGTGCTGGACCTGCAGCATCCCGAGGCGTTCGACCACGTCCACGGGGCGCTGGACGCACTGCTGCGGGAGTACCCGATCAGCTTCGTGAAGTGGGACCACAACCGCGACCTGGTCGACACCGCCCACGACGGGCGGCACGCGGTGCACGGCCAGACGATCGCGTTCTACCGCCTGCTCGACCTGCTCCGGGCCGACCACGCGGAGGTCGAGATCGAGAGCTGCGCCTCCGGCGGCGGGCGCGTGGACGCCGGTGTGCTGCAACGCACCGACCGGATCTGGCCGAGCGACACCATCGACGCGCTCGAGCGCCAGCACATCCAGCGGTGGACGGGTCTCCTGGTCCCGCCGGAGATCATGGGCGCTCACGTCGGCGCGCCCGGGGCGCACACCACCGGACGCCGGCACCGCCTCTCGTTCCGAGCGGCCACCGCGCTGGTCGGCCACTTCGGGATCGAGTGGGACCTCACCCGTGCCTCGGACGAGGAGTGCCGGGACCTCGCCGAGTGGGTGGCGCTCTACAAGCGGCTGCGGGCCCTCGTCGGCTCCGGTCGCCTGGTGCGGGGAGACCACCCGGACCCGGCACTGCTCGTGACCGGCGTCGTGTCACCGGACCGGGACGCGGCGTTCTTCGTGCTCGCCACCGTGGCGACGACGCGCACCCAGACCCCGGTGCCCGTGCGTCTTCCCGGCCTGGACCCGACGCGCAGGTACGACGTACGCAGGGTCGGGCCGACGGGGGAAGGGCCGCTGACCGACTTCGCGACGAGCGCGCTCGAGGGCGAGGGGCTGACCCTGCCGGGTGCCCTGCTCGTCGAGGCCGGCGTGCGGCTCCCGGCGCTGGCCCCGGAGAGCGCCTGGGTGCTCGAGGCCCGCGCCCTCTGAGTGAACTGGGTCACAAGGGGCGTCGGGCCCAACTTGCCCTGATGGTGCAAATCGGGGACAGTAGAGCACTTGTCGAGCGTTGGGGGGCGCTCGGGATCCACCCCTGTCGTCGAGTCGTCTGCGAGAAGATCCTCCTTGCCGAAGCGCGAAAGGTACGAGCCCAAGCATCGGGGTACACCACCCAAGCACCGCGGCCCAGCATCCGAGCTGCCCATCAAGCGGACGGTCCTGAGGTCCATGAGCTACTCCGGCATCGCCGTCGCCGCGACCGGTATCGCGGTCGCCGGTGGCGTCGCCGTCAAGAACCAGGCCCCGGCGGACAGCGCCTCCGCCACGATCGCAGCCGCGCAGGCGGACCGCGCGGACCAGCCGGTCGACCAGAGCGTTCTCGACCGGAGCGCCGACGTGTCCCGCTCCGACAAGCGCACCTCCGCCGACAAGGAGGAGGCTCTCGCCCAGGACTCCGGCGGCCAGGTCACGCGCACCGAGAGCCTCGCCGAGGAGGACCCGCGGGAGATCGCCCGCCGGCTGATGCCCGAGTACGGTCTCTCGGAGTCCGAGTTCGGTTGCCTCGACGCCCTCTGGGTCAGCGAGAGTGACTGGGACCCGACCGCGGACAACCCGACCTCGACCGCCTACGGCATCCCGCAGGCGCTGACCGGCGGCACCCATGACAACCTCCCGGCGGACTACATGACGAACCCGGTCAGCCAGATCCGCTGGGGCCTCTGGTACATCACCAACTCCTACGGCACGGCGTGCGCCGCGTGGGAGTTCAAGCAGGCCAACGACTGGTACTGACGCGGGCCCCGGTCGGGTCCGGCACGAAGGGCTGCATCTGCCTCCACGGGTGGTTCGGCTCAGCCGACGGATGGGGCTTCCTGCCCGACGTGGTCGACCGCTCGCGGTTCACCTACTGGTTCCCTGAGATGCGCGGCTACGGGGCGCGCGGGGAGGACGTCGGCGAGTACTCGATGAGGGAGTACGCCGCGGACGCCCTTGCCACGGCCGACGAGATCGGGCTCGACCGCTTCTCCGTCGTCGGCCACTCGATGGGCGGCAAGGCGGCCGCCTCGTTGCTGGCTCAGGCCCCCGAGCGAGTGCGGGCCCTGGTGGGGGTCGACCCGGTCGCGCCCGCCCCGGTGCCGCTCGACGAGGATTGAGGAGTTCCTCGCCGACAAGTGAGCGCGGTGAGTCCCTGCCTCAAGGGTGGGTCATGCTCGCCACGTCGAGGGCCTCGTCGAGCTGCTGCTCGGTGAGGTCCCCGCGGTCGACGTACCCCATCTCGAGCACCACCTGCTTGATCGTCTTCTCCTCCGCGAGCGCGGTCTTGGCGACCTTGGCGGCGTTCTCGTAGCCGATGTAGCGGTTGAGCGGGGTGACGACCGAGGGTGAGGACTCGGCGTAGGTCCGCATCCGGTCGACGTTGGCGGTGATCCCGTCGATCGTGCGGTCGGCGAGGAGCCGGGTGCTGTTGCTGAGCAGCCGGATCGACTCCAGCAGGTTGCGTGCCATCACGGGCATCATCACGTTGAGCTCGAAGCTGCCGGAGGCGCCGGCGGTGGCCACCGCGGCGTCGTTCCCGACCACCTGTGCGCACACCATGAGCGTGGCCTCCGGGAGCACCGGGTTCACCTTGCCCGGCATGATGCTCGAGCCGGGCTGGAGGTCGGGGAGGTTGATCTCGGCCAGCCCGGTGCGGGGGCCGGAGGACATCCAGCGCAGGTCGTTGCAGATCTTGGTCAGGCTGACCGCGACGGTGCGCACCGCGCCGGAGAGCTCGACGAGGGCGTCACGGGCGCCCTGGGCCTCGAAGTGGTTCCGTGCCTCGGTGAAGTCCAGGCCGGTGCGGCGGGAGAGCTCCTCGATCACCTTCGGCGCGAACCCCTGCGGCGTGTTGATCCCGGTGCCGACCGCCGTACCTCCCAGCGGCAGCTCGGCGACCCGGGGGAGCGCCGCCTCGAGCCGCTCGATGCCCAGGCGCATCGCCGCGGCGTAGCCCGACATCTCCTGGCCGAGCATCACCGGCGTGGCGTCCATGAGGTGGGTGCGCCCGGCCTTGACCACGTCCTTGAACTCCTCGGCCTTACGCTCGAGGGCGGTCGCCATGTGGTCGAGCGCCGGCACCAGGTCACGGGTGGTCGAGGTGACCGCAGCGACGTGGATCGACGTCGGGAAGGTGTCGTTGCTCGACTGGCTTGCGTTGACGTGGTCGTTGGGGTGCACGTCGCGGCCCAGGCCCTTCGTGGCCAGGGTGGCAAGGACCTCGTTCATGTTCATGTTCGACGACGTGCCGGAGCCGGTCTGGAATACGTCGACCGGGAAGTGGTCGAGGTGCCGCCCGCCGACGATCTCGTCCGCGGCGGCGATGACCGCGTCGGCCATGTCCTGCTCGACCACTCCGAGCTCGGCGTTGACCTTCGCGGCGGCCGCCTTCACGTGCGCGATCGCCTGGATGTGAGCATGCTCGAGCGTGCTGCCGCTGATCGGGAAGTTCTCCACGGCTCGCTGGGTCTGGGCCCGCCACAGGGCCTCTGCCGGGACCTGGACCTCGCCCATGCTGTCGTGCTCGATGCGGAAGTCAGCCATGCCCGTACGCTACCCGCGACCCTGGCTGCTATGCCTTGTTGCGCGCGAGGTAGATCCAGTACTGCTCGTCGCGGCTCTGCAGCGTGACCTCGAACGGGATCGCCGCCGCGTTGCCGAAGACGTCCTGCATCTCCGCCTGCAGACGGGGTGACTCCGCGGCAGACCAGACCACGGCCACGCCGCCCGGGCGCAGGGCGTTCTTGAGCTGGGCAAGGAACTCGCCCTGGTAGATCTCCTCGTTCTCCTCGTACACGAGGAAGCCGGGGCCGTTGTCCACGTCGAGGAGGATGAGGTCGTAGGCCGCGGGGGTCGCCTCTGCCATCGCCGTACGGATGTCTGCGGTCATCACGGTGACTCGCTCGTCGGCGAGGTACGACGGGCCGTGCGGCACCGTGCCGTCCCGCATCCACTGCACGAGGGCGTCCTCGATCTCGACCACGACGAGCTTCTCGACGCGCTTGTCGGCGAGCACCTCATGCATCGTGAACCCCAGGCCCAGACCGCCGATCACCACGTTGCGGGGGCTCTCCACCTGTTTGAGCGCGGTGCTCGCCAGGCCCTTCTCGCTGCTGGTCTCCTGCGTGTCCATGACGAAGACGCCGTTCACGCGCAGCTCGAGGATGGTCGGTGCGTTGGGTCCGGACTCGGCGTCGCGGCGCTCCCGCAGGACGATCTCGCCGCGCGGGGACTCGGCCCGGGCGACCTCGGTGTACTCCACGCCCCCCATTACCTCACGCGCGAGGAGTCAAACCTGGCTTCTGGCGCAGCCCCGGAGGCCGTGCGACGCTGGGAACGACAGCTGGGGCTCGGGCCAGGTGACGTTCGGGCGAGGAACGGAGAGTCGTGATGGCGACGACCGCCGGCAGCGCGGACACAAGCACCTACCCGAGGCCCGCCGAGTCGGTGCCGCGGATGTTCTACGACCGGGTCGCGGCCACGCCCGAGGCCGAGGCCTTTCGCTTCCCGACCGACGGTGGTTGGACTTCGTTGACCTGGCGCCAGACCGAGGAGAAGGTCAGGACCATGGCGGCCGGCCTGCTCGCGCTGGGCATCCGGCCCGAAGAGCGGGTGGCGGTCGCGAGCGCCACCCGCATCGAGTGGCTGTACGCCGATCTGGCCGTCATGTGCGCGGGTGCGGCGACGACTGCCGTCTACCCCTCGACCGGCGCGGATGACGTCGTGTTCATCCTCGCCGACAGCGGTTCGAGGATCGTCTTCGCCGAGGACGATGCCCAGGTCGCCAAGCTCCGTGACCACCGGGACCACCTGCCCGAGGTCGTCCGGGTCGTCACGTTCGACGGCGAGGCGGACGGCGGGTGGGTGCTGACCCTGGAGGACCTGCAATCACTCGGAGCCAAGTATCTCGTCGAGAACCCCACCGCCGTCGACGAGGCCGTGGCCGCTGTTCGACCCGAGCACCTTGCCACGTTGATCTACACGTCGGGGACCACGGGGCGACCGAAGGGCGTGGAGCTTCCCCACCGCTGCTGGACGTACGTCGGGGCCGGGGTCGAGGCCCTCGACATCTTGTCGCGGAACGACCTGCAGTACCTCTGGCTGCCGATGTCGCACTCGTTCGGCAAGATGTTGGGGGCGGTGCAGCTGCGGATCGGGTTCCCCACTGCCGTCGACGGGCGGGTCGACAAGATCATCGAGAACCTCGCGGTGGTCCGACCGACGTTCATGGCAGGACCGCCGCGGATCTTCGAGAAGGTGCACGCCAAGGTCGTGCAGACCGTCGAGGAGGAGGGTGGGCTCAAGCTCCGGCTGTTCACCTGGGCCTTCGGCATCGGTCACGAGGTCGCGCAGGCCAAGCTCGAGGGCAGGCGACCCAGCCGGCTGGTCCGCGCTCAGTACGTCATCGCCGACCGGCTGGTGCTGTCGAAGGTCCGCGAACGGCTTGGCGGGCGGATCCGCTTCCTCGTGTCCGGGAGCGCGGCCCTGTCCAGAGACGTCGGCTCCTGGTTCCACGCCGCCGGCCTGCTGGTGCTCGAGGGCTACGCGCTCACCGAGACCAGCGCCGCAGCCGCCATCACCCTGCCCACGGACCCGGCGTTCGGGGTCGTGGGGCCTCCGTTCGTCGGCACGGAGATCAAGATCGCGAAGGACGGGGAGATCCTCGTCCGTGGTCCAGGCGTGATGCGCGGCTACCACCGTCTTCCCGAGGCCACCGCCGAGGTGCTGAGCGACGACGGGTGGTTCGCCACCGGCGACGTCGGCGAGTTCGACGACGCGGGACGGCTGCGCATCACGGACCGCAAGAAGGACCTCATGAAGACCTCGGGAGGCAAGTACGTCGCACCGCAGCCCATCGAGGCCATGTTCAAGGCGGTCTGCCCGCTGGCCAGCCAGATGTTGGTCCACGCAGACGGGCGGAAGTACGCGACCGCGCTGGTGACCCTTGATGCCGAGGCGCTTGCCCAGTGGGCCCGCGCCGAGGGGCTGGGTGCCTCCGACTACGCCTCGCTCACCAGGGACCCAGCGGTCCACAGGTACGTCCGGGGCTGTGTCGAGGAGCTCAACGGCCGGCTCAACCGCTGGGAGACCATCAAGGACTTCCGGATCCTCGACCACGACCTGTCGGTCGAGGACGGCGAGATGACGCCCAGCATGAAGGTCAAGCGCAAGGTCATCGAGGCGAAGTACGCGGCACTGCTCGAGTCGATGTACTCCGACCTGCCCCGGGGCTGACCGGCCGCGTCAGACCGTCTCGGCAGAGCGGGTGCGGACGGTCAGCGCGATCGGCTTCGATGTCTCGGCGAAGAAGTCGTTGCCCTTGTCGTCGACCACGACGAAGGCGGGGAAGTCCTCGACCTCGATCTTCCAGACCGCCTCCATGCCGAGCTCGGGGTACTCGAGGACCTCCACCGACTTGATGCAGTCCTGGGCGAGCCGCGCAGCGGGGCCGCCGATGGAGCCGAGGTAGAACCCGCCGTGCGCCTTGCACGCGTTGGTCACCTGGACCGATCGGTTGCCCTTCGCCAGCATCACCATCGAGCCGCCGGCGGCCTGGAACTGGTCCACGTAGGAGTCCATCCGCCCGGCCGTGGTCGGGCCGAACGAGCCCGACGCGTAGCCCTCGGGGGTCTTCGCGGGGCCGGCGTAGTAGACCGCGTGGTCCTTCATGTACTGCGGCATCTCCTCGCCGGCGTCGAGCCGCTCCTTGATCTTCGCGTGCGCGATGTCGCGGGCGACGACCAGCGGGCCGGTCAGCGAGAGACGGGTCTTGACGGGGTAGCGCGACAGCTCGGCGCGGATCTCGTCCATCGGCCGGTTGAGGTCGACCTTCACCGCGTCGCCATCGACGGACCCGGCGAGCTTCTCCGACGTGACGTCGGGGAGGTACTTCGCCGGGTCGCGCTCGAGCTCCTCGAGGAAGACGCCCTCCGCGGTGATCTTGCCCAGCGCCTGCCGGTCCGCGGAGCACGACACCGCGATCGCGACCGGACAGGAGGCGCCGTGGCGGGGCAGCCGCACCACGCGCACGTCGTGGCAGAAGTACTTGCCGCCGAACTGTGCGCCGATCCCGAAGGACTGGGTGAGCTTGAAGACCTCCTCCTCGAGCTCGAGGTCCCGGAAGCCGTGCGCGGACATCGAGCCCTCTGTCGGCAGGTTGTCCAGGTAGTGCGCGGAGGCGTACTTCGCGGTCTTCAGCGCGAACTCCGCGGAGGTGCCGCCGATGACGACCGCGAGGTGGTACGGCGGACAGGCGGCCGTGCCGAGGGAGCGGATCTTCTCGTCGAGGAACTCCAGCATCCGCTGGGGGTTCAGGACGGCCTTCGTCTCCTGGAAGAGGAACGACTTGTTGGCCGAGCCGCCGCCCTTCGCCATGAACAGGAACTTGTACTCCGGGGACCTCCCGTCGACGCCCGGCGTCGAGTACAGCTCGATCTGCGCGGGAAGGTTGGTGCCGGTGTTCTTCTCGTCCCACATCGTCAGCGGGGCGAGCTGGGAGTAGCGCAGGTTCAGCCGGGTGTACGCGTCGTAGACGCCCTTGCTGATCCACTCGCCGTCGTCGGCGCCGGTGAGCACGCCCTCGGACTTCTTGCCCATCACGATCGCGGTGCCGGTGTCCTGGCACATCGGGAGCACCCCGCCGGCGGAGATGTTGACGTTCTTCAGCAGGTCGAGGGCGACGAAGCGGTCGTTGCCCGACGCCTCGGGGTCGTCGATGATCCTGCGGAGCTGGGCGAGGTGCGCCGGGCGCAGGTAGTGCGCGATGTCGTGCATCGCCTCGGCGGTGAGCAGTCGCAGCGCCTCCGGATCCACCTTCAGGAAGGGGCGGCCGTCGACCTCGACGGTGCTCACTCCCGAAGAGGTCAGCAGCCGGTAGGGGGTCTCGTCCCTGCCGGTGGGGAGAAGGTCGGAGTAGCGGAACTCGGGATCGTTGCTCACGACCCACGAGCGTAATCGAGGCCGTTAGGCTGGCCGCATGGAGGGACGAGAGATGGACAGGCCGGACCCGGGTCGGCTCCGGATCTCCGACGAGGACCGGCACAAGGTGGCCGAGGTCCTGCGCCAGGCGGCGGGCGAGGGCCGGATCGACCTCGACGAGCTCGACGAGCGCCTCGAGGCCACCTACAGCGCCAAGACCTACGGCGACCTCGTCCCCATCACCGCCGACCTCCCCGTCCGTACGACGGGCAGCCTGCCGGCTCCCCCGCCGCTGGCGCCGCCGGCGGTCAGACCCGCCGCGTCCCAGCCGACCGTCCCCGCGGCCACCTACGAGAGCTCGATGTCGTTCATGGGGGACTGCTCCCGACGCGGCGTCTGGCGCGTGCCCGAGCAGCACACCGCGTTCTCGATGATGGGCTCGGTGACCCTGGACCTCCGCGAGGCGGTGTTCGGGGCCCACGAGGTCACGGTCAACGCCGTGGCGATCATGGCCGGCATCGACATCATCGTGAACCCGTGGACCCAGGTGGTCGTCGACGGCGTCGGGATCAT
This sequence comes from Nocardioidaceae bacterium, assembly GCA_035762105.1. Taxonomy (GTDB): domain Bacteria; phylum Actinomycetota; class Actinomycetes; order Propionibacteriales; family Nocardioidaceae; genus Nocardioides_C. The sequence goes on along the minus strand of DASTPU010000065.1, from coordinate 41,367 downwards.
GGGCGAGTTCAGCCAGTCCCGCGACAAGGTGCCCGCGGAGCTCACCGCCGGCTCGCCCGTCGTACGCGTGAAGGGCCTCGCCCTGATGGCCGGGGTGACCGTGCAGCGCAAGCCCATGCCGGGGCAGTCGCGCAAACGGCTGGGACGCGCGCACTGATTGTCCGCACCGCGCATGCTCACTGTGAACGCGGTCACTATGCTGAGGTCAACCGCGACCGCGGGCCTTTACTACGGATCGTCCGGGACGTACCTCCCGGTGAAGGAGTTGAACCAGCATGGCCTCAGTTACCTACGAACATGCAGAACGGTTGTACCCCGGGGCTGACAAGCCCGCGGTCGACGACCTGAACCTCGAGATCAGGGACGGCGAGTTCATGGTGCTCGTCGGGCCCTCCGGCTGTGGCAAGTCCACCAGCCTCCGGATGCTCGCCGGCCTCGAGGAGGTCACCAACGGCAAGATCTTCATCGGCGACCGCGACGTCACGCACATGGCGCCGAAGGACCGCGACATCGCGATGGTGTTCCAGAACTACGCGCTCTACCCGCACATGAGCGTCGCCGAGAACATGGCCTTCTCGCTCAAGATGGCCAAGGTCGGCAAGGAGGAGCGGATGGCCCGGGTCAAGGAGGCCGCCAAGCTCCTCGACCTCGAGGAGTACCTCGACCGCAAGCCCAAGGCGCTGTCCGGTGGGCAGCGGCAGCGCGTCGCCATGGGCCGCGCGATCGTCCGTCAGCCGCAGGTGTTCTGCATGGACGAGCCGCTGTCGAACCTCGACGCCAAGCTCCGGGTCTCCACCCGCACGCAGATCGCGGCGCTCCAGCAGCGCCTCGCGGTCACGACCGTCTACGTCACGCACGACCAGGTCGAGGCGATGACGATGGGTGACCGCGTCGCGGTGATGAACGCCGGTGTCCTGCAGCAGGTCGACACCCCGCTGGCGCTCTACGACCACCCGAACAACCTGTTCGTGGCCGGCTTCATCGGCTCGCCGGCGATGAACCTGCTCTCGGCGAAGCCGGGCGACGGCGGCGCGAAGATCGGCGAGTACGTCGTCCCGATCGACCGCGAGGCCGCGTCGAAGATGAAGGGCGACATCACCGTCGGCGTCCGGCCCGAGTCCTGGCGCATGGTCGGCGAGGGCGAGGGCGGCCTGCCGGTGAAGGTGACCGTGGTCGAGGAGCTCGGCGCGGACGCCTACATCTACGGCACCTCCGACGTCGAGGGTGTGCCCGGCGAGGTGATCATCCGGATCGGTGCCCGGCGCAGCCACCACAAGGGCGAGACCGTCTACGTGACGACCGACCCCGAGCACGTGCACGTGTTCGACACCGAGACCGGGGAGCGGCTCTCCGCGTGAGCCACACCCGATGAGGCAGCTGACATCGCTCGACGCCCAGTTCCTGAACGTCGAGTCCCCGACCACGACGGGACACGTGGGAAGCCTCGTCCTGGTGGACCCGAGCACGGCGCCCGGCGGGCAGTGGGGGCTCGAGACGGTTCGCGCCGTTCTCGAGCCCCGGCTCCACCTGGCGCCGCCGCTGCGGCAACGGCTGGTCGAGGTCCCCCTGGGCCTCGGCCGGCCGTACTGGGTCGTGGACCCGGACTTCGACATCGAGTTCCACCTGCGGGAGCTCGCGCTTCCCTCGCCGGGCACCCGCGAGCAGCTCGGTGAGCAGATCGCCCGCATCCACGCCCGGCCGCTGGACCGCCGTCGCCCGCTCTGGGAGGCCTACGTCATCACCGGCATCGAGGGCGGCAAGGCGGCGTACTACTCCAAGGTCCACCACGCCGCGATCGACGGGATCTCGGGCGCGGAGATCCTGCAGACCATCTTCGACGTCACGCCCGAGCCGCGGGAGGTCGAGCCCGAGGACCTGCCCGCCGACTCACTGCCGTCGACCCTGGGGCTGGTGCGACGCGGGTTGACCGCCGCGGCGCTGAACCCGGTCGAGGTGCTCCGCTTCGTGCCGAGGTCGCTGAGCTACCTCGACGAGCTGCCCGGTGCCTGGAACTTCCCCGGTGCGGGTCTCCTCAGCTCGACGGCCGGACTGGTCAGCCGGACCCTCGGCGGCGGTCACCACGTAGGCCACCGCAAGCTGAAGGCCCCGCGGACCCCGTTCAACGGCACGATCACTCCGCACCGCCGGTTCGCGTTCGGCTCGGTGTCGCTCGAGGACGTGAAGCTGGTCAAGAACCACTTCGACATGACGGTCAACGACGTCGTGATGACGCTGGCTGCGTCGGCGCTGCGGCGGTGGCTGCTCGACCACGACGCCCTGCCCGGCATGCCGCTGGTGGTCGCCGTACCCGTGTCGGTGCGCACCGAGGACGAGTACGGCCAGCACGGCAACGAGGTGTCGGTGATGACCGCCGAGCTGCCCACACACGTCGCGGACCCGCGGGAGCGTCTGGAGCTCATGCGGGACTCCATGCACGAGGCCAAGCGGCACTTCGAGGCGGTCCCCGCGACGATCCTCCAGGACCTCTCGCTGGTGCTGCCGACCGCGCTGTCGGGGCTCGCGGCGCGGGCGCTGTTCCACCTCGCGACCGTCCCCGGCCTGCTGTTCAACCTCTTCGTCAGCAACGTGCCCGGCCCGCAGGTGCCGCTCTACGTCGCCGGGGCGGAGGTCGAGGGGATCTACCCGGCGTCGGCGGTGACCGACATGACCGGCGGGCTGAACATCACGCTGTTCTCCTACAACGGTCACCTCGACTTCGGCCTGATCGCCTGCCGGGAGATGGTGCCCGACGTCTGGCACCTCATCGGCTACCTGCAGGACGCGATGGCCGAGCTCGTCGCCCTCACCGAGGCGTAGGGCTCAGCGCCGGGTCCGGGCGCGGTTCGCCACCCGACGGATCGCGTCGACGAACGTCTCGTACAACGCGGCCGGCACGTCGTGGCCCATCCCGGGCACCAGCAGCAGCTCGGATCCGGGGATCGCCGACGAGGTCGCCCGACCACCCGAGACGTGGACCATCTTGTCGTGCGTGCCGTGGATGACCAGGGCCGGGACGCGCAGGCTGCGCAACGCGCGGGAGCGGTCGGGCTGGGTGAGGATCGCACCCATCTGCCGCATGACGCCCGCGCGGCTGACGCCGCGGTCCCAGGTCTCGGCGGCCCGCTCACGGATCGTCTCGGTGGTGTCGGGGTAGAGCGGCGACCCGATCAGCCTCCACAGCTTCGCGGAGGTCTCGATGTAGTCCTCCCGGCTGTGCCGGCTCGCCGCCAGGAGCGGCAGCAGCGTCGGGTCCTGCCAGCCGACCGTACGACGGCCGGTGGTCGACATGATCGAGGTCAGCGACAGCACGCGCTTGGGCTGGCTGAGCGCCATGGTCTGCACGATCATCCCGCCCATGGAGATGCCGACGACGTGGGCGGTGTCGAGGCCGAGGTGGTCGAGCAGGAGGAAGCCGTCGTCGGCGAGGTCCTGCATGGAGTACGGCGTCTGCGGCTTGAGCCCAGCGAACGATGCCATGATCTTCCGGCGGTTGATCCGGCCCGACACCTTGGTGGACCGGCCGGTGTCGCGGTTGTCGTACCGGATCACGAAGAACCCACGGTCGGCGAGCATCTGGCAGAGCTCCGGGTCCCACCAGGTCATCGGCCCACCGAGCCCCATCACCAGCAGCAGCGGCTCGGCCCCGGCGTCACCGAACGTCTGGTAGCAGAGGTCGATCCCGTTGGGCAGCGGAGCCACCTGCTCCGGAGCGGGCGAGGGGGTCGTGCTCGGCATCGTCACCTTCCCGTGCGGTCGTGGATCCGCCCTTCCCGGGCGGCCGGTTACCACCGAGTTTACTTACGCCGAACGGGGGATGCGGCGCGCCCCGGCGCAGGTTACGGTTCGGAATCAGTAGGTTTCGGCGCTGTATTGCCGTGGTATGCGTCACATACACTGCCGAAAACCTTGGGAGGCACTCGTGGCGTCACCACTCGGCGCGTTCCTCTGTCCGCCCGGCTTCGAAGGGCCTCGCGGGCTCTGCGCGATCGCCCGCGAGGGCAGCGCAGTCGTCGAGGGCGCGCGCCTGGTCCGCCGCAGCGCAGGCGACCGACTCCGCGGACGCGGCACTCCCTACGCCTCGCTCACCCCGGTGCGCTCCGTCGAGCCGGTGGTGCTCGTGCCCGGCTTCATGGCCGGCGACTCCTCGTTGTTGCTCATGGCGCGACACCTGCGCAAGCTCGGCTACCGCACCTACCGCTCGACGATGCACGCCAATGTCGGGTGCACCCAGGAGGCGTCCTACGCGCTCGAACGGCGCATCGAGGCGATCGCCATCAAGCGGGATCGCAAGGTCACCATCGTGGGTCACAGTCTCGGCGGCCTGCTCGCACGGGGCATCGCCGCCCGGCGACCGGACCTCGTCGACGGCATCGTCACCATGGGCAGCCCGCTGCTGGCTCCCGGGGCGATCCACCCCGTGCTCGCCTTCGACCTCGCCGTGGTGATCGCCCTCCGGAAGGCCGGTCTCGGCGGGATGATGGGCGACGACTGCACCTCCGGCGACTGCGCCCGGCTCAGCTGGGAGCAGTCGCGCGAGGAGCTCGACCCGACGGTCGCGTTCACCTCGATCTTCTCCCGCCGCGACGGCGTCATCGACTGGCGCGGCTGTCTGGACCCGGACGCGGAGACCGTGGAGGTCCGCACCAGCCACCTCGGGATGGCGATCGACCCCGTGGTCTTCGACGTCGTGACCAGCACGCTGAAGGCCAACCGCGAGCGCCGCCAGGCCGCCGCCGCGCCGGAGGTCACAACGGCCAGGTTGGCGGAAGCTCCTGTCGCGTAGGTGGGTTGGCGCCGCGGCGGGAGACGGTGACCGAGGCCGCCGTCATCGCGCCGCGTAGCAGGATCGAGACGTGGTCGGCGTCGAGCGCGTCGAGCGCGCCCGGCCCGTCGGTGGGCAGGTCCCACTCGTCCAGGATCGCGAGCAGCGCTGCCATGAACGAGTCGCCTGCCCCGACCGTGTCGACCAGCCCGGTCGGGGGCGCCGGCTCGTGGACGGTGAAGACCGGCGCGTACGCCGTGGCGCCGTCGGGGCCCCGGGTGACGACGACGAGCTCGGTCGTGCCGCCGTCGAGGAGCTCGCGGGCGACGTCCTCGAGCGGCACCCCGGGGCGCAACACCGCGATGTCCTCGTCGCTGATCTTCACCAGCCGGCAGTGGCCGGCGATCTCCTTGACGTCACGCCAGGTCGCCTCGCGGTCGGTGACGAAGGCGGGCCGGATGTTCGGGTCGTAGCTGACGAACATCTCGGTCTCCTCGGCCTGCCGCACCAGGTCCACGACGGCGTGACGGCCCGGCAGCAGCGCCGCGCCGAGGGAGCCGACGTGGAGGGCACGCGCCTCGGGCAGGGCGTGGTGGTCGAGGTCCCACACCAGCTCGAACTCGTAGCGCGCGGCCCGGTCCTCGTCGAGGTGGGCGGTGGCCGTGCTGGTGGTCGTCCCGGCGACCACCGACGACGTCGAGAGCTCGGCTCCGGACTCGCGGACGTGGTCCGAGATCCAGCGGCCGTGCTCGTCGTCGCCGACGCGCGTGATGAGCAGCGCCGGGACACCGAGCCGGGCCAGGCCGACCGCGACGTTGAGCGGTGAGCCGCCGACCGCGGCGGTGGGCTCGCCCTCGGTCGGCACCACGATGTCGACGAGCGCCTCGCCCACGACGACCACGGGCAGCCGGCTCATCGAGCTCAGTGCTCGAAGTCGATGGCCGAGTAGGAGCGCAGCTTCTCGAGGCGGTGCTCGCTCGTGATCGAGCGGATCGTGCCCGAGCGCGAGCGCATCACGAGGGAGTGGGTGGTCGCCCCGCCGGCGCGGTAGCGGACGCCCTTCATCAGCTCACCGTCGGTGATCCCGGTGGCGACGAAGAAGCAGTCGTCGCCGGTGACCAGCTCGTCGGTCGTGAGCACCCGGTCCGGGCTGAGGTCGTGCCCGGCGTCGAGGGCCTTCTGCCGCTCGGCGTCGTCGGTCGGCCAGAGCCGGCCCTGGATGACGCCACCCGTGCACTTCATGGCACAGGCCGCGATGATGCCCTCGGGGGTGCCGCCGACCCCGAGGAGCATGTCGATGCCGGTGTCGGGGCGGGCAGCCATGATCGCGCCGGCGACGTCACCGTCGGTGATGAACTTGATCCGCGCGCCGGTCGCGCGGATCTCCTGCACCAGGGCTTCGTGCCGGGGGCGGTCGAGGATCACGACCGTGACGTCCTCGGGGGCGCTGCCCTTGGCCTTGGCCACCCGGGCGATGTTCTCGGCCACCGGGTACCTGATGTCGACCACGTCCGCCGCCTCGGGACCGGTGACCAGCTTCTCCATGTAGAAGACCGCCGACGGGTCGAACATCGAGCCCCGGGGCGCCACTGCGAGCACGGAGACCGCGTTGGCCATGCCCTTCGCGGTCAGCGTGGTGCCGTCGATCGGGTCTACCGCCACGTCGCACTCGGGACCGGTCCCGTCCCCGACCAGCTCGCCGTTGTACAGCATCGGGGCGTTGTCCTTCTCGCCCTCGCCGATCACGACGGTGCCGCGCATGCCCACGGTGGAGATCAGGACGCGCATCGCGTTGACCGCGACGCCGTCGGCGCCGTTCTTGTCGCCGCGGCCGACCCAGCGGCCGGCTGCCATCGCGGCGGCCTCCGTGACCCGCACCAGCTCGAGAGCCAGGTTGCGGTCGGGCGCGTCGTGCGCAGCGGAAAGGTCGGGCGGCAGCTTGGCGTCAGACATAGCGCGATGGTAACGGAGTCCTCGCGGTGCCTGGCACCGATCGTGCGCTGGTCAGCCGGCGGTGTCCGATACGTCAGCGGTTGCGTAGACGGTCACCTCGGTGGCCTTCACCGCCGCCCAGACCGTCCGGCCGGGCAGGAGCCCGAGCGCCGCGGCCGACGCGGGCGTGACGTCGGCGATCAGCCCGGCGGGCGCGTCGAGGTGCACGCGGACCGCGGAGCCGTGCGGCACCACCGTGTGCACCGTCCCGCGCCAGTGGTTCCGGGCGCTGCCCACCGGCTCCTCCAGGGTCAGCGACACCGCCTCGGGTCCGAAGCACGCGTTGACCTCGCCGTAGGCCTCCGTCGCGGTGACCAGGCCGCTGCCGTCCGCCAGGCGTACGACGGTGCCGCTGCTGCGGCCCCTGAGCACGTTGAGGCCCATCAGCCGGGCCACGTGCTCGGTCTGGGGGCGCTGGGCGACCTCCTCCGGGGTGCCGACCTGGGCGACCCGGCCCTCGTCGAGGACCACGACCCGGTTGGCGACCGTGAGCGTGTCGAGCGCGTCGTGGGTCACCAGCACGCTCACCCCGGCGAAGTCGCCGAGGTGCTTGGAGAGCTCCACGCGCAGCGCCATGGCGACCCCCACGTCGAGGGCGGCCAGGGGCTCGTCGAGGAGAAGCAGGCGCGGGTCGGTGGCGAGGGCACGGGCGACGGAGACCCGCTGCGCCTGGCCGCCCGACATCTCGTGCGGCCTCCGGTGGCCGAGCTGTCCCACCCCGAGGCGGTCCAGCCAGGCGGCTGCGTCGGCGCGTGCCGCTGTCCGTCGTACGCCTCGGGCGCGGGGGCCGAAAGCGACGTTCTCCAGGGCGGTGAGGTGGGGGAAGAGCAGCTGGCGCTGGAACACCATGCCGGTGCGGCGCTCCTGGACGGTGAAGGCGTGGCCGTGGCCGTCGTCCCAGGTCTCGCCGTCACAGGTGACGTGGCCGGAGTCGAGCGGGACGAGCCCCGCGAGCGCGCGTACGAAGGTCGACTTGCCCGCCCCGTTGGGGCCGATCACCGCGACCACGTCGCCCGGCTCCGCGGTGAGCCGGACGTCGAGGTCGAACGCCGGCCGGCGAACCACCACGTGGGCGTCGAGGAACGCGGTCACGGCACGACCTGCCCGAACCAGCGCTCCCGGAGCAGCGCGAGCACGCCGACCGAGACGAGCAGCATCACGAGGCTCAGCACGAGGGCCGCCTCGGGGTCGGTGTTGAGCGCCTCGTACACCGCCAGGGGCATGGTCTGGGTGACGCCGGGAAAGTTGCCGGCGAACGTGATCGTGGCGCCGAACTCGCCCAGGGACCGGGCCCAGCCGAGCACGAGCCCGGCGGCGATGCCCGGGAAGGCCATCGGCACGGTCACCCTCCGGAAGATCCGGCCGCGGCTCGCGCCCAGCACGGCGGCCACCTCGTCGTACTCCCGGCTCGTCGCGCGCAGCGCACCCTCGACGCTGACCACGAGGAACGGCAGCGCGACGAACGTGTGCGCGAGGACGACCGCGGTCGAGGTGTAGGGGATCGTGATGCCGAGCTCGCGCAGCGGCGCCCCGATGACCCCGGTGCGGCCGAACGCGGTGAGCAGCGCGACGCCGGCGACGACCGGTGGGAGGACGAGCGGCACCGTGACCAGCACCCGCACCAGCGCGCGGCCGCGGAACTCCAACCGAGCCAGCGCCCAGGCCAGCGGGAGGCCGATGACGAAGCTGATCGCCATCGCCGCGGTCGCCGTCCACAGCGACAGCCAGAGCGCGTCGAGGACGACCGGGTCGGTCAGCCGCGCGGGCAGGCCGCGTACCGGCGCGCGCAGCACGAGCGCGACCAGCGGGACGACCAGGAAGGCGACCGCCACGGCGGCCGGGAGCACGAGGTGCGCGGGTGGGTTGCCCAGCCTCGCCTCCTCCCGACGCCGTACCGTCACGGCTGCTCCTCGGCGCCGCTGAACCCGGTCTCGGCGAGCACCTGCTGTCCCTCGTCCGAGAGCAGCAGGTCGACGAACTCGCGGGCGAGGTCCGGGTCGGCGCTGCCGTCGACGACGGCGGCGGGGTACTCCGTGGCCGGGCGCGCATCGTCCGGCAGCGGCACCTCCAGGACCCGGTCGCCCGCCGCGACCACGTCGCTCGCGTAGACCAGCCCCGCGTCGGCCTCGCCGAGCATGACCTTGGTCAGCACGGCCTTGACGTCGACCTCGAGGCTCCGCGGCCGGGTGGTGACCCCGGCGTCTACGAGCAGGTCCTCGGCGAGCGCGCCGCACGGGACGGCGGGTGCGCAGACGACGAAGTCGGTTCCTTGCAGGTCGGGAACGTCGTCGATGCGCGCAGGGTTGTCCGGGGGTACGACGAGCGCCAGCGTGTTGTGGGCGAACACGACCGGATCGCCGTCGAGGGCGTCGCTCATCAGCCCCATCGTCCGGGGATCGGCCGTCGCGACGACGTCGGCCGAAGCGCCGCCGACCACCTGCGTGGCGATCGTCGCGCTCGAGTCGAAGCCGGTCACGACATCGAGCCCGTCGTGCTCCGCCTCGAAGGTTCTCGCGAGCACGGTGAACGGCTCGGTCAGGGAGGCGGCGGCGAGGACGGTCAGCGTCTGCTGGTCCTGCCCGGAGCCGGCCCCGCCGCACGCTGTCGCGGCGAGCGCGAGGATGACGAGTGCGGCCGCCCTCCTCATGGCAGCTCGACCACGACGTTCGTGGACTTCACCGAGGCGATGGCCAGGACGCCGGGCTCGAGGCCGAGCTCGTCGGCTGCCTCGGAGCTCATCAGCGACACGACGCGGTACGGCCCGCAGACCATCTCCACCTGCGCCATGACGTGGTCCTTCTTCACCGCGGTGACTATGCCGCGCAGGCGGTTGCGCGCGCTGACCGAGGTCGCCCGCGCGGTGTGCGTGACGCCGTCGGGCCCGTTCTCGGCGAGCTCCTTGGCGAACCGCGCCAGGTCCTCGCCGCGGACCGCCGCCCGCTGGTCCGGACCCGTGGTGGCGGGCAGCCGGCCGGCCTCCATCCACCGGCGGACGGTGTCGTCGCTGACGCCGAGGACGTCGGCCGCCTCGGCAACTCGGTAGGTCTGCACGGACCAATTGTGCCGCATCTGCGGCTGCATGTCGTGGTCTGCTCCCGCAGATGCGGGCCCGCGACGCCCGGCGCATCGACGTACGCCCGGGCGGGTAGTCCCTTTCACGAAGGCACGCACGCACCAACGAGGAGAGCAGATGACCCGCTACGGCTACACGCTGATGACCGAGCAGAGCGGTCCGCGCGAGCTGGTGAGGTACGCCGCGGCTGCCGAGCGCGCGGGCTTCGACTTCGAGGTGATGAGCGACCACTACTTTCCCTGGCTCGACGAGCAGGGGCACGCCGGGTACGCCTGGAGCATGCTCGGCGCGGTCAGCCAGGTCACCGAGCGGGTCGAGCTGATGACCTACGTGACCTGCCCGATCGTGAGGTACCACCCCGCGGTCGTCGCGCAGAAGGCCGCGACGATCGGCGTCCTCAGCGACAACCGGTTCACGCTCGGGCTCGGTTCGGGGGAGAACCTCAACGAGCACGTCGTGGGTGGGGGCTGGCCGCCGGTCAACGTCCGGCACGAGATGCTCGAGGAGGCCACGATCATCATCAAGGCCCTCCTCGACGGCGGCTACGTGAACTTCAGCGGCGACCACTTCCGCGTGGACTCCGCGAAGCTGTGGGACCTTCCCGAGGAGCGGGTCGAGATCGGTGTCGCCGTCTCGGGCGCGCAGTCGGTCGGCACGTTCGCCCCGCTCGTCGACCACCTGATCGCGGTCGAGCCGGAGCGCCACCTGGTCGAGCAGTGGGACCAGATGCACCAGGGCGAGTCGCGAAAGATCGGCCAGGTCCCGGTCTGCTGGGACACCGACGAGGACCGCGCGGTTGCGCGGGCGCACGAGCAGTTCCGCTGGTTCGGCGGCGGCTGGAAGGTGAACGCCGAGCTGCCCGGGCCGAGCGGCTTCGCCGGTGCCAGCCAGTTCGTGCGCCCCGAGGACGTCTCCGGCGCGATCCCGTGCGGTCCGGACCTCGACGCGATCGTCGAGGCCGTGCGGGAGTTCGAGCGGGCCGGCTTCACCGACGTCGCGCTGGTGCAGATCGGCGACGAGGGGCAGGAGCAGTTCCTCCGGATCGCCGAGGAGGAGCTCCTTCCCGCTCTCCGCTCCTGACCCTGCTGGTGAGCGTCAGCTGTCGGCGGAGTCCTGGTTCCCGCTGGGGATCCACAGCCAGTCGGTGATCTCGGGCATGTCCGCGCCGTGCTCGTTGACGTACGCCCGGTGCCGGGCACGCAGGTCCTGCATGTCCTGGCGGAGGACGGCGGCCCGCTTCGCCAGCCCGGGCACGCGGTCGATCACGTCCATGACGAGGTGGTACCGGTCCATGTCGTTGCGGACCACCATGTCGAACGGCGTGGTCGTCGTGCCCTCCTCCTTGTAGCCGCGCACGTGCAGGTGCTCGTGGCTCGTGTGCCGGTAGGTCAGCCGGTGGATCAGCCATGGGTAACCGTGGTAGGCGAAGATGATCGGCACGTCGGTCCCGAAGATCGCGTCGAACTCCCGCTCCGGAAGGCCGTGCGGGTGCTCCGAGGCCGGCTGCAGCCGCATGAGGTCCACGACGTTGACCACGCGGACCTTCAGGTCGGGCAGCCGCTCACGGAGGATGTGCACGGCGGCCATCGTCTCCAGCGTGGGCACGTCGCCTGCACAGGCCATGACGACGTCTGGGTCGCCGTCGTCGTTGCCGGCCCAGTCCCAGATCCCGATACCGCGGCGGGCGTGCAGCGCAGCCTGCTCCATGTCCAGCCACTGCGGCTGGAGCTGCTTGCCGGCCACGATCACGTTGACCAGGTTCGTGCTCTGCATGCAGTGGTCCATCGTCCAGAGCAACGTGTTCGCGTCGGCCGGCAGGTAGACCCGGATCACCTCCGCCTTCTTGTTGACCACGTGGTCGATGAAACCGGGGTCCTGGTGGCTGAAGCCATTGTGGTCCTGGCGCCACACGTGCGAGCTCAGCAGGTAGTTCAGCGAGGGGACCTGCGCCCGCCAGTCGAGACCGCGGATCGTCTTCAGCCACTTCGCGTGCTGGTTGAACATCGAGTCGATGATGTGGATGAACGCCTCGTAGGAGGTGAACAGCCCGTGCCTGCCGGTGAGGTTGTAGCCCTCGAGCCAGCCCTGGCAGGTGTGCTCGGACAGGATCTCCATGACCCGGCCGTCGGGGGCGAGGTGGACGTCGGTGGGGTACTGCTCCAGCTCCCAGGTCTTGTCGGTGACCTCGAGGGCGGCGGAGAGCCGGTTCGACTCGACCTCGTCGGGACCGAACAGCCGCATGTTGTCGGGGTTGAGCCTCAGCACGTCGCGCAGGTACGCCCCGGTGGGTCGGGTCCCCTCGGCCTGGCTCCCGCCGGGGGCCTCGACCTCGACGGCGTAGTCACGGGGGTCGGGAAGCACCAGGGGCCGGCTCACCTTGCCGCCGTTGGCGTGCGGGTTCATGCCCATCCGACGGTCACCGGTCGGCGCCCACGCCCGGACCGACTCGACCGGTGCACCGGCGTCGTCGAAGAGCTCCTCGGGGCGGTACGAGCGCATCCACGCCTCGAGCTGCGCCCGGTGGTCGGCGTTCTCCCGGACGGTGGCGAGAGGCACCTGGTGGGCGCGCCAGGTGTTCTCGACCGGCACACCGTCCACCTCCTCGGGTCCGGTCCAGCCCTTCGGCGTGCGCATCACGATCATCGGCCAGCGGATGTGGCCGTCCGTCGTACCGCCGGAGCGTGCGGACTCCTGGATCTCCCGGATCCGCGCCACGCACTCGTCGAGCGCTCCCGCCATCTGCTGGTGCACGTCGGCGGGGTCGTCGCCCGAGACCAGGACCGGGTCCCAGCCGTAGCCGCGCAGCATCATGTCGAGGTCGTCCTCGGGGATGCGGGCGAGCACGGTCGGGTTGGCGATCTTGTAGCCGTTGAGGTGCAGGACCGGGAGCACCGCGCCGTCGCGCGCGGGGTTCACGAACCGGCAGCCGCTCCACGACGTCGCGAGCGCGCCGGTCTCGGCCTCGCCGTCACCGACGACCGTGGTCACGATCAGGTCCGGGTTGTCGAACGCCGCACCGAACGCATGGGACAGCGAGTAGCCCAGCTCTCCGCCCTCGTGGATCGACCCGGGCACCTCGGGGGCCACGTGGCTGGGGATGCCGCCGGGGAAGCTGAACTGCTTGAACAGCCTCTGCATGCCGCGCTCGTCCATGCGGGTGCCGGGGTAGGTGTCGGTCCACGAACCCTCGAGCCAGGTCTGCGCCACGATCGCCGGGCCGCCGTGACCGGGGCCGATGACGTACATCATGTCGAGGTCCTGCTCGCGGATCAGCCGGTCGCAGTGCGTGTAGACGAGGTTCAGGCCCGGCGTGGTGCCCCAGTGGCCGAGCAGCCGCGGCTTGATGTGCTCGGGCTTGAGCGGCTCCCGCAGCAACGGGTTGTCGAGCAGGTAGATCTGCCCGACCGAGAGGTAGTTCGCCGCACGCCAGTGGGCGTCGGCGAGGGCCAGGTCGGACTCGGACAGCGGACGGGCGTCGACGGTGCGCATGCTTGATGCCTACCCCACCGCGGGGGCGACATGCCAGACCCGTACGACCTGCGTCGGCAGGGGTCTTGGGCCGCTTGGGAGGATGTCGGCGTGAGCGAGCAGCCAGGCAGGTACACCCGGTCCACCGCGGGGATGGTCGGCGCGATGATCGTGGCGGTGGCGGCCGTGGTCGCCTTCGTGGTCCTGCGCGACCTCAACCGCACCGACGTCGAGGTCGATGTCCCGTCCGTGGACTACCAGAAGGTGCTCGAGCTCAGCGGGGAGCAGGTCGACTTCACGCCGGTGGCCCCGCCCACGCTGCCCGAAGGCTGGAAGGCCACGAGCGTGCGCCTCACCCCGCAGCCGGCGCGGTGGCACCTCGGCGTGCTCACCGACGAGGGCAGGTACGTCGGGCTGGAGCAGTCGCGCAGCTCCGAGGAGAACATGGTCGAGAGGTACGTCGACGAGGAGGCCGTACGCGGTGAGCCCGTGGACATCGAGGGGGAGACCTGGCGCACCTGGACCGACGAGGGCGGGGACACCGCGCTGACCCGGGTCGAGGACGGGGTCACGACCGTCGTGGTGGGGACGCCGGGCGAGGACGTGCTCGTGGCCTACGTGGAGAGCCTGCGCTGATGCGCGCTCACTCCTCCTCGGCGCCGATCGCGGCGTCGAGGCGCTTCTTCGCGCCGTCGAGCCAGGACTGGCAGATCTGGGCGAGCTTCTCGCCGCGCTCCCAGAGGGCAAGAGACTCCTCGAGGTTGGTGCCGCCGCTCTCGAGGCGGCGGACCACGTCGACGAGCTCCTCGCGCGCCTGCTCGTAGCTGAGCTCTTCGCTGGGCTGCTGCTGCGTCATGAGAGCTGCTCCTCTTCGGCGATCTCGACGACCGGCTCGGGGGTGGTGGACGTGGCTCGGGCGTGGATCCGGCCGTCGCGGACCCGGATGTGGAGTTCCTGGCCGGCCTCGACCTGGTCGGTGCTGGTGACGACGTGCCCGGCGTGGTCCTGGACGACGGCGTAGCCGCGCTCGAGCGTCGCGAGTGGCGAGAGGCTCCGCGCCCGGGCGAGCTGGTGCTCCAGGTCGCTGCGCGCGTGCTCGAGCCGGTGGTGGATGGTGCGCCTCGTGCGCGCACACAGCTCCTCGATCTCGCGTGACCGGTCGTCGAGGCCGCTGCGGGGGTTCGCCAGGCTGGGCCGGGCCCGGATCGCGTCGAGCTGGTGCTGCTGCTGGGCGAGCCAGTCGGTCATGATCCGCCGGCCGCGGTCGCGCAGGTGCTCGATCCGGTCGATCTCCTCGGCGACGTCGGGCACGACCATCTTCGCCGCGTCCGTGGGGGTCGACGCCCTCACGTCGGCGACGAGGTCGAGCAGCGGGGTGTCCGGCTCGTGGCCGATCGCCGAGACCACCGTCGTGCGCGCCGCGTGGACCGCGCGGACCAGTCCCTCGTCGGAGAACGGCAGCAGGTCCTCCACCGAGCCGCCGCCGCGGGCGATGATCACCACGTCCACGTCGGGGTCGCGGTCGAGCGCGCCGAGTGCCTCGATCACCTCGCGCGCGGCGTTGGGGCCCTGCATCGAGGCGTGCCTCACCTTGAACCGGACGGCGGGCCAGCGACGGCGGGCGTTCTCCAGCACGTCGCGCTCGGCGGCGGACTGGGCGCCCGTGACCAGCCCGATCGTCTGGGGGAGGAACGGCAGGCTCCGCTTGAGCTCGCGCGCGAAGAGCCCCTCGGCCGCGAGGAGCTGGCGGCGGCGCTCGAGACGCGCCAGAAGCTCGCCCAGGCCGACCATGCGGATGTCGGTGGCGTAGAGGCTCAGCGTCCCGCGGTTGGGGTAGTACGAGGGCTTGGCGAAGACCACCACGCTCGCCCCCTCGACCACCGGCGGGTTGAGCGAGTCGAAGACCTGCCGTGAGGCGGTCACCTGGACCGAGATGTCGGCGACCGTGTCGCGCAGGGTCATGAACACGGTGTTCATGCCCGAGCGGCGGTTGAGCTGGGCGATCTGGCCCTCGACCCACACGGCGCCGAGCCGGTCGATCCAGCCGGAGATCGCCATCGCGATCTGCCGGACGGGCGCCGGGTGCTCGGGGGAGGTCTGCATGGCCACGCCTGGAACCCTAAGGCAGACCACCTACCATGGAGCCCATGAGCACCGACCTGGGGATTCCGCCTGTCCTGGACCCGGCCGACGCCGAGCGTGCCGTACTCCTGGCCGCACCGCGCGGCTACTGCGCGGGCGTCGACCGGGCGGTGATCACCGTCGAGAAGGCCCTGGACCTGTACGGCGCACCGGTGTACGTGCGCAAGCAGATCGTCCACAACAAGCACGTGGTGGCGAACCTCGAGTCCCGCGGCGCGATCTTCGTCGAGGAGCTCGACGAGGTCCCGGTCGGGGCGACGGTCGTGTTCTCGGCCCACGGGGTCTCACCAGAGGTGCACCGGCAGGCCGAGGAGCGCTCGCTCAAGACCATCGACGCCACCTGCCCACTGGTCACGAAGGTGCACCACGAGGCCCGCCGCTTCGCCGGCGAGGACTACGACATCCTGCTGATCGGCCATGCCGGCCACGAGGAGGTCGAGGGCACCGCGGGCGAGGCGCCTGAGCACATCCAGCTCGTGCAGAGCCCCGACGACGTCGCGAACATCGTCGTACGCGACCCGTCCAAGGTCGCCTGGCTGTCGCAGACCACGCTGTCGGTCGACGAGACCCTCGAGACGGTCGCGGCGATCCGTGAACGGTTCCCCGAGCTGCTCGACCCGCCGTCGGACGACATCTGCTACGCGACCCAGAACCGCCAGATGGCGATCAAGGAGATCTCGCACGAAGCCGACCTCGTCATCGTCGTCGGCTCCGGCAACTCCTCGAACTCGGTGCGCCTGGTCGAGGTCGCGCTCGAGGCCGGCGCCAAGGCCGCCCACCGCGTCGACGACGCGAGCGAGATCGACGAGGCATGGCTCGAGGGCGTCGAGCGGGTGAGTGTCACCTCGGGCGCCTCGGTCCCTGACGACCTCGTCGAGGGTGTGCTGGCCTTCCTCGCGGAGCGGGGCTACCCCGACGCCGAGGCCGTGCACACCGCGGAGGAGTCGCTGATCTTCGCGTTGCCGCCGGAGCTGCGCCGGGACATGCGGTCCGCGGAGAGGACCGGAAGCCAGGTCTAGCGGCCCGCCGAGCCGACGCGAACGGAAACTCGGACTTTTCAGGCATGACCGGCCCGGTGCTGGGTAGGTGTCACGCGCGGTCGAGCAACGGCCGAGGCACCACCGTCAGACAGGTCGGCCATGACTGTTCACGCTTTCCCGGTCCGTTTCGCCGAGACCGTCAACCGTTTCGGAGCCCCTCGGGCCGAGCGCACCCCCGTCGACGTCATGGAGCCGCGGCTGGCCCTCGTCACCCTGGGGGACCGTTCCTTCGTCGCCAAGACCTACGGCCGCCGGGTCACCCGCCGCGGCCGGCAGACGCTGGTGTCCGTGCACGGCCGCCTGACCTGGGTCGCCAGCGGCCGCGTGCAGCCTCTCGTCGAGGACGCCGCCGCGACGGTGTACGACGGACCGCCCCCGCGTCGTGATGCCGGGCCGCGTGCTGTGACCGCGGACCTGTGACCCGGCCGGCGACGGGTCAGGCCAGACCGCGGATCCGGCCGGAGCTGCGCAGCGCCACCTGTCGAAGGGCAAGCACACCCAACGTGGTCGCGTAGCCGGCGACGAGCCCACCCGCGTGGTGGGCGAGCCCGGAGACCACTGCCTGCACGACGCTGTCGACCTCGTCGGCGACCGTGCCCCGAGCCACGACGGCCAGCATCGAGACCACCCCGAGCATGAGCAGCGGGGGCATCACGCCCACCACGAAGAAGTCGCGCGGGCGCACCGCCAGGGCCGCGACGAGGCACAGCACGACGAAGCTGAGGTCGAAGAAGAGCGACAGCCGGCCCGCGAGTCCGATGTTCAGCCAGGCGAGCGCCGCCGCAGCGAGCGTCGAGAGCGCGACGACCAGACGGCCCGGTTGCCGGCCCTCGTCCCACAGCGTGCGCGCCGCACCGCCGGTGCGCGCACGAGCAGTCGTCTGGCTCACGCCCCCAAACTAGGGCGACCTCAGGCGGATTGCTCGCGACGCGCCGGAGGAAGCCCCGCCGCGGGGCCGAGCTCCGGACGCTCCTCGGCGACGGCGTCGAGCAGCTCGGGAGCGCTGAGCGGGCGCGCCGCCTCCGTCACCGGGGCAGGGGAGGAGAGCTCGACGTCGGACACCTCCATCTCGGTGAACCTCCGTGCGGACACGAGCACCCGGGTCTCGAGCGATCCGACCGCCTTGTTGTAGCTGGTCACGGCGGCGGTCAGGGATCGGCCGAGCCTGTCGAGATGACCTCCCATCACCCCGAGGCGGTCGTACAGCTCACGCCCGAGCGTGTGGATGTCGCGGGCCTTGTCGGCCAGCGCCTCCTGGGTCCACGCGTAGGCCACCGTGCGCAGCAGCGCGATCAGCGTCGTGGGGGTGGAGAGCACGACCTGGCGCGACGCGGCGTACTCCAGGAGTCCGGGCTCGGCCTCCAACGCGGCCGACAGGAAGGACTCCCCGGGGACGAAGAGCACCACGAACTCGGGGGTCGCCGGCAGCGATCGCCAGTAGGCCTTGGCGCCGAGCGTGTCGACGTGCTGGCGGAGCTGACGGGCGTGCCGGGACAGGTGGGCGTCGCGCTCCTCGTCGGAGTCCGCCCCGGTGGCGTCGAGGAAGGCGTCGAGCGGCACCTTGGCGTCGACGACGACGCTCTTGCCGCCCGCGAGGTTGACGACGAGGTCGGGCCGCAGGAGGGCGTCCTCGTGGCGAACGGAGACCTGCTCGGCGAAGTCGCAGCGGGAGACCAGCCCGGCCAGCTCGACCGCTCGACGCAGGTGGAGCTCGCCCCACCGGCCACGCACCTGCGGCTTGCGCAGCGCCGTGGACAGAGCGGCGGTCTCCCGGCGCAGCGTGTCCGTGGAGTGACGCACGTCCTCGACCTGCTGTCGCAGCTGGCTCTGCCACGACACGCGCTGGTCCTCGAGGGCCCGCATCTGCTCGTGGAGCCGCTCCAGCCCGTCCTTGACCACCGCGCGGTCGGCGGCGCGCGCCTCGATCTCGAGGCGGGCGGACGAGTCGCCGTCGCCCCGGCTGCGGGCCCAGAGCACGCCGACCAGGACGCCGAGCGCGACGCCGACGAGGAGGACGGCCAGGAGGGTGAGGACGGTGCTGAGTTCCATGGCAACCATCGTGCTGCCGAGCACCGACAGTTTCGGCCAATGGCGCGCTGTGCCGCGAACCATCCGGTATGGGGTGGAACGGACCATGTTCGCGCGCATCGACGACAGCGGCACGGCCTGCGTCGACAGCTCGCTGAACAGGATCCGCGACCTCACCTACGGCGACGACCCCTACGAGACCTCCGCCCCGATCGAGATCGAGTCCCTGGAGCTCGTCACCGGTCCGGGGATCCGCGTCGTCGGCTCCTGGGTGCTCCCTTCCCCGGGGCATCCGTACTCCGGCAGCTGGTCCGGATGGCCGCTGCCGCGCCGGGACCTGGGCGGCGACAGGCTGGCGTGGGACGAGCGCGTGCCGACGGTGGGGGCCGAGATGGAACCATGTCTTCCGGACGAGGACGACGGTCCGGTTCCGGAAGGTCTGTCGCTGACCGGTCAGTCCGCGAGCTCGACGATCACCGGCGCGTGGTCGCTCGCGCCCTTGCCGGCCCGCTCCTCGGTGTCGATCAGCGCCCCGGTCACGCGCTGGGCGAGCGCGGGCGAGCCGAGGATGAAGTCGATGCGCATGCCCCGGTTCCGCTCGAACCGCTCCCGGTAGTAGTCCCAGTACGTGTACACGTCGGGCCCGGGGGCGTGCGGGCGCACCACATCGACGTACCCGCAGTCCAGGAAGGCGCGGAAGGCCGCGCGCTCCTCGGGGGTGACGTGGGTGCTGTTCACGAAGCGCGAGATGTCGAAGACGTCTTCGTCGAAGGGGGCGATGTTCCAGTCGCCGGTCAACGCGATCTGTGCCGAGGGGTCCTTCTCGAGCCAGCCGTGCGCGGCCGCGCGGAGCCTCTCGAGCCAGGCGAGCTTGTAGACGAAGTGCGGGTCGCCGGGCTTGCGCCCGTTGGGCACGTACAGCGACCACACCTGGACACCGCCGCAGGTGGCCCCCAGCGCCCGTGCCTCCGAGGCCATCGGCTCGCCCCACTGCGGAAGGTCGTCGACGCCCCGTCGTACGTCGGACAACCCGACGCGGCTGACGATCGCGACCCCGTTCCACTGGTCGTAGCCGTGGGTCGCAACCTCGTAGCCCATGGCCTCGAGACCCATCACCGGCCACTGGTCGTCGCGAGCCTTGGTCTCCTGGATCGCGAGCACGTCGATGTCGTGACGCTTCAGGAGGGCCTCGACCCGGTCGATCCGGGAGCGGATGGAGTTGACGTTGAAGGTCGCAATACGCACGCGGCCACTCTAGGAGGCGGCCTCCGGGCGAGGTCGGAAGCCCGAGCAGACCACGCGTAGGTACGACAGGTGGCCGTCGGTCGTCCGGTAGTAGACCTGCTGCTCGACCGTGGAGGAGCCGGCCGGGTTCGTGATATCGAACCGGTAGGCGAGACGGTGCGTGTCCCCGACGTCGTCGCCGTGCTCGACGGACGTGACCTCGTCGATGTGGTCGCTCTCCGCGAACCAGTGCCCGAGGACGACGTCGACGACCTCGTCGGGGCTGTGCGCCTCCCAGAACCGGCCAGGCGTCAGGCCGCGGAAGTCGACGTCGGGCGCGAGCACTCCCGTGAGGGCGGCGGCGTCGTGCCCGGCGATCGCGTCGACCAGGCGTTCGGCGATGGACTCTTCCATGGACCCTCCTCAGGACGAGGACAGGCTAGTCGTCCAACGGGATGCCGGTCAGCACGATTCGGTCGGTCGACGTACGACACCTAGACTGTCCCCCCGTGGCTCTCACCATCGGAATCGTCGGTCTCCCCAACGCGGGCAAGTCGACCCTCTTCAACGCACTGACCAAGAACGACGTGCTCGCTGCGAACTACCCCTTCGCGACGATCGAGCCGAACGTCGGCGTGGTCGGTGTGCCGGACAAGCGTCTCGCCAAGCTCGCGGAGATCTTCGGCTCGGCCAAGGTCATCCCGGCGACCGTCGAGTTCGTCGACATCGCCGGCATCGTCCGTGGCGCCTCAGAGGGCGAGGGTCTGGGCAACAAGTTCCTCTCCCACATCCGCGAGTCCGCTGCGATCTGCCAGGTGACGCGGGTCTTCCGCGACGAGGACGTCACCCACGTCGAGGGCGAGGTGAACCCGGCCAACGACATCTCGACGATCCAGACCGAGATGATGCTCGCCGACCTCCAGACGGTCGAGAAGGCCCTGCCCCGCCTGGAGAAGGAAGCGCGCCTGAAGAAGGAGACCGCCGCCGTCCTCGCCGCGGTGAAGGAGGCCAAGGAGGCGCTGGAGTCGGGCACGCCGATCATCGCGACGAAGATCGACAAGGCGCTGCTGCGTGAGCTGAGCCTGCTGACGGCCAAGCCCTACATCTACGTCTTCAACTGTGACAGCGACGAGCTCGGCGACGAGGCGTTGAAGCAGAAGATGCGCGACCTCGTCGCGCCGTCCGAGGCGATCTTCCTCGACGCGAAGTTCGAGGCTGAGCTCGTCGAGCTCGGCGACGAGGACGAGGCCCGCGAGATGCTGAAGGAGATGGGCATCGACGAGCCCGGCCTCGACGTGCTCGC
Organism: Nocardioidaceae bacterium; assembly: GCA_035762105.1. Classification (GTDB taxonomy): domain Bacteria; phylum Actinomycetota; class Actinomycetes; order Propionibacteriales; family Nocardioidaceae; genus Nocardioides_C. The sequence goes on along the minus strand of DASTPU010000065.1, from coordinate 20,335 downwards.
CCGGGTCGGCTTCGACACCCTCGGTCTGCAGACCTACCTCACCGCGGGCCCCAAGGAGACCCGCGCGTGGACGATCCCCAAGGGAGCAACGGCTCCTGAGGCCGCCGGTGTGATCCACACCGACTTCCAGCGCGGCTTCATCAAGGCCGAGGTGGTCTCCTTCGACGACCTCGTCGAGGCGGGCTCCATGAACGCCGCCAAGGCCGCCGGCAAGGTGCGCATGGAGGGCAAGGACTACGTCATGCATGACGGCGACGTCGTGGAGTTCCGCTTCAACGTGTGACCCGCGGATCGGTCGTCCAGGACCGGGTCACACCCAGAGGGCAGACGTGACCCGTTGGCTGTCGAAGCCCGACGGAGTACAAAGGGCTATGACGACTCAGCGCACGGGATCCGTGGACACCTACGAAGTAGACGACGACGCCGCGCTCCCACCGCTGGAGGGGCTGCCCGGTGTCGCCTCGGTGACGAAGCCGGTGAGAAGGCGCCTCGAGTCGACCTACTTCGACACCCCCGACCTCGCCCTGGGCAGGCGCGGCATCACACTCAGCCGCACCGTCGGGGGAGAGGACCCCGGTTGGCGCCTCCGCATGCCCAACGCCGGTTCTTCGCACGAGGTGTCCGAGCCGCTCGGTCGATCCACCAAGACCGTCCCCAAGCGGTTGCGATCCCTGGTGCAGGCACACGTCCGGGACGCCTCGCTGGCACCGGTGGCGGTCGTGACCTCGCGATGCGACGTCCGCCGTCTCCGCGATGCCAGGCGCAGGCTGCTCGGCGAGGTGACGGAGGACCACGTCGAGGCGACCCCGGCGGGCGCCGAGGACGGGGCAACGAGAACGTGGACGGAGTGGCGCTTCGTCCCGGCAGAGGGTGACGGTGCCTTGCGCGACGCACTCGTGCCGCTCCTGGAGGAAGCAGGTGGGACTCCTGTCGACGAGGCATCCCGTCTCGACCGTGTCCTCGAAGGGCGGGTCCACGACGGCACGGCCCCGGATCTGCCGTCCCCTCGCAAGAAGGGGCCGGCCGCGGCCGTCGTGTCCGCCCGTCTCCGGGAGCAGGTGGCGGAGGTCCGTCGCCTCGACCCCCTGGTCAGGAGTGACGCGCCGCATGCGGTGCACGACATGAGGGTGGCGCTCCGGCGGCTACGCAGCGCGCTGGCGACGTACCGACCGCTGCTGGACCGCGACGTCACGGACCCGGTCCGCGACGAGCTGCGCTGGCTGGCGCAGGCGCTCGGCCAGGTCAGGGACACCGAGGTGATACGTCGACGTCTTCAGCGGCTGCTCTCCGAGGAGCCGAGCGAGAACGTCCAGGGCCACGTGGGCCCGGAGCTCGAGCGACAGATGTCGGCCCGGTACGACGAGGCCCGCGCGCGATGTCTCGAGGCCATGGAGTCGCCCCAGTACTTCGCGCTGCTCGAACGGCTCGACGAGCTCGCGACGGACCCTCCCTTGACACCGGCGGCCGACGAGCAGGCGCAGGACGTCCTGCGGAGGGCCGTGCGCAGGGACTGGAGTCGCTTGAGGAAGAGGGTTGCGGCCGTGGACGAGGTCGAGGACGCGGCCGAGCGCTCGCTGCGGCTGCACGCCGTTCGCAAGGCGGCGAAGCGCACGCGGTACGCCGCGGAGCCACTCCGTCCCCTGTACGGGAAGGATGCGCGCCGCTTCGTGAAGGCTGCAAAGCGCGTGCAGACCTCGCTCGGTGAGCACCATGACGGCACCGTGAGCCAACAGGTCCTGCGGGAGCAGGCGGACACCTCGAGTGCCACGGCGGGAGCCTCGTTCACCTACGGGATCCTCCACACACGCGAGGAGAGCCGGATCGCCAAGGCCAGGGCCGACTTCGAGAAGGCGTGGAAGGCTGCCTCCGGGAAGCGCCTGAGAGGCTGGCTTGTCTGACACCCTGGAGGAGCCCGGAGGACTGAGCCTCAGGACCCCCCCGATCCGGCGCATCGTGGGAGATTCGGACCCCACGACGGACGAGGAACGCACCTACTCCGACAACCCGTACAACGACCAGGTGGACCCTGACCGCACCAGGCGTCGCGACCGCCTCGTCAGCGCCTGCTCTTCCCCCCGGGCTGCGTGTCGGCCGTGAAGGTGGCCAGCCAGTCCTGCACGACGGGGATGTCGACGCGCTGGTACCCGTCGATGTAGCGGCAGTTCGAGGTGTACCCGTAGCTCGTCACGCCGACGATCACGCCGTCCTCGGCCGGGTGGAGCAGGGGTCCGCCCGAGTCGCCGAAGCAGGTGCCGCCGGTGCCGCGGTTGTCGTTCTCGTTGCCGTTGGTCTGCAGGATCTGCGGCGTGAGCTTCTGCCCGGGCATGTCGGCGTACCGGCGGATGACGGGGTAGCTCATCGGCTGCGGGTTCTGCGGGCCGGACTCGGCCTTGCGCACCTCGGTGCCGTAGCCGACGGCGCGGAAGATCGTCGAGGAGAGCTGTGCCGTCGGGATCGCGTCGAGGGTGCCGAGCTCGGCGACGGTCGCGGGCGCGACGCCCTTGACGGCGCTGTCGAGGACGACCACGCCGACGTCGTTCCAGCTGTCCATGTCGGTGAAGTTCGAGTACTCGGGGTGCGTGTACGCCGTGCCGAAGGTGTAGCCGGCCCTCCGGAGCTCCTGCTCGGTGTAGCCGTCGTCAGGGTTCTCGGCGACCGGGATGCTCAGCGGTGGCTGCTCGTCGACCACGGGCTCGAACGTGACCAACGTCTTGCCGTCGGTGCCGAAGGTGCAGTGGCCCGCCGTCAGGAGCAGGGTCGGCGCGATCAGCGTCGCGGTGCAGCGGTAGCGACCACCGTCGTCGTAGAAGACGATCATCCCGACGTTCGAGTACCGGTTCTCGGTGTCCGGCGTACCGCCGGTGACCGCTGACGCGGGCGCAGCAGTGGCACCCGCCATGGCCGCTGTGAGAACGAGAGCGGCGAGGAGCCGGAAGAGCTTGGAGTGCATGATCCCCCCAGGGTTCACGATGTGTGGAATGGCAGCATGCGCCTCGGATGCCCGATCCGTAAAGACCCCGGGGTCCCTCCGCCCGGCACCCCATGACCGCTCGAAACACCTTCTGTGGATATCCCCGAACCTGTCGGTGCTCGGTGTAACACTCGAAGGAGGGAACAAGGGGGATGCCATGAACTGCACGCATCACATGTGGGACGAGCCGAACGGGCCTCAGTGCACCCGGCACGACCCGCACGACCCGTCCGCTTCGGGCGGCCACGTCTACGAGTCGCGCGACGGCAGCTGCACCAACCCGTCCGAGGCTCCGAGCTAGCCATGTGCGGAGCCGGACTAGGTCGCCCGGCGGCCGCCGTGAGGACCTCCGGCCCTGTGGCGCCGGGCACCACCGCGACATCGTTGACGTAGGCGCAGAGGCTCAGCGCAGACGAAGCAAGGTGACAGGATGATCTGTACGCATCACATGTGGGACGACCCGACGGGCACCCGGTGCACGCGGACGGACCCCCACGACGCCGGCGCTCCCGGCGGGCACGTCTACGAGTCACGGGACGGCAGCTGCACCAACCCGTCCGAGACCGGGAACGCGTCGCCCAAGTCGGCCTGACCGTCCGCGCCGCGGGACCTCCGGCCCTGCCGGGTCGCCCGTCTGCTGGGCGACGATCGAGCCATGGCCCGACGCACGAGCACCACGAACCCCAAGCACGACCCCGGCCACGGGATGCTGCAGGCGACCATCGACGTCTTCCTGGACCGCACGCGCGCTCTCACCGAGCTGATGGCCAACGTCGGCGGCGAGGCCCTCGGCCGGGTGCCCGAGCCGGTGCCGTCGGCGGTGAACCGGATGCTGTCCTCCCTGCGCCAGCTCGCCGAGCAGGCACCGCCGCTCACCGCGGAGCTGGACGTGCTCATCGAGGAGGTCCATGCCAAGCGGCTCAGCATCCAGGCTCTCCAGGCCGAGCTGTCCGCCCTCGACCACCAGCTCGAGGTCCTCGAGTCGTCGCTCAAGCCGGTGGAGGCCTGGTCCCGGAACTGGCGCCGGCTCCAGCACACCCTCGCCGAGTCTCTGAACCTCCCCCAGGAGCCGGTCGGCTGATCAGACGCCGGCGGCACGACAGCCGGTCACTGTCGTGCCGCCGCGGAACGGCTCTCAGGCCTGGGGCATCGCCATCGGCGCCACCTCGGGAAGGTGCTCACGCACCATGAACACGCTGGCGCAGGCGACGAAGATGCCGCCGGCCGTCAGGGACACGAACGGCATCACCGAGCCGCCCGGTGCGTAGGTTCCCGAGTCGAAGAAGATGCTGAACGCAGCCAGTCCGGAGACGGCGGCCGCGGCCAGCGCGATGTACCCGAGCCAGTCGGGCATGAGGTGGGTGCGGAGCACGCCGATCCCCGCCGCGGCCAGGGGAAGTGCGGCCGCGAAGCCGAGCAGGACGTTGAGGACCATCGTGCCTTGGTAGAGCGCGACGATCGTCGCCGCCTCGACGGTCTCGACCCCGTAGGCCAGGACTCCCATCGCCGCGCCGTAGACGAACAGCGCGGCTCCGATCAGCACCGAGCCGGCGAGGATCGCGAGGTGGACATCACTGCGTTCGTCGCGTTCCCTGATCGCCTCGGCGAACGCCGCGGCGAACCAGATCACCAGCCCAGCTGCGGCCGCGTAGAGAATCGCGGCGAGCAGCATCTGGCTGCGACCGTCTGCCACGTAGGACGTGATCGTGTCCTCGGTGGCTGTCACGCGTGGGGGGATGCCGGGGAGTACGGCGGCCAGGACGGCCAGCACGAGGAAGGCGATTCCGGCGAATCCTCCCCAGCGGAGCTCGTGGCGCTGCGTCATGAGTGGACCTCCTCTGGTTCCAGAGCACCACATCCCCCGCACTTCGAATCATCCGCTGCTGCACGCCGTACGCAAGGGGAGAAACCGGGCGATCTCCGGTCGCGAGGCCGGGGGACGAGCGCGTTCACACGTCGCGCGGTGGGTACGTCCCCGGCGAAGGATCTGTCCGAGACACGGGAGGAACCGTGAAGACTGCGCGAGAGATCATGACCGGAAGCCCCGAGTGCGCCTCCACCACCGAGTCCCTCACGGACGCGGCCCGGAAGATGCGGGACCTCGACGTCGGCGCGCTGCCGATCTGTGGGGACGACGACCGACTCCACGGGATGGTCACCGACCGTGACATCACGGTGCGCGTGGTTGCTGAGGGCAGGGACCCCAGCCGCGTGAAGGTCGAGGAGCTCGCGGAGGGCAAGCCGGTCACCATCGGCGCCGACGACTCCGTCGAGGAGATCCTGCGCACGATGCGCGAGCACGGCGTGCGCCGGCTGCCGGTGATCGACGGGCACAAGCTGATCGGCATCGTCAGTCAGGCCGACGTGGCGAGGAACCTCCCCGAGGAGAAGATCGGCGACCTGGTCGAGGCGATCTCCTCGGCCCCGCCCAACAACTGACCGGACGACGGTCAGCGGGAGAGGGCCTCGGCCCGGCGGCGTACCTCCGCGACTACGCCGTCCGGGCCCAGGTCGAGCACGTCACCGACCCGCTCGCCGTCGACGAGAACGGAGCCCGCGGTCGTCGCGCGGTTCAGCTCACGCAGCGCCGCGAGACGGCCGCGCCGTCGGCTGACCGACCGGAAGACGGAGGGCAGCAGGTAGGCGGTGTTGTTCGCCCCGACGATCTGGACGTCCACTCCGGGCAGCTCGTCCCGTAGGCGGAGGTAGGCCTGCGCGACCACACCCACCTCCGCGTCGTGCTCGCGCGGGCCGTCGACCCGGCCGTCGAAGCAGATGCCGTCCCGGGCATCGCCGCTGCAGCAGCCGGTGCCGCCGTGGGCGTCGGTCCACGGCCGCACGAGCACGACGCGCAGGCTCACCGAACCGTCGTCCCCGGTTCGTCGCCGACGGGGCTGCCCATCTCGTCGTAGGTACGGCGCCCACCGCGGCGCAGGGCCGTGGCAGCCTCGATGATCAGCCAGATCGCCAGGACGAAGATGATCGCGTCGAGCGGGGCGAGGACGAACCGCTCGCTCCAGCCGTCAGCCTGGACGAAGTCCCAGAACTGGCTGAACAGCGCCCAGGTGGTCATCGTCAGGAGGAACACCAGCGGGATCACCGCGGGGATCGGGTTCCGCTTCATCCGCAGCACCCAGACCGCGATGACGGTCAGCGCGAGACCGGCGGTGAGCTGGTTCGTCGTACCGAACAGCCGCCACAGCACGCCGAAGGTGTAGCCGGCGTCGCCACCGCCCGGGATCAGCGCCATCGCCAACGGCACGGCGACCGCGACGAGGCTGGCCAGGGTGAGGTTGCGGGCCAGCGAGTGCCAGCCGGCGAGCTCGGCGATCTCCTGCACGATGTAGCGCTGGAGACGGACCCCGGTGTCCATCGTGGTCGCCGCGAACGAGATGACCACGACGGCCGCGAAGATGATCGCCAGGTCGAGCGGGATGCCGAGGTTGCTGGCGAACTCGCCGACCCCGTTGACGAAGTTGCCCACCGCGCCGCCGGACGCGGTGCTGTAGTCGGGGTAGAGGGCGTCCCAGTCGGCGCGCGTCGCGGCGACACCGGCGGTGGCGGCGAGCACGGCGCCCGTGGCGAGGCTCCCCTCCCCGACCGCACCCATGTAGCCGACGTACCGCGCGTCGGTCTCCTTGTCGATCTGCTTGGCGGTCGTGCCGGAGGAGACCAGGGAGTGGAAGCCGGAGATCGCGCCGCAGGCGATCGTGATGAACAGGAACGGGAAGATCGACGGCGAGCCGGCCGGGACGTCGTTGACGACCGGCGCCACGATCGTGTTCCAGCCGACCAGCATGCCCAGGCCGATCACGCCGAGCGCGATGAACAGCTGGTGGCTGTTGATGTAGTCACGCGGCTGCAGCAGCATCCACACGGGCAGCCGGGAGGCCACGAACGTGTAGGCGAAGAGCAGGATCACCCAGAGGGTCCGGGCATCCATGCCCAGCGGCTCGGCGATCGGCGCGAGGTCGATCGGCACCTGCTGGCCCACCCAGATGAGCAGGTAGAGCCCCACGACGCCGAGCAGCGAGGGCACGAGGGCGGCGGACCGGGTCTTGTAGATGTACTGGCCGATGAAGATCGCCAGCGGGATCTCGACCACGATCGGGATCACCGCTCCGGGGTTGGCCACGAAGAGCGTGCCGATCACCACCGCGAACACGGCGTTCACCAGCGTCAGCAGGAAGAAGATGATCAGCAGGAAGAGCGTGCGAGCCCGGTTGCTGATCACGTCCTGGGCGATGGTGCCGATGTTCTTGGCGCGGTGGCGCAAGGACACCGCCAGCGCGCCGAAGTCGTGGACACCCGCGGCGAAGATGGTGCCGAGGACGATCCAGGCCAGTGCGGGCCCCCATCCCCAGAACACCGCGATCGCGGGTCCGACGATCGGGGCGGCGCCGGCGACAGAGGTGAAGTGGTGGCCGAAGACGACGTGCTTGTTCGTCGGCACGAAGTCGATGCCGTCGTTGAACTGGTGCGCTGGTGTGACGAAGGCCGGGTCGAGCGCGTAGATACGGTCGGCGAGGAACGCCGAGTAGTAGCGGTAGCCCAGGAAGAACAGGACTCCCACCACTGCAGCGACAGCTATGGCAGGCACGGGTGTGCTCCTTCCGAGAGTCCCCGCGGGCACGGTTGACCGCGCGGGTAGTTCGCATTTGCCACTATTCCGATAATGTGATGTAGGTCTCAACTACCGGTCTCGGAATGTCCCCTGAACTGTGACGTTGCGGTCTAGACAGATCTCGGAGGTGGTGGCGGTCGACGTCGCACAGGAGATCCATGGCTCCTCGCTCGGCGTGGTCGCGTGGGTCGATGCCGGTGGCAGGCCCCGGGTGCGGGGGGTCGTGGCGCTCGTCCACGACGACCGTCCCGCGCTTGCGTTCACCTACGCCGACGAGGCGGTCGCGAGGGAGGTCGCGCAGGCTCCCCAGGTGTCGCTCGCCCTGCACGAGACCAGGTCCACCGGTACGACGTTCCGCCCGATGCTGATGACGGGACGCCCACGCCTGGTCGAGGACGCGAGCGGCGACCTCTATCTGACCGAGCTCGTGACGCAGGAGCTGCGCCGCTACCCGCCCTCCCGTGTCTTCGCCGACTCGCCGCTGCTCATGCGCGAGCACTGGTGGTACCTGCCGCGGCTCGTCGTCGAGGTCGACGTCGACGCCGTGGAGCCGCTCGCCCCGCGGACCGCCTCGCACGACCACCTGCTCGTCGTGGTGCACGACGCCTCGCCCGTCGTACGTGCGGCGGGGGTCCGGGCACACACGCAGCCGCGGCTCGGGCTCGACGTGCTCGGGACCGCGCCACCGCCGGGCGCCGCCGTGCTCTTCGGACAGGACGCGTCCTTTCCCGACCTCGAGCAGTGGTCGCAGTGGCGCTACCGGGGTCACTGGGACGGCGACGCGTTCGCCGTCGAGGAGGCGCCGGAGCGGACGGGGCTAGGCCGAGCACCCGGGCTTCTGCAACGGTGGAGGCGGCAACGAGCGTTCGAGCGCCGGTGCGTCGCTGCGATCCCGCGGCCACGGGACAACACCTAGGAGGAGATGTGCGCGCAGTAGTCGTCGAGGAGACCGGTGGTTCCGACAAGCTCCTGGTCCGTGACCTGGACACACCCCGGCCCGGCCCGGACGAGGTCCTCGTTGACGTCGCCGCAGCAGGCGTCAACTTCATCGACACCTACCAGCGCGAGGGCCTGTACCCGAAGGACCTGCCGTTCGTGGTCGGGTCCGAAGGGGCAGGGACCGTCGCGGAGGTCGGCAGTGGGGTGACCGACGTCTCCGTCGGAGACCGGGTCGCCTGGGCGCAGGTCGACGGGCGCGGGTACGCCGAGCAGGTCGCCCTGCCCGCCGAGCGAGCGGTCCCCGTGCCCGACGACATGGACCTCGAGCTGGCCGCGGCCGTGATGCTCCAGGGGATGACCGCGCACTACCTGTGCGAGTCCACGTTCCCGGCGCAGTCGGGGCAGACGGCGCTGGTGCACGCCGGCGCCGGCGGCGTCGGCCTGCTGCTCACCCAGATGCTCGCGGCCAAGGGCGTGCGCGTCCTCACGACCACCTCGACCGAGGAGAAGGCCGAGCTCTCGCGCGGAGCCGGTGCGGCGGAGGTGATCCGGTACACCGAGGTGGACCTGGTCCCGGAGGTGCGCAGGCTGACCGACGGCAGGGGAGTCGACGTGGTCTACGACGGGGTCGGCAAGACCACCTTCGACGCCGGCCTCGACTGCCTGGTGACCCGCGGGATGATGGTGCTCTTCGGCGCCTCCAGCGGGCCGGTGCCGCCTCTGGACCCTCAGGTCCTGAACCGCAAGGGCTCGCTCTTCCTCACCCGGCCGACCCTGACCCACTACATCGTCGGCCGCGAGGAGCTGCTGATGCGAGCCGAGTCCGTCCTGGGGCAGGTCGCCTCGGGTGCCCTCGACGTGCGGGTCGGCGGACGTTACCCGCTCGACGACGCCCGCCGTGCACACGACGACCTCGAGGGCCGCCGTACCACGGGGAAGCTCCTGGTCATCCCGTGAGAGCGGGTACGTCGGACCCGACCACGTAGGAGGCAGAGCGATGACCACACGCGAGACCAGCGCTGGCCCGAGGGGACGCCGTGCTGGGTGGACCTCTCCGTGCCCGACTTCGACCGGGCCCGGACCTTCTACGGGACGCTGTTCGGCTGGGAGGTCGAGCGTGGCCCTGAGGACCTCCACGGATACGCGAGCTGCACGAAGGACGGGCACGTCGTCGCCGGCATCATGCCGGCCCTGGACGCCGGCCAGCCCAGCGCGTGGACCACGTACCTCGCCACCGACGACCTCGACGCCACCTTGGCCAGGGCACGTGAGGCCGGCGGGACCATGCTCACCGAGCCGATCGACGTAGGCGACCGCGGCCGGATGGCGCTCGTCGCCGACCCCGGGGGTGCGGTCGTGGGGTTCTGGCAGGGGCTGTCCCACACCGGCTTCGAGCTGGCCAACGGGCCCGGGTCCGTGACATGGAACGAGAACATGTCGCGTGCCTGGGACCAGAACAAGCAGTTCTACAACGCCGTCCTCGGCCTCGAGTACGACGACCTGCCGGGCACCGGCTACGCGACCTTCAAGGCCGACGGCAACGTCGCGGGCGGGTCGCCTTCATGCTGATGGCCGACCCACGCTGACTCAGCTGCGCAGGTAGGACGCGCCGTTCACGTCGATGATCGTGCCCGTGGAGAACCGCGCGCCCTCCGACGCCAGCCAGAAGACCGCCGAGGCGACCTCCTCGGGCTTCGCGACCCGGCCGAACGGCGACTGTGCCCGGACCGCGTCGCCGCCCGGGCCGTCGAGCACCTCGCGGGCCATCTCGGTCTGCACGAAGCCCGGCGCGACCGCGGCCACCCGGATGTCGTGGGGTGCGAGGGCGAGGGCCATCGACTGGGTGAAGGCGTTCATGCCGGCCTTCGAGGCGCCGTAGGCCGGGTTGTTCGGCTCGCCACGGAACGCGCCGCGGCTCGACACGTTCACGACCGCACCCCCACCTGCCTTCAGCAGGTGCGGGATCGCGCAGAAGGTGGCGTTGGCGGCACCCGTGAGGTTGGTGGCGAGGGTCCGCGCCCAGGCCTCCTGCCACTCGTCGTAGGACGTCTCCAGCGGCGGGTGTGCGAGGAAGATCCCGGCGTTGTTGACCAGCACGTCGAGACCGCCGAGCCGCTCCGCCGCGGTGTCCACCGCGGCGCGCACCTCGTCGGCGTCGGCCATGTCGGCCTGAACGGTCACGTGCCCCTCGCCGGGCAGCTCGGCGACGACCTCCTCGGCGAGGTCCCGGGAGCGGCCGAAGTGCACGGCCACCCGGTCGCCGGCCTCGGCGAAGGTGCGCGCGATGGCCCGCCCGATCCCCCGGGAGGCGCCGGTGACCAGCACGCCACGGCTCGCTGGGTGGTTCCCCCCGACGCTCACCGGGCAACCTCCTGCACGGCGGTGAGCAGCCGGTCCACGTCGTCGGCGTTCGTGTAGGAGGCGAGGCCCGCCCGGACCGCGCCCTCGTCGCCGAGGCCCATCCAGCGCACCGCCTCGATCGCGTAGAAGTGGCTGGCGGGAGCGTTCACGCCACGCTCGGCCAGCGCTGCGTACACCTCGACGGGGGAACGGCCCTCCACCGAGAAGAGCGCTGTGGGTGTCCGGTGCAGCGGCGAGCCGTGCAGGGTGACGCCGTCGACCGAGGCCAGCCCGCGGTGCAGGCGCGCGAACAGCTCGTCCTCGAAGGCCTCGACCGCCCGCATCGACTCGAGCAACCGGCCGCGGCGGTCCGGTGCATCGGAGGCCATGCCGGCGATGAACTCGACCGCGGCCGTGGTGCCGGCGAGCAGCTCGTAGGGCAGCGTGCCGAGCTCGAACCGCTCCGGCACCGCGTCGCTCGAGGGCAGCAGCTTGTCCGGCACCACGTGCCCGAGCAGGTCGGGCGAGGCGGTGAGGGCGCCGAGGTGGGGGCCGAGGAACTTGTACGGCGAGCAGACGTAGAAGTCGGCACCCATGGCGACCATGTCGATCGGCGCATGGGGCGTCAGGTGCACCCCGTCGACGTGAAGCAGGGCTCCGACGCCGTGGACCGCCTCGGCGATCGCGGGGATGTCGGGCCGGGTGCCGAGGATGTTGGACGCGCCGGTGACCGCGACGAGCCGCGTCCGGTCGGACAGCTGCGCGCGCACGTGGTCCACGGTGAGGTCGGCGGTCTCCTTGTCGAACTCCGCCCAACGCACGGTGGCCCCGACCCGCTCCGCGGCGATCACCCAGGGCCGGATGTTCGCGTCGTGGTCGAGGCGGGTCACGACCACCTCGTCTCCGGTTCCCCACTGCTTGGCCAGTGCCCGGGCGAGGTCCATGGTCACCTGGGTCATGGATCGGGCGAACACGACGCCGTCCGCCGTACCCCCGACCAGGTCCGCGATCGCGGACCGGGCGCCCTCGACGACCGCGTCCGCACGGCGCTCCGCCGCGGTGACCGTGCCCCGGTTGGAGATGCCGCAGGTCAACGTGTCGGCGACCGCCCGGGCGACCTCGCGGGGGACCTGGGTGCCGCCGGGGCCGTCGAAGTGGGCCACCCCGAGCTGGAGAGCGGGGAAGGAGGAGCGGATGCGCTCGACGTCGAGTTCCATGGCGACATCCTGCCTGACGCCTGCCGGTCAGCCCCTGACGACGGTGCGCACGACGTGCCGGGTCATCGCCGCCGCCACGACGAACCAGGCGCCCAGAGCAACCCACAGCTCGACCCGGCCGACGAGGCCGACGACCGGGAGGTTGTCGGCCTGGCCGAGGTAGATTCCGGCCACGGCGTACATGCCGAGCGGGAAGATGATGCTCCAGAGGGTCGCCTCGTACCGCAGCGGGACCCTCCGCGCGACGTGACGCCACCAGCCGGCCGCGATCAGCACCGGGAACAGCCAGGTCGCGAACGCCCAGAAGACCACCGCGAGGCCGGCGATCAGGTCACGGGTCGCGGCCACCATGGGCGCGTCGGCCATCTCGACGATCCTTGCGCCGGCGAGGACGGTGATCGCGAGTGCCCCCATCGACACCCAGTACGGCGGCGTGAGCTCCTCGGGCCCGAACGGGTAGAGCATCAGGCGCAGGGAGACGAAGATGCCGGCGGCCGCGTAGAGGAACACCCCGACCGACCAGGACATCACCGCCAGCAGGGCCAGCTCGCGCCGGCCGGCGTCGAAGACCGGCTCGATCGACGCGGCGGCGACCGCCACGGACTGGCTCGCGACGACCCAGATGAACCACGTGCCGTTCGCCGTGACCACGACCGGCCGCTCCTCGCGCCCCAGGACGGCGGTCCACGGCACGACGTACCCGAGGACCAGCCAGACCAGGCCCGACAGCACCAGCAGCGCGGCGGTGACCTCGTGATACCCCTCCATCCCGAGGCGGACACCGAGCACGTTGGTCCCGGCGACGAAGGTGAAGAAGCCGAACGCGCGGCGGGGATCCATGAAGTCCTCGTTGACCGCTGCGCGGAAGGCCACGAAGCGCCACACCGTCAGCCCGAGCAGGACGACGAAGGCCGCGACGCAGGCGCCGAGCAGCAGGAGCGACAGCCTCCGGACCCCCTCGAGCTCCAGGCCCACGGAGATGATGCCGCTCGCCATGACGAGGGCGAAGTAGCCGGGGGTCAGCCCCTCGACGGCTCGCCGCGTGCGCATCATCCCCGCTGTCCTCACGCGGGCAGGCTACCGGGCGCGATCGGGTCACGAGCCACGTCCGATCGGGCTGTTGTGCCGTCGTCGGTCCGGTGCGAGCCTGAGGGGCGAGGTGGGAGCGATGAGCCAGACGATTGACGACATCAGCACGCAGGCACGGATCGCCGAGCCGGACGAGGCCATCTCCTTGGAGGAGCTGGCGCTCGCCTCGCGCAACCATGCGATGCCGCTGGAGGCGCTGAGGTACGACGTCACGCCGCCGGGGCTGCACTACGTGCTCGTCCACTACGACATCCCGTACGTCGATGCGGACGCCTGGCAGCTCGACATCCACGGCTGCGTGGAGAACCCGGTGACCATCGACCTCGAGACGCTGCAGGAGATGCCACGTCACAGCGAGCGGGTCACCCTCGAGTGTGCGGGCAACGGCCGCGCGCTGCTGAACCCGCGGCCCGTCAGCCAGCCCTGGCTCACCGGGGCGGTGGGCACCGCGGTCTGGACGGGGGTGCGGCTGGCGGACCTGCTTGCGGACGCCGGGGTGACCGGTGACGGGGTGGACGTCGTCTTCTCAGGTGCCGACCACGGGGTCGAGCGCGGCGTGGAGGACGACTACCGCCGCGGGCTCAGCCTGGCTGAGGCCACCGCGCCGGAGGTTCTGGTCGCCTACGAGATGAACGGTCAGCCGCTGCCGCCGCAGCACGGCTTCCCGGTCAGGCTCGTGGTGCCGGGGTGGTACGGCATGGCGCACGTGAAGTGGCTGCGCGACATCGAGGTGATCGACCACCGTTTCGACGGCTACCAGAACACGGTGTCCTACGTCCTCAGGCAGGACCCGGAGGAGGAGGGTGTCCCGGTCACCCGGATCGAGCCGCGCGCGCTGCTCGTCCCTCCCGGGGACCCCGACTTCATGAGCCGCACGCGCGTCCTGCGACGGGGCTCGCACGCGCTCGAGGGGCGGGCCTGGTCCGGCTGGGGTCCCGTCACCCGGGTCGAGGTCAGCGCCGACGACGGAACAACCTGGTGGTCGGCCGACCTCGAGGATGCCAAGGACGCCTACGCCTGGCGGCGGTTCACGACGACGTGGGACGCCGTCCCCGGGGAGCACGTGCTCCGCGCCAGGGCCCACGACGAGACCGGGCGGGTGCAGCCGCTCGAGCCGGGCTGGAACCGGGGCGGCTTCGCGGTCAACTCCGACGCGCCGGTCAAGGTCGTCGTGCTCGACGCCTGAGCGTTCTCAGGCCTCGTCCTCGTCCTTCTGTGGACGGACGCCGAGGATCCGGTCGACCTCTTCCTGGCTGAGGTGGCCGGCTGCGTCGCCTGCGGCGGTGATCAGCTGTGCGGTGAGCTCGCTCTCACCCGGGGGCCTGCTCCGCGGGCCGTTCGTGTTGCTTGGTCCAGTCATTTCCCCCGTACCTTTCCGATTGTCTGGAGCTGCGGGACGTGCTCGGACTCCGCGCCGGGGTCTGTGGGTGCGGTGAAGCACTCGTACCCCCGCCGGCGGGGGCCATTCACCCTGTCCCCGGGCCGATCCGCCGCTGTGGTCAGCCGGCGGGGTACTGCTCCCTCGCGAGCAGCCGTGCCAGGTGCGCAGCGTTCGCCGCCAGGGTCTTCGTGGTCTGCGCGGTCTTCTCCGGCCGCGGCTGCTTGTCCTTGTAGTCGGTGGCCTGCATCGCCTCACCGACCCAGTACGTGACGCCGTTGGCAGGGATCGTGAAGCCGACGTCGTTCAGCGCCTGGAAGACCTCCGCGCTGACGTGGTGGGCGCCGTCCTCGTTGCCGACGACTGCGACCCCGGCGACCTTGCCGTAGGTCAGCATCCGACCCTCGTCGTCGCTCTCGCCGAGCTCGGCGTCGAGGCGCTCGAGCACCATCTTGCAGACCGCCGAGGGCTGGCCCATCCAGATCGGCGTGGCGATCACGAGGATGTCCGCGGCGAGCATCTTCTCCCGGATCGCCGGCCAGCCGTCCCCGTCACCCTCGTCGGTCTGGACGCCGAACTTCACCCGCTCGTCGACGATCCGGACCATCTCGCTCTTCACGTCGTGCTCGCGGAAGGCCTCGATCAGCTCGTTGCCGAGGGTCTCGGTGCTCGACGTCGTCGGCGCCGGCTTGAGCGTGCAGTTCAGGACGAGGGCGTTGAGGGTGCTCATGCCTCGAACCGTGCCCGCTGAGCGCCGGGTTCACACGTCCCAGGTTGCGTAGGGGACGATGGGCACGATGACTCTCACCGACCTCCTGCCCGCGTCCGAGGCGTCCGCCGACCCCGACGAGCTGCTCGACGCGTTCACGACGTGGGTGACGGAGCAGGGCATCTCGCTCTACCCGGCCCAGGAGGAGGCGGTGATCGAGCTGCTGACCGGGGCGAACGTCATCTTGTCCACGCCCACCGGGTCGGGGAAGAGCCTGGTCGCCACCGGTGCGCACTTCGCGGCGCTCGCCGACGGCCGCCGCACGTACTACACCGCTCCGATCAAGGCGCTGGTCAGCGAGAAGTTCTTCGCACTCTGCGACGTCTTCGGCGCGGAGAAGGTCGGCATGATGACCGGCGACGCCGCCGTCAACGCCCGCGCGCCGATCATCTGCTGCACCGCCGAGGTGCTCGCCAACCAGGCGCTGCGCGAGGGCGAGCACGCCGACATCGGCCAGGTCGTCATGGACGAGTTCCACTTCTACTCCGAACCCGACCGCGGCTGGGCCTGGCAGGTGCCGCTGCTCGAGCTGCCGCAGGCCCAGTTCCTGCTGATGTCGGCGACGCTCGGCGACGTCTCCTTCTTCCAGCAGGACCTGACCCGGCGCACCGGGCGGGAGACCGCGGTCGTCGCGCACGCCGAGCGGCCGGTTCCGTTGAGCTTCTCGTGGGCGCTGACCCCGCTGCACGAGACGCTCGAGGAGCTGCTCACCACGAACCAGGCGCCGGTGTACGTCGTGCACTTCACCCAGGCCGCCGCCCTCGAGCGTGCACAGGCCCTGATGAGCATCAACGTGTGCAGCCGCGAGGAGAAGGACAGGCTCGCCGAGCTGATCGGCGACTTCCGGTTCAGCAAGGGCTTCGGCAAGACCCTGTCGCGGCTGGTGCGCCACGGCATCGGCGTGCACCACGCCGGCATGCTCCCGAAGTACCGCCGCCTCGTCGAACAGCTCGCGCAGGCCGGGCTGCTCAAGGTCATCTGCGGCACCGACACCCTCGGCGTCGGCATCAACGTCCCGATCCGCACGGTGGTGCTCACCGGGCTCACCAAGTACGACGGCCGCAGGCAGCGTGTCCTCAAGGCGCGGGAGTTCCACCAGATCGCCGGCCGCGCCGGCCGGGCAGGCTACGACACGTCGGGGGCGGTCGTCGTACAGGCGCCCGACCACGTCATCGAGAACCACAAGGCGCTGCAGAAGGCGGGGGACGACCCGAAGAAGCAGCGGAAGGTGCAGCGCAAGAAGCCGCCGGAGGGGTTCGTGACGTGGACCGAGGACACCTTCCTGCGCCTCGTCGCCGCCGAGCCGGAGCCGCTCAAGAGCCGGATGCGCGTCACCCACGGGATGCTGCTCAACGTGATCGCCCGGCCGGGCAACCCGTTCGAGGCGATGCGGCGTCTGCTGCGCGACAACCACGAGGACGGCAAGAGCCAGGTGCGCCTGGTGCGCAGGGCGGTGGGCATCTACCGCTCGCTGCTGGCCGCCGGTGTCGTGGAGCGCGTCGACCCGCCGGACCCGGACGGCCGCTCGGTGCGGCTCGTGGAGGACCTGCAGCTCGGGTTCGCCCTCAACCAGCCGCTCTCGACGTACGCGCTCGCGACGCTGGAGACCCTCGACCCCGAGTCCCCGACCTACGCGCTCGACGTCGTCTCGGTGATCGAGGCGACGCTCGAGGACCCGCGGCCGGTGCTCAACGCGCAGGAGTTCAAGGCGCGTGGCGAAGCCGTCGGCGAGATGAAGGCCGAGGGCATCGAGTACGACGAGCGGATGGAGCTGCTCGAGGACGTCTCGTACCCCAAGCCCCTCCAGGAGCTGCTCGAGCACACGTACGAGGTGTACCGGCGCAGCCACCCCTGGATCTCGGAGAGCCCGCTGTCGCCGAAGTCCGTGGTGCGTGACATGTACGAACGGGCGATGACCTTCGGCGAGTACGTCGCGTTCTACAACCTCGCGCGCTCCGAGGGCATCGTGCTGCGGTACCTCGGCGACACCTACAAGGCGCTGCGGCAGACGGTGCCGGACAGCTTGAAGGACGACGAGCTGAGCGACCTCATCGAGTGGCTGGGGGAGACCGTCCGGCAGACCGACTCGAGCCTGCTCGACGAGTGGGAGCAGCTGTCGCACCCGGCCGAGGACCCGGAGTCGGCGAGGGACCTGGTCGAGGCGCACGCCCACCCCGCCGGGCCGCGGCCGATCACCGCGAACGACCGCTCCTTCCGGGTGCTCGTGCGCAACGCGATGTTCCGGCGCGTGGAGCTGGCCGCCCGCCGGGCTTACGACGAGCTGGGGGAGCTCGACGGCGAGGCCGGGATGGACGCCGAGGCGTGGCGGGAGGACATCGAGGCGTACTTCAAGGAGCACGACGCGATGGACACCGGCCCCGACGCGCGCGGGCCGCACATGCTGCTGGTCGAGAAGGACGGCCGGACCTGGCGGGTCCAGCAGATCCTCGGCGACCCGGCCGGCGACCACGACTGGCGGATCACCGCGGAGGTCGACCTCGACGCCTCCGACGAGGCAGCCGACCTCGTGCTGCGGGTGACCGGGCTCGTGCAGCTCTGAGCCGGCTCGGCTCCCCGCCGGCTCACCGCCGGCTCACCGCCGGCTCACTCCGGCGGGAGCAGGCCGTCCTCGAGAGCGCGCTGCCGCAGCTCCATCCGCGTCGAGGCAGGCCGACCCGCGTCGGCGTACCTCTTGCGGATTCGGGAGAGGTAGGTCTTCACCGACTCCACGCTGACCGGCGGCTCGAGCGAGCGCGCCACCTCGGCGTACTTCATGCCCGTGGCGTAGAGCCGGAGCACCTCGGTCTCACGGTGGGTGAGGTTGACCGTGTGGGGACCACCGACCGGCATCCACTGCTCGCCCTGCGCGACCGCGACGATCGCGCGGAGCAGGTGGATCGCCGGGTCGTTCTTCCACACCAGTCCATGCGCACCGGCGCGAGCCAGGATCGGCGCCGCCTCGCGGTGTGCGCGGTCCGCGTGCAGCAGGACCGGGACCCCCCGGGCCTTCAGCAGCCTGATGTTTTCCTCTGGATGTGAGCCGTCGTGCAGGCGTACGTCGAGCAGCACGACGTCGAGGTCGTGCGGCGTCCTGAGCAGTCCCGGCACGCTGTCTGCCCCCGCGACGAAGCGCGCCGGTGAGTTCTGCGTCGACAGCAGCGCGCGGACGCCCGCCACCATCAGGTCGTGGTCATCGACGACCCCGACCCTGATCTTGTCCCCCGTGTCCAACTGTCTCTCCCCCACGGTCTCCCGCCCCTTTCCGGCAGGCTACCCCCGTCTGTCCCCCGGGTGCTCTGTTTCCAGATCAGCCGGAAAATGCACGCGAACGCCAGAAGTTTTACTTTCAATTGGGGCGGTTACGTCCGGTTTCCGTCTGCTATCGCCCGGTTTTCTCGTGCCCCGATGTCCCCACCTGTCGGCTTCGTCCCCGTCATCATCGCGATATGCAACTGATGCACTTCCACACTCTGCGCTCGGGGGTACAAGCAAACGCCTCGCCCGCGCGAGGGCCTGCTCTGGTCGCGATGGAGAGCATCCTGCGCGACGCGATGAAGGAGACCGGGCTCTTCGACACCGTCGAGGTCGAGCACACCGACGACCCGGACCAGCTCGTGGTCGCCCTGTGCCAGTTCCGTCCCAACCTCACCGAGGACCAGATCGCGCTCACGATCGAGCACGTGTGGGACGGAACGATCCGCTACCCGTTCTGGGAGGCGCACTCCACCCGCGTGGACGACGGCCACGTGGAGTTCGAGGGCGCGACCCGGGAGGGGCCGGTCGGCCGGTACGTCACCTTCCACCTCGTCGCTCAGCGCAGCCAGGTCCCGTCGCAGCGCGGTCCCCAGTACTGAGGCGGGCTGAGACCGCGACGGTCCGGCGGCCGTCGTACGGATAGCCTCGTGCGGTGACGAGCACCGACCAGAGCCCTGCCCACGTGGGCGTATCAGAGTTCGACCGCGGCATCGCCCTCCGGCGCCGGACCGACGGCGGGTACGACGGACACCTCGACGGCGGCTGGAGCATCGGCGCCGCCATCAACGGGGGCTTCCTCCTCGCCACGGCAGCCAACGCCCTGCGGCAGACGTTCGCCGACGAGGCGCACCCGGACCCGATCGCGATCAGCGCCTACTACCTCTCGGCGGCGGTGCACGGACCCGCCAGCCTCACCACCGAGGTGGTCCGCCGCGGTCGCACCATGTCCACCGGGACCGTCTCCGTGGCCCAGGACGTCGGTGGCGAGCCCGTCGAGCGGGTGCGGGCGCTGGCCACCTACGGCGACCTCGCCGCGCTGCCCGAGGACGTGCGCACCTCCGCCGTCGAGCCGGACCTGCCGGACGTCGACCGGTGCATCGGAACCGACCTCGCACCGGAGGACTTCAGGACGAGTGCACCGCTGCTCGACCGGTTCGACCTCCGCTTGGACCCGGCCACGGTCGGCTGGGCGGTCGGCAAGCCGACCGGGCAGGGGATGATCCGGGGCTGGCTCCGGATGGCCGACGACCGTGAGCCCGATGCGCTGTCCCTGCTGCTCGCCCTCGACGCGCTGCCGCCGGTCACGTTCGACCTCGGCCTGCCCGGCTGGACGCCGACGCTCGAGCTGACTGCCCACGTCCGTGCCGTGCCTGCGCCCGGCTGGCTCAAGGTCACGCACTCGACTCGCAACTTCGCCGGCGGGCTCCTGGAGGAGGACGCCGAGGTCTGGGACTCCACCGGCCGGCTGGTCGCCCAGTCGCGCCAGCTTGCCCGCGCGCCGCGCCCGCGCGGCTGACCGACCCTCGCCCGGCTCCGTCGCCGGGGCGGCGGTCAGGCGACCCAGTCGTCGATGATCTTGGCGAGCGCGATGGTGGGTGGGCTCTGGCCGGGTGGGCCGAGGTCGGTGCGGGTGTGTCCGGTGGGCTGGGGTCGGCGGACCTGGCGGGTGCCGGTGTTGTCGACGAGGAACACCGACCCGTGGGGGCTCAGCCACAGGTAGATGCCGGGGAAGGGTTGTGCGACCTGCCAGCCG
>DASTPU010000064.1:0-11505 GCA_035762105.1 Nocardioidaceae bacterium | reverse complement strand
CACGAGCATCCGCCTGCGGTCGACGTGGTCGGCGAGCGCTCCGCCGTACAGGCCGAACACCACGAGCGGGACCAGCTCGACGATGCCCAGCGCGCCGACCGCGAAGTTGGAGCCGGTGAGCTTGTAGAGCTGGTACGGCAGCGCGACGTAGGTGACCATCCCGCCGAGATAGAACACCGTGCCGGCCCAGAACAGCAGCCGAAAGTCGCGCGACTCGCGCAGCGGAGTCACGTCCACGCGGAGCGCTCCGATGCGCTGCCTGAGTCCTGCCACGGCGGGATCCTTTCACCGCCGCGGCGAGGGTGGCCAGGAGGCTCGGTCAGGCGGCGGAGACCAGGAAGGCCACCGTGAACCCGAGCGCGGCCACGACACCCACCAGGGGGCCCGCGTGGTCGACGGCCTCGGGGAGCATCGTGTCGGCGAGCATCGTCAGGATCGCGCCCGCCGCGAAGGCCAGGACGACCGCGACGGCCAGGACCGGGGCGCCTGCGAGGAACACGAACCCCGCGGCTGCGGCGACCGCCGACGCCGCGGTGACCGCTGCCCACAGACCGAGGATGAAGCCGGTGCTGCGGCCCGCCTTCTTCATCCCGGCCGACGCGGAGAGCGCCTCGGGCACGTTGGAGAGGAACACCGCTGCGACGACGGCGACGCCGACGCCACCGCCCTCGACCAGGGTGACGCCGATGGCCGCGCTCTCGGGGATGCCGTCCAGGAGCGCGCCGAGGACCAGCGCCATGCCGCCGGCCCCTGCCTGTCTTCCGGTCGGGCTCTTCCGGCGGTGACCGCCACGCCGGTCGATGAACCAGTCTCCGACGAAGAACGCGAGCGACCCGCTGAGCAGTCCGAGCACGACCGCGAGACCGCCGGACTCGGCGTACGCCTCTTCGACCAGCTCGAACGACAGGGCGCTGATCAGGACACCGGACCCGAAGGCCATCACCAGGCCGATCACCCGGCCGCGCACGGTGACGAAGATGCCCACCACGGCGCCGACCAGCAGCGCGGCACCGCCCACGAACCCCCACCACGCCGCTTCGAGCACGCGCCTTCTCCTCGGTCGGGGACGGACGTGCGCCAGTGTCCTACACCGAGGGTCCGAGTGGCGGGTGACTCGGCGCGGCGGGGCGCGCGTCGGTCAGTCGAGCAGACCGCGCGTGCGGGCCAGGGCGGCAGCCTCCGTACGTCCACCGGCGCCGAGCTTGGCGAGGATGTTGGACACGTGCACGCTCACGGTCTTCGCGCTGATGAAGAGCTGGCGCGCGATCTCTCCGTTGGTGCGGCCCTGCGCGACCAGCACCAGGATCTCCCGCTCCCGCGGGGTCAGCGCGTCCGGACCTGCCTCGGCGCGCTGGGCGGTCACTCCCGCCGCGCGCAGCTCGGCCAGCAACGGCTCCGCCCCCAGCGCGTGGGCGATCTGCCGGGCCGGGTCGGTGTGCTCGCGAGCCTCGGTGGTGCGTCCGAGAGAGCGGAGCACGGCGCCGAGCCGGGCGCGCGACCGGGCGACCTCGAACACGTGGCCGAACTCCTCGAACCCCGCGACCGTCTTCTGCCAGGCCGAGAGCAGCTCCTCCTGGTCCGGGGCGTCGACGCCGCTGAGCCAGCGCAGCCGCAGGTGCTCGGCCTCGGCACGCGCCGACCAGGCGCGCCCTTCGGGCCCGAGTGCGCGACCCCGCTCGGTGGCACGGGCAACCACTTCGCGGGCGACGGCGAGCAGCTCGTCGCCGCGTCGGAGCAGGTCACCGCGCTCCGACGCCGACAGGGTGGGGGTCTGCTGCGCAAGGTGGCCGAGCACGAGCGCGCCGAGCCGCACCTGCGCCATGAACGACGGCACCTGCCACAGCCCGGTCACCGTGTCGACGACGTCGTCGTGGATGCGTAGCGCGGCCTCGACGTCGCCGGCGTCGCCGGCCAGGTCGATGGCTGCCGCGCCGCTGAGGATGGCGATGATGCCGTCGTGGCCCCACCAGGCACGGATCCGGTCGAGCCGCGCGAGCTGGTCGACCTCGCCCCGGCCGGCGGCGACCTCGAGCGCCACCGCGGCCAGTGCTGCCTCGTGGACCGGTGGCGGTGACTCGCCCGACGTGTCCGCAGTGGCGACCGCTTCGTCCCACCGGCCGGCGACGTAGGAGACGATCGCCGACATGAGCCGGGCGTCGAAGCCGTAGGGCGCCCAGGGCCGCGCCGAGGACACCGCTCGCTGTGACGCGGCGTTGTACGCCTCGGCGGCCTCGGAGAGCCGGCCCAGCTCGAAGTGCAGGGCGCCGAGGTGGTGCAGGCCGCGGAGCTCGGCCGCGACGTCCCCGTCGGTCCGTGCCTGGGCGACGATCTTCTCGAGCGTGCGACCTGCGGTGTCGGGGTCGCCGGCCCGCTCCTCGAGCCTGGCCAGGGTGGTCGCGGCGTTCAGCTCGACGCGGGGCAGGCCCATCTGGCGGGCCAGCTCGACCGCCTCACCGGCCCAGCGGACGGCCTCGTCGACCCGCTGCCTGGTCGCGTTGGCGTAGGCGTGGACGCTGAGGAGCTTGGCGCGCAGCGGGCTCGGCTCGGGGTCGAGCAGCCCGAGCGCCTCGGTGGTCAGGTCGAGCGCGTCGACGTCGCTGTCGACCATCAGCGAGGCGTTGGCCAGCCCCATCAGCAGGCGAGCCCGGTCGCGCGGGACGGAGTCCGCGGGGAAGCGCGTCAGCAGGTCCGACAGGAGCTGCATCGCGCGGTGTGCGTCTCCGGAGGCGATCAGCGCCTCGCTCGCCCGGCTGGCCAGCGACACCACGTCGACGTCCTGGAGACCTTCCGTGCGGTGCCCCGGGTCGCCGACGAGCTCGAGCGCGACCTCGTAGTGCCGTGCGGCGTCCTCCGGCCCGCCCACGGCCATGGCGTCGTCGCCGGCGTCGATGCTGGCCCGGACGGCGGTGATCACGTCGTGGGAGGCGCGGGCGTGGCGGGCGAGCTCGGCCGCCGTGCCCTGGGCCACGTGGGAGCAGAGCGCGTTGGTGTACGCCGCGTGCAGGCGCACGCGTTCGCCCGGGAGCAGGTCGTCGTAGACGGCCTCACCGAGCAGGGCGTGCCGGAATGCGTAGCTGCTGCCGGACGGCACCAGGATGTTGCGGTCCACGGCGTCACGCAGGGCGCGGTCGAGGACGTCGGGGTCGAGCTCGACGACGGCGGCGAGCAGGTCGTGGGAGACCTGGCGGCCGGCCGCGGACGCGGCGCGGACCACCTCACGGGCCCGCTCGTCGAGCTGGTCGACCCGCACCAGCAGCAGGCTGGCGAGGTCGTCGGGCAGCGAGCCGCCGGCGATCTCGCTGGCGACCACGAGCTCCTCGGCGAAGAAGGCGTTGCCCTCGGCGCGCTTCACGATCGCCTGCAGCTCGGCCTCGGACAGGCGCCCGCGCTGGATCGCCTGGGCCAGCGCGCGGACCGAGCTGTCGCTGAGGGGGCCGAGCTGCAGCCGGTGGACGCCGGGGACCCGGCTCCACTGGGCGGCGGCGGCGCGCAGCGGGTGGCGCCGGTGGAGGTCGTCGCTGCGGTAGGAGGCAACGAGGCTGGTCGGGCCGGAGAACCGTCGCTGGAACAGGAAACCGAGCAGGTCGCGGGTGGACTGGTCGGCCCAGTGCAGGTCCTCGAGGATCACCAGGATCGGGCCCCGGGCGGCGAGCCGCTCGAAGACGGCGTGCACGCTCTCGAAGAGCTCGGACCGCTCGACGTCCTCGGCCTGGCCGCCCGCCTGCCCGAAGAGCACGCGCTGGCCGGGGAGCAGCTGGCGCACCGCCGGGCGGGACTCGGTGATCTCGCTGACCAGCTCGGGGTCGTCCTGCGCGAGGCGGCCGAGGATCTCGGTGAAGGGAAGGTACGGCAGGGCGCTGTCGCCGAAGTCGAGGCAGTGGCCCACGACGGTCCGCCAGCCGCTCGCGTCCGAGCGGTCACGCAGCTCGGTGAGCAGCCGGGTCTTGCCGACGCCGGCGTCTCCCGAGAGCAGCACCATGCCGCCCGGCGCACCCTGGGTGGCAGCATCCGGGGGCATCAGACCGACCAGCCGTGCCAGCTCGTCGAGCTCTTGGTCGCGCCCGACGAGCGGCGTGGTCAGCAGGTGTGCAGGCACGTCGTCCATCATCGTGCCTCGCACCGACATCTGCAGCACAGTTTCGAGCAGCGTGGTGGGTGTGGTCACCGGCTCTGGTCAGCTCCCCGGCTCAGGCTGCGCATGCGCAGTCGGCGTCCTGGCCGCGCGTCAGGCCGGCCGGCTCCCCGAGCGACTGGCCGGTGGACGGGCCCGCCGAGGGGCCCGCCGAGGGGCCGATGGACGAGGCAGCCGACGCAGGGGCTGACGCGGCGGCCGACGCAGGGGCTGACGCGGCGGCCGACGCAGGAGCCGACACGGCGGCCGATGCGGCGGCCGACGGGCGGGCCGTCCGGCCTGCCTCGCCGGTCCGGGAGACGAGGAGCTGTCGGAGCCGGTGGCGACGGTCCGGCTTGGGCCGGCGGCGCCGGCGGGGCGGACGCACCGCGACCATCCGCTCGCGGCGGTAGGCGTCCTCAGCGGCGATCACGAACTCGTTGGCCGGGAACATGGGGCTCTCCTCTGCTTCGTCGTCTTCTTCCGATGACCAGGAGACTGCGCGCCTGAGGTACCTCCGCACATCGGGAGAACTCCTTAAGTCCGCTCCGCGCCGCCTCCTTACCCGGCACGCGCCGCGGTCCGCCGTACCTCTGATCCGCCGCCTCCCGGAAGGGAGGGCGACCAGACCGAGCACGACGACTGATGCGACGCAGGTCACTCCGGGCGCACAGTGGAGCCAGGACACAGCCCGACCGGACGGGTGACCGATGAGCTCCAACGACGCGACAGAGCAGTTCACCGCCTACGGCACCTCGCACCAGGCAGCGCTCCTGGTGCTGATCATGGGTGCCCTCGCTCTCGTGTGGGCCGGGCGTGCCACCCGGGGCCGAGCCGCGGCGGACCGGCTGGCCAAGGCGCTGGGGGGTGCGATCCTGCTGTTCACGCTGCCGCTCCAGATCCTCTACCTCACGCCCGCCTACTGGGAGCTCGAGCGCACGCTCCCGCTGCAGCTCTGCGACCTGGCGTCGCTGGTCTCGGCGTACGCCTTGTTCACGCGCCGGCGGTGGGCCGTCGGTCTGACCTACTTCTGGGGCCTGACCCTGACCACTCAGGCGGTCATCACCCCGGACCTCGCCTCGAACTGGCCCGATCCTGCGTTCCTGCTGTTCTGGGCCATGCACCTGCTGGTCGTGTGGGCCGCCGTCTACCTGACGTGGGGACTCGGCCTGACGCCTGACTGGCGCACCTACCGGACGTCGATGGCCCTGACCGCGCTGTGGGCATTCACGGTCTTCTTCTTCAACCTCGCGGCGGGCACCAACTACGGGTACCTCAACGCCAAGCCGAAGGCAGCCTCGATCCTGGACCTGCTCGGCGAGTGGCCCTGGTACGTCCTCGGCGCGGCCGGGGTCGTCGCCGTGGCGTGGGCGTTGGCGACCTGGCCGTGGGTCGCGCTGGCGGCGAGAGCCGGACGGCGCCGGTCGCCGGACACGGCCCCCCTCGCCTGACCGGCCCTCAGCCGGACACCCCGCCCACCACCGTCTCCGCCACGACGGGCACACCGGGCCGGTAGGCGAGGTGGACGTACGACGGGGCGTCGAGGACGGCGAGGTCCGCGGAGGCGCCGACGCCGAGGTGCCCGACGTCGTCACGGCCGAGGGCACTCGCCCCACCGCGGGTCGCCGCAAGGAGCGCCTCGGCGGGAGTCATCCGCATCTCGCGCACCGCGAGGGCGACGCAGAACGGCATCGACGAGGTGTAGCTCGAGCCCGGGTTGCAGTCGGTGGCGACCGCGACCCTCGCGCCGGCGTCGATCAGCCGCCGCGCGTCCGGGTACGGCGAACGGGTCGAGAACTCCACGCCGGGAAGCAGCGTGGCGACCGTCCCGCTGGACGCGAGCGCGTCGACGTCCGCGTCCGAGAGGTACGTGCAGTGGTCCACCGCGACGAGGCCGAGCTCGCAGGCGAGCCGGACCCCGGGGCCGTGCCCCAGCTGGTTCGCGTGGAGCCTGCCTCGCAGACCCGCCTGCCTCCCGGCCTCGAGGATCGTCCGGGCCTGGTCCGCGGAGAAGGCGCCGGTCTCGCAGAACACGTCGACCCACCTCGCGTGCGGGGCACAGGCCTCCAGCATCGGGCCGGTCACCAGGTCGACGTAGCCGTCGGGGTCGTCCTGGAACTCCGGCGGCACCACGTGTGCCCCGAGGTAGGTGACCTCGGGGGTCAGCGCCCGCGCGATCTCGGCGGCACGCGCCTCGTCGTGCACGGTGAGCCCGTACCCGGTCTTGATCTCGACGGTGGTCGTGCCCTGCCTGCGCATCTCGACGACGTGGCGGGCGGCGTTGGCGGCGAGCTGCTCGTCGGTGGCGGCGCGGGTGGCGGCGACGGTGGTGCGGATCCCTCCGGCGGAGTACGGCGTACCGCTCATCCGTGCCGCGAACTCCTCGGACCTGTCGCCTGCGAAGAGCAGATGGGAGTGCGAGTCCACGAAGCCCGGGACCACCGCGCGGCCCCCGACGTCGTACACCGCGTCCGCGGCCGGGGCATCCACGGACCGGCCGACCCAGGCGACCTTCCCACTCTCGACCACCAGCGCGGCCCCGGTGACGACGCCGAGCTCCGAGCCGTCGCCCAGCGTCACGTCGTTGGTCACCAGCTGGCCGATGCCGGTCACGAGCAGGCTGCTCATGCGTCCCTCCAGATCCTCGAGATCACGGCGTCGAGCTCGCGGCCCAGGTCCTCGCGGCTCTCGCGGGTGGCGACGACGCGTCCCTGCGCGACGACGTGGACGACGTCGGACGCGCCGGCCGCGAACACGGCGGCCTCCAACGAGCCCCCGGTGCCGGCAGTCGCGGGTGAGGCGGTGTCGAGGGTGACCAGGTCGGCCGGCGCTCCGACGGCGATCACGCCGGCGTCGTCGAAGCCCAGGGAGACCTGGCCCGTCCGGGTCGCCGCGAGCAGCAGCTCCTCGGCGGCCCAGTGGCCCCGCTGCCGGGTGGCCAGCCGCTCGTCCAGCTCGACCGCGCGCATCTCCTCGAAGGGGTCGATGACCGCGTGGCTGTCGCTGCCCAGGGTCAGCTGGGCACCCGCCTCGTCCAGCGCGCGTGAGGGCCCGATGCCGTCGCCGAGGTCGCGCTCGGTCGTCGGGCAGAAGCACACGTGCGCGCCGGCGGCGCCCAGCCGTTGCGTGTCGGTGGCGGTCAGGTGGGTGGCGTGCACCGCCGTCGCGAGGCACCCCAGCGCGCCCGCGTCCGCGAGGACCTCGGTCGGCGTCATCCCGTACGCCGCAAGGGATGCGTCGTTCTCGGCGACCTGCTCGGAGAGGTGGAAGTGCAGCGGGGCGCGGTGCTGCTCCGCCCACGCCACGACCTCTCGGAGGTCCTCGAGAGGGACCGCGCGGACCGAGTGGACCGCGGCGCCGAGCACCACGTCGTCATCGTCCTCGACGAACTCGAGCCGCTCCAGCCGGGCCGCCCAGCGCTCCGCCGACCCGTCGCTGAACCTGAGCTGGACCCCGTCCGTCGGCTGTCCGATCCCCGCCGCGAGGTAGCAGGTGTCCAGCAACCCGATCCTGATGCCGGCCTCGCGGGCCGCCTCCACGAGCGCCTGCCCCATCGCATTGGGGTCGTCGTAGGGCGTGCCGTCCGGTCCGTGGTGCAGGTAGTGGAACTCGCCCACCGTGGTGAACCCGGCCGCGACCATCTCCCGGTAGACCGCCCGTGCGAGCTCGAAGTAGGTGTCCGGGGTGATCCTCGAGGCGAGCCCGTACATCTGCTCCCGCCAGGTCCAGAAGCTTCCGCGCTCGCGCTGGGTGCGGCCACGCAGGGCACGGTGGAAGGCGTGGCTGTGGGCGTTCGCCATGCCCGGGATGGTCAGTCCTGGCAGGGTCCTGGCGTCGCCCGGCGGGATGGCGACCCCCGTCTCGACGCTCGTGAACCGGCTTCCCTCGAAGGAGACGAGCACTCCCTCGTCAACGGGCTCGTCGACGGGCTCGGCGCCGTGCGGGCGGCCGAGCCAGGCCCGTTCGAGCCAGTAGGTCCGCTTCATGCGCCGGCCATCCTCTCCAGCGTCGTGGCGAGGGCGTCGACACCGGCCAGGCAGTCGGCCGTCTCGGCGTGCTCGGCCGGTGAGTGCGAGACCCCGGTCGGGTTCCGCACGAACAGCATCGCGGTGGGGACGCCGGCGGCCGACAGGATCCCGGCGTCGTGGCCGGCCATGGTCGGGATCACCGGCCAGTCCCCCTTGTCCTGCTCGGCGATCCGCGCCGCCAGCTCGGGGTCGAAGACCACCGCCGGCGACACCGACTCCGCGGTGAGGACGACCGTCGTACCGTCGCGGCCGGCGCGCTCTCCGGCCATCCGCTCCACCTGGTCGACGAGCGTGGCGAGGACCTCGGCGGACTCCGCGCGGGCGTCCAGCCAGGCCGTGACCCTGGAAGGCACGGCGTTCGTGCCGTTCGGGTGCACATCGAGCCGCCCGAACGTCGCTCGCTGTCCGGAGAGCCGAGCCTCCTCGGTGGCGGCGAGCGCCGTCATCGCGTACGTCAGCATCGGGTCGCGCCGGTCCTCCATCCGGGTCGTGCCCGCGTGGTTGGCCTCGCCGGTGAAGTCGAACCGGTACCGGCCGTGCGGCCAGATCGCACTGGCCACACCGACCGGGGCGTCCCGGTCGACGAGGTCGCGGCCCTGCTCGACGTGCAGCTCGACGAAGCACCCGATCCGGTCGGTGAGCTCGGTCCACACCACGTGGGCCGGGTCCGGCGGCAGGCCCACTGCGGTGAGCGCCTCGTCGAGGCGCACGCCGTCCGGGTCGGTCAGTGCGGCGGCCTCCCCCCAGGCGATGGCGCCGGTCGCGAGCCGGGATCCCAGACAGGCGAGGCCGAAGCGCGACCCTTCCTCCTCCACGAACACCCCGATCCCGATGGGGCGGGTGGGCACGAACCCGCGGTCGCGCAGCACGTCCACCGCGGCGAGCGCCGAGACCACACCGAGCGGTCCGTCGTACGCGCCACCGTCGAGGACGGAGTCGAGGTGGGAGCCGGTCAGCACCGCCTTCGGACCACCGGCGGCCGGCGGGCCGCCCCACCACGCGACCACGTTCCCGACCGGGTCGGTCTGCACCTCGAGGTCGCGCGCACGGCCCTGCTCGAGGAACCACGACGCCATCTCCCGCTCGGCGGAGGCGAACGGCTGGCGGAAGTACCCACCGGTGCGCGAGGAGCGTCCGATCGGCAGCAGGTCCTGCCACATCTGGGTGAAGTCAGCGTGAGACATGATCTCCCTCATGGAGTTCCAGGACGTCGTACGGAAGCGCCGGATGGTGCGCAGCTACGCAGACACGCCGGTCGACGGGGCGGTGGTCGAGCGGGTGCTCGCGAACGCGCTGCGCGCCCCGAGCGCCGGTTTCACGCAGGGGTGGGCGTTCCTGCTGCTCGACACCCGCGACGACGTCGACCGGTTCTGGTCGGTGTGCACGCCGCCGGAGGCGACGGAGAGCCCGGACTCGTGGCTGCGCGGGATGCGTACGGCTCCCGTGGTGATCGTGCCGTTCTCCCACAAGGCCGCGTACGTCGGACGCTACGCCGAGTCGGACAAGGGCTGGACGGATCGTTCGGAGGCACGGTGGCCGGTGCCGTACTGGCACATGGACACCGCGATGGCCTCCCTGCTGATGCTGCTCACCGCCGTCGACGAGGGGCTCGGCGCGTGCTTCTTCGGCATCCCCGACTCGCGCACCGACGCCTTCCGCGTGGAGTTCGGGGTGCCGGACGACCACATGCCGATCGGCGCGGTCACCCTGGGACACCGCACCGACGACCCCGGCTCCCCGGGCTCCGCCGCCCGCCGGCAGCGCAAGGCGCTCGAGGAGGTCGTGCACCGCGGCCGCTGGTGAGCGCCGGGCTACGCTGGGGGGACCTGAGGAGCACGCCAGGGGGTGAGCCGGATGGCCGACCGGAGGAGCGGGCAGCGCCGCAAGAGCGAGGTAGAGCTCGCCATCGAGGAGGAGCGCCGGCTGCGGCGCGCGAGGGTCGCGGCCGTCACCGGCCAGGTCCCCGAGCCCGAACCCGACGTCGACAAGGACGAGGACGAGGACGACGACGCCCCGGCCCAGCGGATGGAGCAGCAGGCGCTGTGGGTGGACATGCAGGTCCGCAGGGCCATGGAGCGGGGCGACTTCGACAACCTCCCCGGGGCCGGCAAGCCGATCAAGGGGCTCGGCCCCACCCACGACCCCGACTGGTGGGTGAAGAGCCTCATCGAGCGCGAGAAGATCACCGGCGTCCTGCCTCCGGCACTGGCGCTGCGCAAGGAGGACGCAGAGCTCGAGTCGGTGCTCGACCGCGAGACGACCGAGGAGGGGGTCCGGCGGACCGTCGCCGACTTCAACCGGCGGGTGGTGGAGGCGCGCCGCCAGCTCACCGGCGGCCCGCCCGTGGTCACGCCGACCCGCGACGAGGACGCCGAGGTCGCGCAGTGGAGGGCACGCCGCGCCGCCCGCCGGGAGCAGCAGCGGCGTCAGCTCGAGAGCCCGGCGCCCGCGTCCGTCGTACGCCCGCGCCGGCGCTGGTGGCACCGCAACCGCTGACACCGGCCTCCTCCTCTCCGACGACCCTGACCCCCGTGCCCAGCCGGGACGGTCCGTGACCAGGCTGCTCCTCCGCCACCTCGCGAACGACGGTTTGCACACGAACTGTCGAGCGACCGGACCCACGAGCGAGTACGACGACCCTCTCAGCCTTCCTGCATGGGGATCCGGACGCCGCGCTGGGCAGCGACCGCGACCGCCTCGTCGTAACCCGCGTCGACGTGCCGGATCACGCCCATGCCGGGGTCGTTGGTGAGCACCCGCTCGATCTTCTGCGCGGCGAGGTCGGTGCCATCGGCGACGCACACCTGGCCGGCGTGGATGGAGCGGCCCATGCCGACGCCGCCGCCGTGGTGGATCGACACCCACGACGCACCCGAGGCGGTGTTGACCAGCGCGTTGAGCAGCGGCCAGTCCGCGATCGCGTCGGAGCCGTCGAGCATCCCCTCGGTCTCGCGGTAGGGCGAGGCGACGGACCCGCAGTCGAGGTGGTCGCGGCCGATCACGATCGGGGCCTTGAGCTCCCCGCTCCGCACCATCTCGTTGAACTTCAGGCCCGCGCGGTGCCGCTCGCCGTAGCCGAGCCAGCAGATCCGGGCCGGCAGCCCCTGGTACGCGACGCGCTCCTGCGCGGTGCGGATCCACCGCTCCAGGTGCTCGTTCTGCGGGAACAGCTCGAGCACGGCCTCGTCGGTGGCCCTGATGTCGGCCGGGTCGCCCGACAGCGCCGCCCACCGGAACGGGCCCTTGCCCTCGCAGAACAGCGGACGGATGTAGGCCGGCACGAAGCCCGGGTAGTCGAAGGCGCGCTCGAAGCCACCCTCGCGGGCCTCGGCCCGCAGCGAGTTGCCGTAGTCGAACACCTCGGCG
>DASTPU010000063.1:0-2939 GCA_035762105.1 Nocardioidaceae bacterium | reverse complement strand
CGAGCTGCGGCAGCTCTTCCCCGACAACGCGGTCGAGTACTTCGTCTCCTACTACGACTACTACCAGCCCGAGGCGTACGTCCCCCAGACCGACACCTACATCGAGAAGGACTCCTCGATCAACGAGGAGGTCGAGCGGCTCCGGCACTCGGCGACCAACTCGCTGCTGACCCGGCGCGACGTCATCGTGGTGTCGACGGTGTCCTGCATCTACGGCCTGGGCACGCCGCAGGAGTACGTCGACCGGATGATCCGGCTGAAGGTGGGGGACGAGCACGACCGCGACACGGTCCTGCGGCAGCTGGTCGGGATCCAGTACTCCCGCAACGACATGGCCTTCACCCGCGGCACGTTCCGGGTGCGGGGCGACACGCTGGAGATCTTCCCGGTCTACGAGGAGCTCGCCGTCCGTGTGGAGTTCTTCGGTGACGAGATCGAGCGGCTGATGACGCTGCACCCGGTGACCGGTGAGGTGGTCACCGAGGACGAGGAGCTCTACATCTTCCCGGCGACCCACTACGTCGCGGGCCCCGAGCGGATGGAGCGAGCGATCCAGGGCATCGAGCACGAGCTCGAGGAGCAGCTGGCGACGTTCGAGAAGCAGGGCAAGCTCCTCGAGGCGCAGCGACTGCGGATGCGCACGACGTACGACATCGAGATGATGCGCCAGGTCGGGTCGTGCTCGGGCATCGAGAACTACTCGATGCACATCGACGGGCGGCTGCCGGGCTCCGCGCCGAACTGTCTCCTCGACTACTTCCCCGAGGACTTCCTGCTCGTGGTCGACGAGTCGCACGTGACCGTCCCGCAGGTCGGCGGCATGTACGAAGGCGACATGTCCCGCAAGCGGAACCTCGTCGACCACGGCTTCCGGCTGCCGAGCGCGATGGACAACCGGCCACTGAAGTGGGAGGAGTTCCTCGAGCGGATCGGCCAGACCATCTACCTGTCGGCGACCCC
The DNA here is from genome assembly GCA_035762105.1 of Nocardioidaceae bacterium. Taxonomy (GTDB): domain Bacteria; phylum Actinomycetota; class Actinomycetes; order Propionibacteriales; family Nocardioidaceae; genus Nocardioides_C. The sequence continues at coordinate 1,979 of DASTPU010000063.1, read as the reverse complement.
GGGCAAGTACGAACTGTCGAAGGTCGGCGGTCCGGACAACGTCGTCGAGCAGATCATCCGGCCGACCGGCCTGGTCGACCCCGAGGTGATCGTCAAGGGCACGAAGGGCCAGATCGACGACCTGATCCACCAGATCAACGAGCGGGTGTCCAAGAACGAGCGGGTCCTGGTCACCACGCTGACCAAGAAGATGTCGGAGGACCTCACCGACTACCTCCTCGAGGCCGGCATCCGCACCCGGTACCTCCACAGCGAGGTCGACACGCTCCGGCGGATCGAGCTGCTGCGGGAGCTGCGGATGGGGGAGTACGACGTGCTCGTCGGCATCAACCTGCTCCGGGAGGGCCTCGATCTTCCGGAGGTGTCCCTCGTCGCGATCCTCGACGCCGACAAGGAGGGCTTCCTGCGTTCGGACAAGTCGCTGATCCAGACGATCGGCCGCGCCGCCCGCAACGTGTCGGGGCAGGTGATCATGTACGCCGACAAGGTCACGCCGTCGATGGAGTTCGCCATCGAGGAGACCAACCGCCGCCGCGAGAAGCAGGTCGCGTACAACAAGGCCAACGGCGTGGACCCGCAACCGCTGCGCAAGAAGATCGCCGACATCACCGAGATGCTCGCCCGCGAGGACGAGAGCACCGAGGAGCTGCTCAAGACCTGGCAGAAGGCCGGAGGCGACAAGAGGAAGGCGCCGGTCCCCGGCCTGTCGCGCGAGGCCGGCAAGCACGCCGCCGAGCTGGCCGGTCTGCCGTCACAGGACCTCGCCGACCTGGTCCAGCAGCTCACCGACCAGATGCACGCCGCGGCGGCTGAGCTGCAGTTCGAGCTCGCGGCACGGTTGCGTGACGAGATCTCGGAGCTGAAGAAGGAGCTCCGGCAGATGGTCGAGGCTGGGGCGCGCTAGGCCATGACGCCCGAGAACGTCCTCGCCCACTGCCTGGCCAAGCCGGGTGCCTGGGAGGACGAGCCGTGGGAGGGCGACACGGTGGCGAAGGTGCACGACAAGATCTTCGCGTTCCTCGGCTCCGGCTCAGGGTCTTCGGTGGGGGTGAAGTGCGGCTTCACCCGCGAGGAGGCGGACGAGTGGCTTGCGCGGTATCCCGAGGACGCGTCGGTGATGGCTTACATCGGGCGGTCGGGCTGGAACACTCTGAGGCTCGGCGGGGCGATCCCCGACGAGGAGATCATCGAGGCCGTGGACGTGTCCTACGACCTCGTCGTCTCGAAGCTGCCCAAGAAGCACCGACCCCAGCAGGAGTGACCGATGGCCGAGGTACGCCAGATCCAGGTGACGTTCGACTGTGCCGACCCCGGGGCGCTGTCCGCCTTCTGGCGGGAGGTGCTCGGGTACGTCGAGGAGCCACCACCGGCTGGGCACGACTCCTGGGACGCGGCGCTCGAGGCGTTCGGCGTGCCACGTGAGCTGTGGAACTCGCGCTCGGCGTGCCGTGACCCCGAAGGAATCGGGCCGCGGTTGTTCTTCCAGCAGGTGCCGGAGCCGAAGACCGCCAAGAACAGGGTGCACATCGACGTACGCGTCGACCCGGAGCTGCGTGGCGAGAAGCGGATGGCGGCGCTCGAGGTGGAGGCCGAGCGGCTCGGGGCGCTCGGCGCGACACGAGTGCGGCGCTTCGAGCCGGACTCGAGCCCGGGAGAGATCGGCTTCATCGTGATGCAGGACCCCGAGGGCAACGAGTTCTGCCTGGACTGAGCCCGTCGCCGTCCACCGCCGAACCGTCCGGAGGCATCTTTCGGCACCACCGAGCACGGCTCCGGAACGCGCCCGAGAACTGTCGGCGCTCGAAGGTATGTTCGACTCATGATCGATCGGGACGGGCTGGCCGACCTGGACGCCGAGGGTGTCCTGGCCGGGGCCGAGCGTGCCCAGGCCGAGATGGTGGCCGCGGAGACGGCCCGGTTCTTCCTGGCCGCGCACTGGGTGGACCTGCACGCGGGCGAGGCACTGGAGGAGCAGCGGC
>DASTPU010000062.1:0-6052 GCA_035762105.1 Nocardioidaceae bacterium | reverse complement strand
CGAGATCCCGGTGGAGAAGACCGAGACGCCGATCCCGACGATGCAGCTGCTCGTCGACCTCGACAAGATGGTCAACTCCGTCAACAAGGACAGCCTGCGCACGGTCGTGTCCGAGATGGGCAAGGCGTTCAACGGCACGGGCGAGAGCCTCGGCCAGATCATCGACACCTCGAACTCCTTCATCGAGACCGCCAACGACAACGTGGAGGTCACCGAGGCCCTCATCAGGGACAGCAACACCGTCCTGCGGACCCAGCTCGACAGCGCGTCGAACATCCGCAGCTTCGCCCGCGACCTCGCCCTGCTCTCGGACACGCTGGTGGCCTCCGACGCCGACCTGCGCCGGGTCATCGACAACGGCAGCGCGACCGCCAACCAGCTGCGCCGCTTCCTCGAGGAGAACGAGGTCAACCTCGGCGAGCTCATCAACAACCTGGTGACCACCGGCGAGGTGACCGTCAAGCACCTCGACGGCGTGGAGCAGGTGCTCGTCCTCTACCCGTACGTCGTCGAGGGCGGCTACACGGTGGTGGGGAAGGACCCGAAGACGGGGCTGTACGACGCCCACTTCGGCCTGATCCTGCAGCAGGAGCCGCACGTGTGCACCGAGGGCTACGACCCCGAGCAGGTCCGCGGCCCGGAGGACCGTGAGAACAAGCCGATGGACATGGACGCCCGCTGCACCGAGCCCCAGGCCCAGTCCAACGCACGCGGTTCGCAGCACGCGCCACGGGCCGGCACGGCGTACCGTGCCCCTGTGGTGGCCACGTACGATCGCCAGACGGGGGCCGTCCAGTACACCGACGCCAGCCCCAGTGACGCAGTCAGCTACACCGGGGGAGCCGCGTCCATCTTCGGAGAGGAGTCGTGGAAGTGGTTGCTGCTCCAGCCGATCGCGACAGAGCAGGACTGACCCAGGACCACGACGAGAGCCCCACCAGCACGCAGCGGACACCGTCGTTCGTGAAGACGATGGTGGCGGTGCTCGTCGCGCTCATCCTGCTCGGCACGGGTGCGGCGGTGGCGGGCTGGTTGGTCCAGCGTGAGCCCGGGGAGGCGCTCGCGCGGCTCGAGGAGCGCGGGGACGTCACCCGCGTCGCCGAGCAGTTCACCGTGCGGGTCAACAACTACTCCTCCGAGTCCGTCGACGAGTACAAGACCTCGGTCGACCAGCTGCTGAGCACGAAGTTCCAGGCTGAGTTCGACCAGGCGATGGAGGACATCGTCGTCCAGGTCCAAGAGGCGCAGATGGAGTCGAACGGGGAGGTGCTCGCCTCGGGCGTGGCCACCATCGACGACGACTCCGCGCGTGTGCTGGTCGTGGCCGACGCCACCGTGAAGACCGTGTTCGACGAGCGCCGGCGCCACTTCCGCTGGGAGGTCTCGCTCGTCAAGGTCGACGGCGAGTGGCTGGTCGACGACTTCACGCCGGTGGCGTGAGGACGAGGGAGAGAGGCAGCACGATGAACCCGACGCTGTACGACGTCCTCGGCGTGTCGCGAGAAGCCTCGCGGGAGGAGATCCGCAAGGCGTGGCGGGACGCCGCGGACCGCTTCGAGCCCGGTGAGGGCGGGTCCACCCGCCAGTTCCGGCTCTTCAACGAGGCGGCCGAGGTGCTGCTCGACCCCGAGCGCCGCAAGGCCTACGACGCGACCCTCGAGGAGGAGAGGACCGCGCCGGCCGAGCCGTCCGCGGTGCCCGGGCCGCCGATGCCCGGCGCGAGCAGCGCGGCTGCGCCTGCGGCAGCTGCTCCGGCCCCTGCCGGAACCGCGACCGAGCGGGCCGGGACCCCGGACCGAGCCCAGGGCCTGGGGAGGAGGACCGTGGGCGTGCTCGTCGCACTCGGTCTCCTCGCCGCCCTGGCTGTCGGTGCCGGAGCGTACTTCGGCAGCCGTGGCTGGGCGGCGCTCCAGGAGGACAGGCAGGCGGAGCAGTACCAGGAGGCCCTCGACCGGGCACCGGCTGCCGCCGAGAGCGCGGCCGCAGCCGTGCTCTCCTACGACTACCGCTCCCTCGAGGCGGACCGGGACGCCGCGGCCAGGTTCCTCACCGAGGGCTACCGGGCCGAGTACGTCGAGACCTTCGACAAGCTCGTCGTGGACAGCGCCACCCAGACCAAGGCCTCGGTCGAGGCGGAGGTGCTCGCGTCGGCCGCGATGAACAGCGCGGACCGAGACGCCTCCCGGATCCCTGTTCTCCTGTTCGTCAACCAGGTCACCACGAGTACCACCAGCGCCGAGCCGTCGGTCGCCCTCAACCGGGTCCGGCTGGACATGGTCGAGGCCGATGGCGGCTGGCTGGTGGACGGCATCACGTCGTACTAGCCCAAACCCGGCACCCCGTCCGACGGGCGCGGTGCTTGACTCGGACCGGCCTTCGGTTCATGCTCTTCGCAGTCCGAGGAGAGCGGGACGCGCTGGGTTGTGCCCGGCGGGCGTCTTGGCTATGATCGTTCGTTGCGTCTGCCCTCATATGCGTTCCAGCCTGCCCGGTGGCTGGTTTGTGGTTGGCAGAGCGCCATTCTCACCAGAGCGATCCTCGGAAGGACCCCTCTTGGCCGCCTCGCGCAGCACCAGCACCGCCCGCAGCAACCCGCGCCGAATCTCCTTCGCCAAGATCAAGGAACCTCTCGAGGTTCCTCAGCTCCTCGCCCTGCAGACCGACAGCTTCGACTGGCTGATCGGCAACGAGCGGTGGCAGGCGGACGTCGCCCGACGTCTCGACAGCGGCGAAGACGTCTCCCAGAAGTCCGGACTCCAGGAGATCTTCGAGGAGATCTCCCCGATCTCGGACTTCTCGGACACCATGTCCCTCTCCTTCGAGAACCCGGTCTTCTACGACCCCAAGTACTCCGTCGAGGAGTGCAAGGAGAAGGACTTCACCTACTCCGCTCCGCTGTACGTCTCCGCGGAGTTCATGAACAACGAGACCGGTGAGATCAAGGGCCAGACGGTCTTCATGGGCGACTTCCCCCTGATGACCCCCAAGGGCACCTTCGTGATCAACGGGACCGAGCGTGTCGTCGTCTCGCAGCTGGTCCGGTCCCCGGGCGTGTACTTCGAGCGCACCGCCGACAAGACCTCCGACAAGGACATCTTCACCGCCAAGGTGATCCCCTCGCGCGGCGCCTGGCTCGAGTTCGAGATCGACAAGCGCGACATGGTCGGCGTCCGTCTCGACCGCAAGCGCAAGCAGAACGTCACGGTGCTGCTCAAGGCTCTCGGGTGGACCAACGAGCAGATCCGCGAGGAGTTCGGCGAGTACGAGTCGATGATGCTCACGCTCGAGAAGGACCACACCGCCGGTCAGGACGACGCGCTGCTCGACATCTACCGCAAGCTGCGCCCGGGCGAGCCGCCGACGCGTGAGGCCGCGCAGACGCTGCTCGAGAACTACTACTTCAACCCCAAGCGCTACGACCTCGCCAAGGTCGGCCGCTACAAGATCAACAAGAAGCTCGGCACGCACGAGGCCTTCGACCAGCAGACGCTGACCATCGACGACATCGTGTCGACGATCCGCTTCATCGTGCAGCTGCACGCGGGCAACGACACCCTCAAGGATGCCCAGGGCGGCGACGTCCTGGACCGCGACGGTGCCCCGATCGAGGTCCGCGCCGACGACATCGACCACTTCGGCAACCGTCGCATGCGCACGGTCGGCGAGCTGATCCAGAACCAGCTCCGCACCGGCCTGGCCCGCATGGAGCGCGTGGTCCGCGAGCGGATGACGACCCAGGACGTCGAGGCGATCACGCCGCAGAGCCTGATCAACATCCGGCCCGTGGTGGCGGCGCTGAAGGAGTTCTTCGGGACCTCGCAGCTGTCGCAGTTCATGGACCAGACGAACCCGATCGCCGGCCTGACGCACAAGCGTCGCCTCTCGGCGCTGGGTCCCGGCGGTCTCTCCCGTGACCGCGCGGGCTTCGAGGTCCGTGACGTCCACCCGTCGCACTACGGCCGCATGTGCCCGATCGAGACCCCTGAGGGCCCGAACATCGGTCTGATCGGCTCGCTGTCGACCTTTGGACGGATCAACCCGTTCGGCTTCGTGGAGACGCCGTACCGCAAGGTCGAGAACGGCCGCGTGACCGACCAGGTCGAGTACCTCACCGCCGACGAGGAGGACCGTTTCGTCATCGCGCAGGCCAACGCCGCGCTGACCGAGGACGGCCGTTTCGCCGAGGACCGGGTGCTGGTGCGTGGTCGCCACGACGAGGTCGACGTGATCCCGGCCGACGAGGTCGACTACATGGACGTCTCGCCGCGCCAGATGGTGTCGGTCGCGACGGCCCTGATCCCGTTCCTCGAGCACGACGACGCGAACCGCGCCCTCATGGGTGCCAACATGCAGCGCCAGGCGGTCCCGCTCATCAAGAGCGACGCCCCGCTGGTCGGCACGGGCATGGAGTACCGCGCCGCGGTCGACGCCGGTGACGTGGTCGTGGCCGAGCAGGCCGGTGTGGTCAAGGAGGTGTCCGCCGACTTCGTCGAGGTGATGAACGACGACGGCACCTACAAGACCTACCGGATGCAGAAGTTCACCCGGTCCAACCAGGGCACCTGCATCAACCAGCGCCCGCTGGTGGCCGAGGGGGACCGTCTCGAGGTCGGCAGCCCGATCGCCGACGGTCCCTGCACCGACGACGCCGAGATGGCGCTGGGCACCAACCTGCTCGTCGCCTTCATGTCGTGGGAGGGCCACAACTACGAGGACGCGATCATCCTCTCCCAGCGCCTGGTGCAGGAGGACGTCCTCACCTCGATCCACATCGAGGAGCACGAGGTCGACGCCCGCGACACCAAGCTGGGCCCGGAGGAGATCACCCGCGACATCCCCAACGTCAGCGAGGAGATGCTCGCCGACCTCGACGAGCGCGGCATCATCCGGATCGGTGCGGAGGTCACCACCGGTGACATCCTCGTCGGCAAGGTGACCCCCAAGGGTGAGACCGAGCTGACCCCCGAGGAGCGCCTGCTCCGCGCGATCTTCGGTGAGAAGGCGCGCGAGGTCCGCGACACCTCGATGAAGGTGCCCCACGGTGAGTCCGGCACGGTCATCGGCGTCCGCGTGTTCGACCGCGAGGACGGCGACGAGCTGCCCCCGGGCGTCAACCAGCTGGTGCGTGTCTACGTCGCGCAGAAGCGCAAGATCTCCGTGGGTGACAAGCTCGCCGGCCGTCACGGCAACAAGGGCGTCATCTCGAAGATCCTGCCGGTCGAGGACATGCCGTTCCTGGAGGACGGCACCCCGGTCGACATCATCCTCAACCCGCTCGGTGTCCCCGGCCGGATGAACATCGGCCAGATCCTCGAGATCCACCTCGGCTGGCTGGCCAAGACCGGCTGGCAGGTCGAGGGCGACGACGAGGACTGGAAGAAGCGCCTGATCCAGATCCACGCCGAGGCCGCCGAGGCCGACACCCTGGTCGCCACCCCGGTGTTCGACGGCGCGCGTGAGGACGAGATCACCGGTCTGCTGGCCTCCACCCTGCCCAACCGTGACGGCGTCCGTGTGGTCAAGGGCAACGGCAAGGCACGCCTCTTCGACGGCCGCTCCGGCGAGCCGTTCCCGGAGCCGGTCTCGGTCGGCTACATGTACATCCTGAAGCTGCACCACCTCGTCGACGACAAGATCCACGCTCGCTCGACAGGGCCGTACTCGATGATCACCCAGCAGCCGCTCGGTGGTAAGGCGCAGTTCGGTGGTCAGCGCTTCGGTGAGATGGAGGTGTGGGCGATGGAGGCGTACGGCGCCGCCTACGCCCTCCAGGAGCTTCTCACCATCAAGTCCGACGACGTGCCCGGTCGCGTCAAGGTCTACGAGGCGATCGTGAAGGGCGAGAACATCCCCGACTCCGGTATCCCCGAGTCGTTCAAGGTCCTCGTCAAGGAGATGCAGTCGCTCTGCCTGAACGTCGAGGTCCTGTCCCAGGACGGCACGGCGATCGAGATGCGCGACGCGGAGGAGGACGTCTTCCGCGCCGCCGAGGAGCTCGGCATCGACCTGTCCCGCCGCGAGCCCAGCAGCGTCGAAGAAGTGTGAGTGGACG
>DASTPU010000061.1:0-2135 GCA_035762105.1 Nocardioidaceae bacterium | reverse complement strand
GGCGACGACCTGCGACCAGTCGGTGTCGCGTGCCTCGCGGGCGGAGGTGTGCACGGCGTTGATCGCTGCCAGGATCTGATAGCGGCCCGGGGCCACCCCGGCAGCCAGGCGCTCGCGCACCAGCCGATGACCCTCGGCGATCAGCGCGGCGTCCCAGGCCCCACGGTCCTGCTCGTCGAGGGTGACCAGCTCGCCGCTGGGCGAGAACCTGGCGGTGCGGCGGGCCTCGGTGAGGAGCATGAGTGCCAGCAGCCCGGCCACCTCACCGTCCTCCGGCATGAGGGCACGGACCATGCGGGTGAGCCGGATCGCCTCGGTTGTCAGGTCGTGACGTACGGGATCGGTGTCGGGGCCGCTCGCCAGGTAGCCCTCGTTGAAGACGAGGAAGAGGACGGAGAGTACGCCGGAGACGCGTGCTGGGAGATCCTCCGCGGACGGCACCCGATAAGGGATTCGAGCCGCCTTGATCTTGGCCTTCGCGCGAGTGATCCGCTGCCCCATGGTGGTCTCCTGCACCAGGAAGGCACGGGCGATCTCGGGCACGGTCAGGCCGCCGACCATGCGCAGCGTCAGCGGCACGCGGGTCTCCATCGCGAGCGCCGGATGACAGCAGGTGAAGACCAGCCGGAGCCGCTCGTCGTCGATGGCGCCGAGAAGCTCGGGCGGGTCGTCGTCGTACAACACCTGAGCCTCCTTCTGCTTGTCGTCGCGCTTGTTCTCGCGCCGGATCCGGTCGATGGCCTTGCGGTTGGCGGTGGTGGTGAGCCAGGCTCCGGGATTGGGAGGGACACCGTCGGTCGGCCACCTCTCGACGGCGGTCGCGAACGCCTCGGCTGCCGCCTCCTCGGCGATGTCGAGGTCACCGAAACGCCTGGTCAGGGCGGCGACCACCCGCGCCCACTCCTCGTGGTGTGCCTGGGTGATCGCCTCCCGGACGTCGCCCGCGCTCACAGGAACGGCCGCACCTCGACCTTCCGGTTGCAGTGCTTCGACCCCTCGGCGGCAAGCTTGAGCGCCACGTCGAGGTCGGGGGCCTCGATGACCCAGAAGCCGGCGAGGTACTCCTTCGACTCCAGGAAGGGCCCGTCGGTGAACAGCGCCTCGCCACCGCGGTTGTCGATGAAGGTGGCCGCGCTGGGCGACGCCAGGCCACCGGCGAAGACCCAATGGCCCTCAGCCTGGAGCCGCTCGTTGAACTCGTGGATGGCAGCCATCTCGGTCGAGGTGGCGGAGTCGGTCCTGTCGTCGATCACGGAAACCAGGTACTGCATGTCGAATCATCTCGCTGCGGTTCGGGCGCCCCTCGTGGGCGGCCGCTCACGCCTGCTACGAACACCTCTGCCCCGATCCGACACCGGCTCCCGGACTTCTTCAAGAAGTGCGCGGTACGCCGGTCGCGCAGGGCCGAGCGCCCAGAGCGTGTTTCTACGCCGCGATCCGGCCGGTGCGGCAGAGCGCCGCAGGTGCGTCATTCCGCCTGCCGCCGGTCGCAGAGGTTCCCGGACATGCCATGTCCGGGTAGCGCTGCTGACAAGGCTCGGGACGGACGAAGCGAGCGGCTGAGCTCTCACTGCCCCGGTCTGCTTCCCGCCGAGGGGATGACGTGACCGGCCCTGCCGTCTATGTTGTCAACGTGCCAGCACGCCCTGCCCTCCCCCTTTGGGAGACGACCGAGCTGAATCCGCTGATGCCGTCGCCTCTTGCAGTGATCCTCGCCATCATCCTCGGAAGCATGGTCGTGCTGACCGTGGTTGCGCTGGCTGTGCTCCTTGTGCTGCGACTGACGTCCTCACGTCGGGCAGCAAGGCAGGCGGAGCCGAGCGCTGACTCGCAGTTCATCCGCCGCTGACCTGCCGCCTGCCTCGTCATCGACACCGGCACGCTCGCTGGACAGCCGCCAGTTCCTCCAGAGCCCAAGCGCGCGCCATGCCGCCCAGTGCAGCTGTGGCGTCCAGACCGTTCAAGAGGGGGAGACGAGAGTCTGACCCGCTCAGCGGAGAGGTCTGCTGGCGCGCACGGGGTCGGCTCCGTGGACGCTGCTGCGGTCACGGCCGTGGCCACCGTGCCAGTCCAGGCACAACACAGTGGCGTCGTCGCTCAGGTTTCGCCCGGTCGCGTCGAGCACGCGGTCGGCG
>DASTPU010000060.1:0-18018 GCA_035762105.1 Nocardioidaceae bacterium | reverse complement strand
CAGCAGCGGCGGGGGCGCGTTCGACGACCTGGAGCGGCTGCGTGGCGGCGACCGGGTGGTCATCGGTACGACGGGCGGCAGGGTCGCCTATCAGGTCACCGGCGTGACGATCTACCGCAAGGCGAGCCTGGCCAGGCATGCCTCGCGGGTCTTCAGCCAGAGCGTCCCGGGGAGGCTGGTGCTGATCACGTGCGAGGACTGGAACGGCTCGGTGTACCTCAGCAACGCCGTCGTCGTCGCCGAGCCCGTCGCCTGAGACGGACGGTCCGCATGCCGGGACGTCCAGATGTGGGGTCTCGAACCCGACGGAGCATGATGGAACATGCACGGCATCCGGTTTGTTGAAGCCTGAACGGACTGTCCGAACACCGACGAGGAGCACCCGTGTCCCTTCCACCCCTGGTCGAGCCCGCTGACGAGCTGACCATCGACGAGGTCCGTCGCTACAGCCGGCACCTGATCATCCCCGACGTCGGGATGACCGGCCAGAAGCGGCTGAAGAACGCCAAGGTGCTGGTGATCGGCGCCGGCGGCCTCGGCAGCCCCGCCCTCCTGTACCTCGCCGCGGCCGGCGTCGGCACGATCGGCATCGCCGAGTTCGACGAGGTCGACGAGTCGAACCTCCAGCGCCAGATCATCCACGGCCAGAGCGACATCGGTAAGTCGAAGGCGCAGAGCGCCAAGGAGTCGATCCTCGAGGCCAACCCCTACGTCAACGTGGTCCTGCACGAGGAGCGCCTCGACAACTACAACGTGATGGGGATCTTCGAGCAGTACGACCTCATCGTCGACGGCACCGACAACTTCGCGACCCGCTACATGGTCAACGACGCCGCCGTCCTGCTGAAGAAGCCCTACGTGTGGGGCTCGATCTACCGGTTCGACGGCCAGGCCTCGGTCTTCTGGGCCGAGCACGGCCCCTGCTACCGCTGCCTGTACCCCGAGCCGCCGCCGCCGGGCATGGTGCCCTCCTGCGCCGAGGGGGGCGTGCTGGGCGTGCTCTGCGCCAGCGTCGGTTCGATCCAGGTCAACGAGGCCATCAAGCTGCTCACCGGTATCGGCGAGCCGATCCTCGGCCGGCTCATGGTGTACGACGCGCTGGAGATGGAGTACCGCAAGATCAAGGTCCGCAAGGACCCCAACTGCGCCATCTGCGGGGACAACCCCACCGTCACCGAGCTGATCGACTACGACGCGTTCTGCGGCGCGATCAGCGAGGCCGCGGCCGACGCGGTGGCCGGCTCGACGATCTCCGTCGCCACGCTCGAGACCATGCTCAAGGAGCGCGAGAACGGTGAGCGTGACTTCGTGCTGGTCGACGTGCGCGAGCCCAACGAGCGCGAGATCAACGAGATCCCGGGTTCCGTGCTGATCCCGAAGGCCGACTTCCTCAACGGCACAGCCATCGAGGGACTGCCGCAGGACAAGCCGCTGGTCTTCTACTGCAAGGCCGGCACCCGGTCCGCCGAGGTGCTCGCCGTCGTCAAGGGCGCGGGCTTCTCGGACGCGATCCACGTCGGCGGAGGCGTCTCCGCGTGGGTCAACCAGATCGACCCCTCGCAGCCGTCGTACTGACGTCTGTCGCGTGACCTCCCAGGCGGATCGTCGTTGTGCAGGACACAACACCTGATCCCCCTGGGAGGGAACACGCATGGCTTCTCGGACCCGTTCCGCCGCCGCCGCACTCGCCAGCAGCGTGCTGGCCACGGCCGCCGTCACCGCAACCGTCGCCCCCGCTGATGCGGCTGCCTGGGCGCCCGCGGACACGGCCACCATCCACCCCGGCGTGCAGATGTACACCGAGGGTGCCCAGTGCACCGGCAACTTCGTCTTCACCGACAGCGCCGCCAACGTCTACGTCGGCTACGCGGCCCACTGCGCCGGCACCGGCGGGGCCACCGAGACGAACGGCTGCGACTCCGGTTCCCTCCCGCTCGGCACCAAGGTCGACTTCGTCGAGGGGGGCAGCCTCGTGACCTCCGGCGAGACCGTCGGCACCGGGACGCTCGTCTACAGCAGCTGGCTCGCCATGCAGGAGGCGGGTACCACGGACGCCAACGCGTGTGACCACAACGACTTCGCGCTCGTCCAGGTCGACGCCGAGTACGTCGACCAGGTGAACCCCTCGGTGCCCTTCTGGGGCGGCCCGATGGGCATCGACACCGACGGCACGGCCGCCGGCGAGACCGTGTACTCCTACGGCAGCTCCAGCCTGCGCGCCGGCGTAGAGGAGCTCTCCCCCAAGCAGGGCACGAGCCTCGGCACCACGGCGGACGGCTGGTCGCACCCGGTCTACACCGTGACCCCCGGGGTGCCCGGCGACTCCGGCAGCGGTTTCCTCGACGCCGAGGGCAACGCGCTCGGCACACTGTCCACGCTCGCGATCGCGCCGCTGGCCGGTTCCAACGGCGTCGGCGACCTGAGCAGAGAGCTGGAGCTCGCCCAGGCAAACGCCGGCATCGACGGGCTCGCCCTCGTCCTCGGCACGGAGCCCTTCTCCCCGCTGCTCTGACCTGACCGTGTGGGGCCCGTCCGAGCGTGCCCCGGTGACTCCGGCAGCGGCTTCCTCGACGCCGACGGCAACGCCTTCGGCGCTCTCTCGACGCTGACGATCGCGCAGCTCGCGGGCTCCAACGGCGTCGGGGACCTGCGCCGCGAGCTCGCGTACGCGCGCACGCACTCGGGCACCCCCGGGCTGCGGCTGGTGGGCGGCACGGAGGCGTTCAGCCAGCTTCTGTGAACGGCGGCGTTACCGTGGGCGCCGTGGACCGCGAGGAGTACGTCGAACGCGTGCTCGCCGTGGTGGAGCGGATCCCGCCCGGGCGGGTGATGAGCTACGGCGCGATCGCCGAGGCGGTCGGCGTCGGAGGGCCGCGGCAGGTGGGGCGCGTCATGTCGCTCGAGGGTGGCGGCGTCCCGTGGTGGCGGGTCGTGCGCGCCGACGGCGGCCTCCCGCTGTGCCACGACGGAGAGGCGCTGGAGCGCCACCGCGCCGAGGGCACCCCCCTGCGTTCGACCGAGCGGGTGGACATGAACGCTGCGGCATGGTGGCCGCGACGATCTGGGTGGTGACGCGGAGTCTGTCGGTCCGCTCTGATGGGATAGGTCCCATGACGTCGTACCGCCTCGTCCACCCCTCGACCGGCCGCACCGCCGCGCCGGCGCTGGACTCGTTCCAGCAGTCCGTGGTGGACCATGAGACGGGTCCGCTGCTGGTCCTCGCCGGGCCCGGCACCGGCAAGACCACGACCCTCGTCGAGGCGATCGTGGACCGGATCGACCGTCGCGGCGCCTCCCCGGAGTCGGTGCTCGCGCTGACCTTCAGCCGCAAGGCGGCCGAGCAGCTCCGCGACCGGGTCACCTCGCGGATCGGCCGCACGATGGCCACCACGCTCAGCTCGACCTTCCACTCCTTCGCCTACGGCCTCGTGCGCGCGCACTCCACGCCGGACCTGTACGCCGCGCCGCTGCGGCTGCTCTCCGCCCCCGAGCAGGACGTCGTGCTGCAGGAGATGCTCCGGGGCACCCGCGGCACCTCGTTCTGGCCCGAGTCGCTGCGTCAGGCGATCGACACCCGGGGCTTCGCCCGCGAGGTGCAGGCGGTGCTGGCCCGCGCCCGGGAGAAGGGGCTCGACCCGGTCGACCTGAAGGCGGTCGCCGCCGAGTCGCAGGCGCCGGAGCTGCTGGCCGCGGCCCGGTTCATGCAGCAGTACCAAGTGATCCTCGACGACCAGAGCGCCATCGACTACCCCGAGCTGATCTACCGGGCGGTGCAGCTCGCCGAGCAGCCCGCTGTGCGCAACCGGCTGCGGGCCCGGTTCGAGCACGTCTTCGTCGACGAGTACCAGGACACCGACCCCGCCCAGGTGCGGCTGCTCCAGGCGATCGCCGGTGACGGCCGCAACCTCGTCGTGGTGGGCGACCCCGACCAGTCGATCTACGCGTTCCGGGGCGCCGAGGTCCGCGGCATCCTCGACTTCCCCGACCAGTTCCGGACCCGGGCGGGGGAGAAGGCGCCGACCGTCGCGCTGCGGGTGACCCGGCGTTTCGGGCCGGTCCTGCTCGAGGCGTCCCGGGCCGTCGCCGGCGCGATCCCCACCAAGGGCGCCATCGACGCCGACCTGTTCCACGCCTTCCGCAACCCGGAGCCGAGTGCCACACCGTTCGGCCCCGGGCGGGTGGAGGTCCGCACCTTCGACACCGCGCGGGCCGAGACCGAGCACATCGCCGACCTGCTGCGCCGGGCCCACCTCGAGGACGGCGTGCCGTGGTCCCAGATGGCGGTCCTGGTCCGCTCGGGGCGCGGCTCCATCCCCTCGCTGCGACGGAGCCTCGCCGCGGCCGGCGTCCCGGTCGAGGTCGCCGGCGACGACACCCCGCTGGTCGGCGAGCCGGCGGTCAGCACGCTTCTCGACGCGCTCGGTGTCGTGGTCAACCTCGACAACGAGGACCGTGGTCACCCCGACTACGTCGACGTCGGCCGGGTCGACTCACTGCTCGGCTCCTCCCTCGCCGGCCTCGACGCGACCGAGGTGCGTGCCCTCGCTCGCGAGCTGCGCGCCCGGGAGAAGGCGGCAGCCGCCGCCGCGGACCGGAGCCCGCGGCCCTCGCCGGAGCTGGTCCGCGAGGCAGTGCTCGACCCCGACGTGCTCGAGGGCATCCCCGGCCGGCCCGCCGCCAAGGTGGCCAAGCTGGGCAGGCTGCTCCGCGACGCGCGGGCCCGGCTCGATGACGGGGCCACGGCCGAGGAGGTGCTCTGGACGCTGTGGAGCGGCACCCGCTGGCCGAGCCGCTTGCGGGCCAGGGTCGACGAGGGCGGGACATCGGCACGGATGGCCCACCGCGACCTCGACGCGCTCTGTGCGCTGTTCGAGACAGCGGCCCGCGCCGAGGAGCAGCTCGGCCACCGCGGTGTGGTGAACTTCCTGGAGCTGCTCCGGGCCCAGCAGATCCCGGCGGACACCCTGGCCGAGCGGGGCGTGCGCGGCGACGCGGTCCGCCTGCTCACCGCGCACCGGTCGAAGGGCCTGGAGTGGCGGCTCGTGGTCGTCGCCTCGGTGCAGGAGGGCGGCTGGCCCGACCTCCGCCGCCGCACCTCGCTGCTCCAGGCAGACCGGATCGGCGCTCACACGATGCTTCCTCCGGTCACCACCGCGAGCCTGCTGGCCGAGGAGCGTCGCCTCTTCTACGTGGCCTGCACCCGCCCGACCGAGCGGCTGCTCGTGACCGCGGTCCAGTCCCCCGAGGAGGACGGCGACCAGCCCTCGCGGTTCCTCGACGAGCTCGGGGTCGAGCCGGTCTCCGTCAAGGGCCGTCCGACCAGGCCGCTGTCCCTGGCCGGCCTGGTCGCGGAGCTGCGTCGCACCACCTCGCACCCCGACGTCTCGCCGGCCCTGCGGCAGGCAGCCTCACGCCGGCTGGCCCGGCTGGCGCTGGCCGAGGTCGGCGGGCGTCCGCTCGTGCCGCAGGCCGACCCGGCGAGCTGGTGGGGGACCCGGGGCCGGAGCCTGTCCGACCAGCCGATCCGCACCGTCGGCGAGCCCGTCCGGCTGTCGGCGAGCGCGCTGGAGTCGATCCTGGCCTGCCCCGCCAAGTGGTTCCTCGAGCGTGAGGCAGGAGGGTCCAGGGCCTCGACGGCCGCCCAGGGCTTCGGCCTGGTCGTGCACGCGCTCGCCGACCGGATCGGCAAGGGCGAGCTGACCGACGCCGACGACCTGATGTCGTACGTCGACCGGGTCTGGAGCCAGCTCTCCTTCCGCACACCGTGGTCGAGCACCCGCGAGCGCGCCGAGGTCGAGGCCGCGCTCGCCCGGTTCGTCGCCTGGCACTCCCGGCCCGGCGCGCGCACGGTCCTCGCCACCGAGCAGCACCTCTCGGCGGACGTGACGTTGCCCGACGGCTCCCCGGTGCGGCTCAACGGTTACGCCGACCGGCTCGAGCTCGACGCGGACGGCCGCGTCGTCGTGATCGACCTCAAGACCTCGAAGTACCCTCCCGCCGACAAGGACCTGCCCGCCCACGCCCAGCTCGGCCTCTACCAGTACGCCGTCGACAACGGCGCCGTCGACGAGCTCCTCGCCGACCACCCCGCCCGGCCCGCCGGCCCGGTCCGCGCCGGCGGCGCCGAGCTCGTCCAGCTCCGCAGGGAGGTCCGCGGCGGCGCCAAGGTGCAGACCCAGGCCGTGCAGGAGCCCGACGAGGACGGCCACCTGCCGATCGAGAAGCAGCTCATGGAGGCGGTGCGCGTGGTGCGTGGCGAGGAGTTCCCGGCCCGGGCGGGGGCTCACTGCGACCACTGCTCGTTCCACGCGATCTGCCCCGTCAGGGGCGCAGGGACGGTGCTGTCATGAGCCCGGCGTCCGAGCCCCGCCTCGTCGAGACCCCCGAACAGCTCCGGGTGCTGATGCAGGAGAGCTTCACCTTCAGCGACCAGCAGTTCCGCGTGGTCACCGCACCCCTGTCGCCGCACGTCGTGATCGCCGGCGCCGGCTCCGGCAAGACCACCGTGATGGCCGCCCGCGTGGTGTGGCTGGTGGCCACCGGGCAGGTCCGGCCCGACCAGATCCTCGGCCTCACCTTCACCACGAAGGCCGCCAACGAGCTCGCCGGCCGGATCCGCTCCGGCCTCCAGGCGGCGGGAGTGCTCCCGAGCCCGGGCGAGCGGCGCCGTCTCCTCGCGGAGGGGGAGGAGGAGCACGAGCCCGAGGAGCCGATGGTCGCGACCTACAACGCCTACGCCGCCGGCCTCCTCACCGAGCACGGCCTGCGGATCGGTCACGAGCCCGACACCCGCGTGATCGCGGACGCCTCCCGCTACCAGCTCGCCGCCCGGGCGATCGCCCGGTACGACGGCCGTGTGCAGCTGCTCAGCGACCACCCGCCGACGGTCATCAACTACCTGCTCGCGCTCGACGGCGCGCTGGCCGAGCACCTGCTCTCCACCGACGACCTGCGCGCCTTCCACGCCGCCGAGCGGCCGAAGGTCGAGGAGGCGAAGGCCGCGGAGACCCTCAAGACCAGGATCGGCGAGGTCGACAAGGTGCTCCACGCCATCGACCGCCGTGAGGAGCTGCTCGGCCTCGTCGACGCCTACCGCCGGCTCAAGTCCCACCTCGGGCTCATGGACTTCTCCGACCAGATCGCTCTGGGAGCGCGACTCGCCTCGGAGCAGCCGAAGGTCGGCGCCGCCGAGCGGTCGAAGTACCGGATCGTGCTCCTCGACGAGTACCAGGACACCGCCGTCGCGCAGGCCACGATGCTCAGCCGGCTCTTCTCGGGTGGCTCGCCCGAGGCCGGCCGCGGGCACGCGGTCACCGCGGTCGGCGATCCCAACCAGGCCATCTACGGCTGGCGTGGTGCCTCGGTGTCCAACATCCTCGGCTTCGGCCGCGACTTCCCGCGCGCCGACGGCTCCCCCGACGTCGACACCTTCTCGCTCACCGTCAACCGGCGCTCCGACGCCCGCATCCTCGACCTCGCCAACGACCTCGCGCGCCCCCTCTACACCCGGATGCCGCAGGTCCAGCCGCTCGTGGCCAAGCCCGGTGCCGCGCCGGGAGCCGTGCGGTCCGCCGTGCTCGAGACGTACGGCGAGGAGCTCACCTGGCTCGCCCGCGAGGTCAAGCGCGCCCACGTCGAGATGGCCGAGCCCGCCTGGTCGGAGATCGGCGTGCTGACCCGCGACAACGCCCACGCCGCCGACGTGTTCGACGCGCTGACCGAGGCGGAGATCCCGGTCGAGATCGTCGGCCTCCAGGGACTGCTCCGGCTGCCCGAGGTGGCCGAGGTGGTCGCCACGCTGACCCTGCTGCACGACCTGACCGCCAACGCCGAGCTGCTCACCCTGCTCACCGGGCCGCGGTGGGCGGTGGGCGCCCGCGACCTCGCCCTGCTCGGGCGACGGGCCGGGCAGCTGGCCGGGGCGGCCGGCTCCGCCGCCCGGGACACCGTGCGCAGCGTCGACGCGGAGCTGGCCGAAGCCGTCGTCGGCGCCGACCCCACCGAGGTGGTCTCGCTCGGCGACGCGCTCGACGACCCGGGTGACCTCGGGTACTCCACCGAGGCCCGCGAGCGGTTCGCGCTGCTGTCGAAGGAGCTGCGCGACCTGCGTGCCTACGCCGGAGAGCCGCTGCTCGACCTGGTCCGCCGGATCATCGACACCACCGGCATCGACGTCGAGCTGGCGTCCTCGGTCAGCCCGACCGCGCACGCCCGCCGCGACAACCTCGACCTGTTCGTCAAGGCGGTGGCGGACTTCCAGGCGCTCGACGGCGACGTCACGCTACCCGCGCTGCTGGCCTACCTCGAGGCCGAGGACGAGTACGGCAACGGCCTCGACGTCGCCACGCCCACCGAGGCCGACTCGGTGAAGCTGCTGACCGTGCACCGGGCGAAGGGACTCGAGTGGCACTCGGTGTTCCTCGTCGGCGTCGCCGAGGAGAAGTTCCCCACCTCGCGCACCCGCACCAAGTGGACCGCCGGTCCCGGCGTGCTGCCCTACCCACTACGCGGGGACGCCCGGGACCTGCCCGTGCTCAAGGGCTACTCCTGCGAGGAGCTCAAGGACTTCGCCGCGGCATCCAAGGACCACGAGCTCGAGGAGGAGCTGCGGCTCGGCTACGTCGCGTTCACCCGGGCCAAGCACATGCTGGCGGTCTCGTCGTACTGCTGGAGCCCGTCACGCCAGAAGCCGCTCGGGCCGTCGGCCTACCACCAGGTCGTCCGGCAGAAGCTCGTCGAGTGGGGCGAGTCCTGGGAGCCGTGGCGTGACAAGCCCGGCAAGGACGAGCCGAACCCGCTCCGCGCGGAGCCGGACAGCCGGCCGTGGCCGGTCGAGGCGCACACCGCCGAGGTGGCCCGGCGGGCGGAGGGTGCGGCACTCGTGCGCACCGCGGTGGCCGAGCTCCGGGTGTTCGGCGACCAGATCCTCCTCGACGACGGCCTCACGCCCGACGAGGCAGAGCGCGTCGAGCAGTGGGACCACGAGCTCGAGCGGCTCCTCGACGAGGCCCGGGCCGGCCGTGCCGACGTGGTCGAGGTGCCGCTGCCCTCGAGCCTGTCGGCGACCGCGATGGCGCGGCTGCGCGACGAGCCGGAGGACCTGGCGTCCGACCTCGCCCGCCCGATGCCGCGCAAGCCGTCCACGGCGGCCCGGTTCGGCACCCGCTTCCACGCCTGGGTCGAGGCCCGGTTCGGCCAGCAGCAGCTGGTCGGCCTCGACGAGGTCCCGGGGCGGGGCGACGTGGGCATCGAGGACGAGACCGAGCTGCAGGAGCTCATCGAGCGGTTCACCGCAGGTCCGTTCGGGGACCGGGTGCCGCATGCCGTGGAGCCGCCGTTCGCGCTGGTCCTCGACGGTCAGGTGGTGCGTGGGCGGATCGACGCGGTCTACCAGACCGACGGAGGTTTCCTCGTCGTGGACTGGAAGACCAACCAGCGCCAGACCGCCGACCCGCTGCAGCTCGCGATCTACCGGCTCGCCTGGGCCGAGCTGGCCGGCGTCGCCGTGGAACAGGTCGAGGCGGCGTTCTTCTACGTCCGCAGCGGTGACCTGGTTCAGCCCTCCTACCTGCCCGGCCGGGAGGAGCTCGAGGCGATCGTCGCCGGCGAGGGGTGAGCTGCCAGAGCGGCGGGTCAGAGCGGGGGAGCGAGCATCGCGTCCAGCGCGATCTCGACCATGTGACCGAACGTCTGCTCCCGCTCCTGTGCCGTGGTCTCCTCACCGGTGAGGATGTGGTCGGAGACCGTGCACGCGGTGAGCGCCCGGCGGCCGAACGACGCGGCCAGCGTGTAGAGCGCGCTCGCCTCCATCTCCACGGCGAGCACGCCGTAGTCGGCCATTCGCGCGGCGAGGTCGGGGCGCGGGCTGTAGAAGGAGTCGCTGGAGAAGATCAGACCGACCTTCGTCCGCACCGGCAGCTTCCGCGCGACGGCGACGTCGTAGGCAGCCCGGAGCAGCCCGAAGTCGGCGACCGGCGCGTAGTCGAGGCCCTCGAAACGGATCCGGTTCATCGACGAGTCGGTGCACGCGCCGGAGGCCAGCACGATGTCGCGGAGCCTCAGGTCGTGGCTGAGCGCGCCGCAGGACCCGACCCGGACGATCGTCTGGACGTCGTACTCCGCGAAAAGCTCGTGCGCGTAGATCGACAGCGACGGCAGCCCCATCCCCGACCCCTGCACCGACACCCGCTCGCCACGGTAGGTGCCCGTGTACCCGAGCATCCCGCGCACCTGCGAGTAGCACTCGGCGTCCTCGAGGAAGCTCTCCGCGATCCACTTGGCCCTGAGCGGGTCACCGGGCATGAGGACGTGCGGCGCGACCTGGCCGGACGCGGCGGCGATATGGGTGCTCATGGCCCCGGATCCTAGGCGCCCCTAGAGTCGTCGGCGTGACGCCGTACGACACCGAGGGATCCAGCCCGCCCCAGATCGCGCTGTCGGTCCGTGCCCACGACCGGGTGGGGCACCGACGTACCGACGAGGCGTGGCTGGCCGAGACCTGGGCGGACCCCACCACGCGCGTCGTCCTGCTCGCGAGGGGCCACTTCCCGGCCGACGAGAGCGGTACGACGGTCGCCTGGACCACCCCGGGAGACGCGCCCGACGGGCAGCGGGTGTTCCTGGGCGAGGTGGACGGAGCCGCGCACTTCGCGGTCATCCTGGAGGAACCTCTCGGGGAGTGGGTGAACCTGCGCGTCGTCGGGCCGGCGCTGTCGCAGAAGGACGCCAGCCTGCTCGTGCACGCCCTCGCCCTTGCCGAGTGGCACCGCGGCCACCGGTTCTGCCCCCGGTGTGGCAGCCGGCTCGACGTAGCGGCGGCCGGGCATGTCCTGACCTGCACCGGCTGCGGTCGCCAGCACTTCCCGCGGACCGACCCGGCGGTGATCATGCTCGTCACCGACGGCGACGACAGGGCGTTGCTCGGCCGGCAGCCGCGGTGGCCCGAGGGCCGGTTCTCCACGCTGGCCGGCTTCGTGGACCCGGGGGAGTCGCTCGAGGACGCCGTGCGGCGCGAGGTCGCCGAGGAGGTGGGCGTCGAGGTCGGCCGGGTTACCTACCTGGGAAACCAGCCGTGGCCGTTCCCCGCGAGCCTCATGGTCGGCTTCTTCGCCGAGGCGCTGACCACCGAGATCAACGTCGACGCCGACGAGATCAGCGAGGCGCGGTGGCTCACGCGCGAGCAGATGCGCGCGGAGGCCGAGGCCGGGACGCTGCTGCTGCCCGGCGCGATCTCGATCTCACGGACGCTGATCGAGACGTGGTACGGCGGGCCGCTGCCCGGCCACTGGTGACACCTCAGTTGAGGGAGGCGAGCTTCGCCTTCACCTCGAGCAGGGAGGGGTTGGTCTGGGCGCTGCCGTCGCTGTAGATCATCGTCGGCACGGTCTGGTTGCCGCCGTTGACCTGCATGACCCGGAACGCGGCATCCTCGTCCCGGTCGATGTCGATGACGTCGTACTGGATGCCCTCGCGGTCGAGCTGCTTCCGCAGCCGGAAGCAGTACCCGCACCACTGCGTGGAGTACATCGTGACCGCTGCTCCGGACTTGGCAGGCAATGAACTGTCCCTTCCGACGTCTACCCTGGTTGGCCTGGTCCCGGACGGCTTCTCCGCCGCCCCGGGCACACAGCAAGCCGCGCACCGCACGGCTCGTACTCACCAGAACAACCGAACGAGGGAGATTGTTCCGCGTGGTCGCCATGGACCCGTCCGCTGGGCTCGCCGCCGGGTCGGCGGACCGGCTGCTCGAGGCGCTCGACCCCGAGCAGCGAGAGGTCGCCCTCGCGCTGCACGGCCCGGTCCGTGTCCTCGCCGGTGCCGGCACCGGCAAGACGCGGGCGATCACCCACCGGATCGCCTACGGCGTCGCGTCGGGTGTCTACAACCCGACCGAGGTGCTCGCGGTGACTTTCACCACGCGGGCGGCCGGCGAGATGCGCACCCGTCTGCGTGCGCTCGGTGCCGGTGGCGTCCAGGCCCGCACCTTCCACTCCGCCGCGCTGCGCCAGGCGCGCTACTTCTGGCCGAGGGTGTACGGCGGAGAGCTGCCCGTGCTGACGGAGTCCAAGCTGCCCCTGCTGGGCAACGCCGCCCGGCGCAACCGCGTCGAGGCCGACCAGGCCACCCTGCGCGACCTCGCCTCCGAGATCGAGTGGGCCAAGGTCAGCAACGTCCGGCCCGACGACTACGCCCGCGTCGCCGACGCCCGGGGCCGCAGCGTCAGCGGGCAGGACCACGCCACCGTCGCCCGTGTCTTCGCCACCTACGAGCAGGTCAAGCGCGACCAGGGCCGGATGGACATGGAGGACGTGCTGCTGGTCGCCGCCGCCCTGCTCTCGGAGGACGAGCGGGTCGCCGCCGAGGTGCGGCGGCAGTACCGCTGGTTCGTCGTCGACGAGTTCCAGGACGTCAGCCCGATCCAGGCCGCCCTGCTCGACCTCTGGCTCGGCGGCCGCGACGACCTGTGCGTGGTCGGCGACCCCGCCCAGACCATCTACTCCTTCGCGGGCGCGAGCGCGACGTACCTCGTCGACTTCCCGCGCAAGCACCCCGGCACCACCGCGCTCGAGCTCGTGCGCAACTACCGCTCGACGCCGCAGGTGGTCGCGGCCGCCAACCAGCTCCTCGCCGGCACGCAGTCCGCGGGCGTCTCGCTGCGCGCCCAGCGTGACGCCGGGCCGGAGGTCGCCTACGCCGAGCACCCCGACGAGGTGGCAGAGGCGGAGGCCGTCGCCGCGCAGGTCCTCGAGCTCCGCCGCGCCGGGATGCCGATGCGGGAGGTGGCGGTGCTCTTCCGCATCAACGCGCAGTCCGAGGCTTTCGAGGAGGCGCTCGCCGCCCGCAGCATTCCCTACGTCGTGCGGGGAGCGGCCCGGTTCTTCGAGCGGCCCGAGGTCCGTCAGGCCGTGACGCTGCTGCGGGGCAACGCCCGCGGTGCGGGGGGCTCCGGGGAGGGCGTCGTGGCCGACGTCAAGGCCGTCCTCGCCGGCATGGAGTGGACGGAGAAGGCGCCGACCGGCCGGGGCCGGGTCCGGGACCGGTGGGAGTCGCTCCAGGCGATCGTGTCGCAGGCCGAGGAGTTCGTGGCCACCCGCGGGGACACCGACCTCGGCGCCTTCGTCGACGAGCTCGACCGGCGGGCCGCGGAACAGCACGCGCCGGTCGCCGAGGGCGTCACGCTGGCCACCCTGCACGCCGCGAAGGGCCTCGAGTGGGACGCCGTCTTCCTGGTGGGTCTGCACGAGGGCACGATGCCGATCATCTACGCCGAGGGCCCCGCGGCCGTCGAGGAGGAGCGCCGCCTGCTCTACGTCGGGATGACGCGTGCCCGCCAGCGGCTGGCGATCTCGTGGTCGCTGGCCCGCTCCCCGGGTGGGCGTTCGTCACGCAAACCGTCACGATTCCTCACCGGCCTGAGGCCGCAGGTGCGGTCCGACCGGGTGAGCGAGGAGAAGGCCTCCCGCAGCCGCGGCAAGCGGGGCGTCGCGCACTGTCGCGTGTGCAACGCGCCGCTGGCCACGATCGCCGAGCGGAAGATCGGTCGCTGCGAGGGGTGCCCCGCCACGTACGACGAGGAGCTGTTCGAGCGCCTGCGCGCCTGGCGGGTCGCACGTGCGGCAACGGAGAAGGTGCCCGCCTACGTCGTGTTCACCGACCTCACCCTTCAGGCGATCGCCGAGGTGCGTCCCGGCGACCCGGCTGCGCTGCTCCGGGTGAGCGGTGTCGGGCCGGCGAAGATCGAGAAGTACGGCGACGACGTGCTCTCGCTGGTGGCCGGCAACGAAATATCGTCCGGTTTGGAGGGCTCCGCATAGCCCGTCCGTGCCATCTCGTTGATGCGGACGAAAGTTTTTCGGGAAATACCCAGTAAATGGTTTGCCGCTTACCGGCGGGGGCCGCTAGTTTCATCTCACCGAACACCGCGCGCACACGGCCCTGACAAGGCCGTCGCCCTACGCATCGAAGGAGGTGCACACAGATGATCAAGACCTTCACCCCCAGCATCGAGGCCGGCCTCGCCCTGCCCAGCTACTGGACCGTGGCTGCCCACGCTCCCGCTGCGTGCACCCTCCCGACCATGGGTGGAGTGACTGTCGTCGCAGGTGCTGCCGGCACCAAGCGTCGCATCGCCGGCGAGGGACAGGTGCGTCCGAACACGGGCACCACCACCGTCTTCGTCCTCGATGGCGCCTTCCCGGGTACCTCCGTCTGGAGTCCACCGATATAGATCTGCATCTACATCGGCAGCCTCCAGGCCGCGGAACCCGAAACCCGGGATCCGCGGTCTTTTTGTTTCTCGCAACACCCATAGCGACTGATCGACAAGGAGGTGAGAGATGAGTATCAGCGTCCTGGACCCACAGGTCCGCGTCGACGACGAACAGCTCCCCTGCCGCCGGGAGAACCCCGAGCTGTTCTTCGCCGAGAGCCCCGCCGATGTGGAGGCCGCCAAGGCCCTCTGCCTTGGGTGTCCCGTTCGCGCCGAGTGCCTCGCAGGCGCCCTCGACCGTAGGGAGCCCTGGGGCGTCTGGGGTGGCGAGCTGTTCCTGCAAGGAGTGGTGATCCCCCGCAAGCGTCCCCGTGGCCGGCCCCGCAAGAACGAGGTCGCCGCCTGACCACGGCAAGCATCCCGCTCGACCCGCAGCACCAGCACTGCCGAAGCAACACCGACAACCGCAGTTCCACCTGAAGACAACGGAGTCTCACCATGTACCAGTTCCACGAAGAGCTCGCTCGGGCGCACATGTCCGAGCGCCTCGACGAGGCACGGGCCCAGCGACGCGGTCACCAGATCGCACTGGCCAGGCGCAAGGCCCGCAAGGCAGAGCGCGCCTCCATGCAGGCCCGGCTCGTGCTCCTGCGCTCGCTGTAGGTAGCCGTCCGCACCGTCCCGCACTGCCCACAGCCGCCAGGCGATGAGAAGAGAAAGAGACAACCCACCCATGAACACGACCACGATTCGGAGCACCAAGATGAACTTGCTCAATGAAGATCTCGCCCGAGCGCACATAGCCGCGCGTCTGGGAGAGGCGCAGGAACTGCGGCTGGGACACCAGATCGCTCGCGCGCGGAGGCTCTCGCGCCGCGCCGAGCGGGCAGCTCAGCAGGCCCGCCTCGCACTCGCCCGCTCGCTCTGAGCAGGTGAGACCCCTCCCAGAGGGATGACCTGAGTCCGAACCCCCGGCAGCTACCGATGGCTGCCGGGGGTTCGGCTTCTCCGCGCGTAGGCTGGACACGTGCCTGTGACCTGTGACTTCTGCGGCGCCACCGCACCCGGCGGCCAGCCTCCGCTCACCTGGACGAGCGCGGTCGAGAACGGTCGGTCGCGGTACTTCTGCGATCGCTGCTCGCGCGAGAACCTGCGCGCCATCGAGAGCAAGCTCGACAGCGAGTGGTGGTAGCGCTCAGCGCTTGTCAGGAGTCGGTCCCGAGCGCGAACCCGGGCAGCGACTCCTCGAGGAGCCGGCGGAACGGGGCCTCCGCCTCGAGCTGGCACATCACGCCGACCCCGCCGAGCCACACCCGGTGGATGAGCAGGTACGACGGAGGCAGGTTGAGCTTCAGGCTCAACGTGTAGCCGGGGGAGCGGGGGTCGTTGAGGCGGGTGAACTGCTCGCGCATCCACTGCCGGGTGAACCGGAAGGTGTCCTCCCGGGCGGGCTCGATGAACGGCGACAGGAAGTCCCGCAGCTCGTCCGGGTCCACGGTGATGCGTGGCTTGATGAACCCCTCGGCCCGCAGCCGGTCGACCACCTCGGTGTAGTCGTCGTCGAGCGCGATGCGCATCAGGGTGCCGATCGCGTCGGGCAGCCGGTGCTCGGGCAGCCTGGCCACTGCCCCGAAGTCGAGGATGCCGAGCTTCCCCAGCCCGCCGTCGTCAGCCGGCAGGATCCGGAAGTTGCCCGGATGCGGGTCGGCGTGGAGCATCCCGGTGCGCGCCGGGCCCGAGAACAGGAACCTGACGTACAGCTCGCCGTAGTGGTCGCGCTCGGCCTGCGTACCCTCCGCGATCATCCGCGCCAGCGACGAGGGGCTGCTCAGCCACTCGGTGACGAGCACCCGGCTGCTGGCGTCGACCACATGGGGGACCACGAAGTGCGGGTCGCCCTCGAACTCCGCCGCGAAGGCGCTCTGCGCCTCGGCCTCGAGCTCGTAGTCGAGCTCCTCGACCACGCGCGACTGGAGCTCCGCGATGAGCGGCTTGATGTCGACCCCCGGCACGACCGAGCCGAACGTGCGTGCGAGACGGCTGAGCTGCTTGAGGTCGGAGGTCAGCGCCTCCCCGGCCCCCGGGTACTGGACCTTGATCGCCACGTCGCGGCCGTCGTGCCAACGGCCACGGTGCACCTGCCCGATCGACGCCGAGGCGGCCGGGTTGTCGTCGAACTCCACCAGCTTCTTGCGCCAGCCGGTGCCCAGCTCGCGGCTCAGCACGGAGTGCACGGTGCTCGCCGGCATGGGCGGTGCCGAGTCCTGAAGCCGCGTCAGGTGAGCGCGGTACGGCGCCGCGAGCTCCTCGGGAAGCGCCGACTCGAGGATGGACAGCGCCTGGCCCATCTTCATCGCGCCGCCCTTGAGGTCGCCGAGCGTGCGGAAGAGCTGCTCGGCGGTGCGCTGCTGGACGTCGGTCATCACGGCTTCGGCCGGAGCACCACCGAGGCGCCTACCCACCCCGACGGCGGTGCGCCCGGCGAACCCGAGCGGAAGCGCGGCGAGCCGGGCTGTGCGCACGGCGGCCTTGCGGGGCAGGTCGGTCATGAACCCATTGTCGCGGATGCGACCAAGGCGGCGTGCGGATCCCGCCCGGGGGACGGCCGGTCAGGCCCAGGAGCAGCCGCAGGCCGGGTGGCGGGGCCAGGTCTGGGTCTCCAGCTCGGTCAGGCACGGGTCGAGCCGGATGGTTCCTGACGCGGTCGCCGGCTCCCGTCCCTCGGCGTGGGAGACCATCTCGCGGGCTGCCCAGGCGACCGCGAGCGTGGCGAGCACGGTGTCCACCGGCTCGGGCACGCTGTCCTCCCGCTCCCTGGCCACGGCAGCGGCGTACTGCGCCACCAGCAGGGGCCACGCGGGGTCCACGTCGGTGTGGTGGGCGTCGAGGCACCGCAGGCAGGCGGTCTCGCCGGGCCGGACGAAGGGCCCGACCACCGCATGGCCCTCGGTGAGCCTCAGCAGCAGGTGTGGTGTCCCGTCGCGCATCCAGCCGTCGGTCTCCTCGCGTGCGGGCTCTCCGACGGCGACGAGGACGGCTGCGGTCGCCCGCTGCGAGGCCCCGGCCGCGATCCCTGCGCGCGCCAGCAGCGTCTCCAAGGTGTCCGCGACGGGTCGTGCCTCCGGGCTCCCGCAGGCGCGGACCTGCACGGACGCCCGGCGGCGTCCCTCCAGCAGGCTCCCTGCGGCCTCCCCGGACCCCGCGGCGAGGGCCGCGACGTCGGAACGGCCGACCGCGCTGGCGTCGGGCGGCTCGGGGCGCCGGGGGACCAGGGGAAGCAGCAGGTCGGCGTCGACGAGCAGGCCGGCCCCGGTCAGAAGGGCGACGGTGCGTCCGTCGTACTCCTCGGGCGGCAGCGCCGCGGGGCTGCTCAACGTGGCGAGCAGCGCACGGACCGACGGCCGGTCGGGCAGGACGAGGGCGCGGTCGGGGTGGAGGCCGACCTGGAGCTCCTCGGCGCTCCGTCGCAGGACGTGGACGCCCGGCCGGAGCACGAGCCGGCGGGGCCGGGTGGGAAGTCGCTTGGGGTCCACGGTCCGAGCGTGGCGCAGATCCGGGCGGGTCGTCGGCGACTGTCCACAGGGCCCGGCGAGAGCTCGGACGAAAGACAACGACGGCGGGGCCTCCCGTAGGAGACCCCGCCGTCGACGTCAGCGTGTGGCGTGAGCTCTCAGGCCTTGCCGAGGATGCGGTTGAGGTTGGTGCCACAGACGGGGCAGACGGCCTTCGCCATGCGGGTGCCCTTGTCGTTGACCTTCACCTCGCCCTCAGCCTCGCGCTTCTCCTTGCACTTGACGCAGTAGAACTCG
>DASTPU010000059.1:0-2090 GCA_035762105.1 Nocardioidaceae bacterium | reverse complement strand
CAAGGTCTACAAGGCTATCGGGCAGCACCGACATATCGGCGCACGTTGCGCTGTCCGTCAAGTACGGCTTCGTTCGAGATCGCCGCTCCTCCGCTAGCGCACCCACTCGTCAACCTCGGCCGTCTGAAACCTCCAAAAGACGCACGACCTTGTGCGCAGGCATCGCCTCCTCGGCAATCCAGGCACAGACGGTGTCCCTAGTAACGGAGATGCGCGGCGATGTCCTCACGGGACAGCCATGGCTCTGCCACCTGTCAACGACTCCTCGCTCTGCGAACCCACCTTCGCCGGTATTGCCGATCGTAAGGGAGTCCAATCGGGTTCCGACAGCATCGCGGCTCGCTGACCTAGGACCAAGGAGGGGTGACGTCCCGCTGAGAGGTGGAGTTCTTCGACCACTGTGCGGGGTCAGTGGGTTAGATCATGCCGTCATGAGTTCGGGTTTGGCCACCTCCTTGGTGGTGGGTGTGGTGAGTAGCGCCATGGAGGCTTCGGAGAGGTAGCGGCGTTCGGCGGCGACCTGCCATTCATCGTGGGCCTCCACCAGGACAGCGCCGGCCAGGCGGAGCAGGGCGGCGGGGTTGGGGAACACTCCGACGACGTCGGTGCGGCGTTTGACCTCCTTGTTCAGCCGTTCCAGCGGGTTGGTCGACCAGATCTTCTTCCAGTGACTGATCGGGAACGCCGCGAACGCGAGGAGATCGTTACTGGCGTCGCGCAGCATCTGTTCGACCTTGGGTAGTTGCCGGCCGAGCATGGTGGCGATGACGTCGAACTGCTCGTGCACGTGCTCGGCGTCGGGCTGGGCGAAGATCGTGCGGATCGCCGCGGCCACCATCTCGGCGTTGCCCTTGGGGACCTGGGCGAGCACGTTGCGCAGGAAGTGCACCCGGCAGCGCTGCCAGGCCGCCCCGAGCAGGACCGAGGCGATGGCGTGCTTGAGGCCGGTGTGGGCGTCGGAGATGACCAGCTGGACACCGCCCAGCCCGCGGGCCTTCAACGAGCGCAGGAACGCGGTCCAGAACGCGCCGTCCTCGCTGTCACCGACGTCGAATCCGAGCACCTCGCGGCGCCCGTCGGCGGTGACGCCGGTGGCGATGACCACCGCCTGGGACACCACGCGGCGGTTCACCCGAGCCTTGCAGTAGGTGGCGTCGAGGAACACGTACGGATAGGCCTGATCGGCCAGCGACCGGTCCCGGAAGCTGGAGACCTCGGCGTCGAGGTCGGCGCAGATCCGCGACACCTCCGACTTGGAGATCCCGCTGTCCGCGCCCAGCGCCTTGACCAGGTCGTCGACCTTGCGGGTCGACACCCCGTGCAGGTAGGCCTCCATGATCACGGCGAACAACGCCTGGTCGACTCGGCGGCGCCGCTCCAACAGGGAGGGGAAGAACGACCCGGTGCGCAACTTGGGAATGCGCAACTCCAGATCCCCGGCCGTGGTCGACAGGGTCCGCGGTCGCGAGCCGTTGCGGTGCGCGGTCCGATCCGCGCTGCGTTCCCACGGACCGGCGCCGATCACCGCCGTCGCCTCGGCCTCGATCAACGCCTGATACATCGCCTGCGCCGCGGTGCGAACCCGATCGTCCACGTCAGCGGCCCGCATCGCCTCGAGCACCTCAAGTAGGGCAGCATGGTCCAAGGCCATCGTGCGTTCGTGTCCTCTCGTGAGAATCCCTAGTCAGGTCTCACTGACCGTCGCACGATGGCCGCCCTACGCCACCGTCGACACGACGACGCTCAAGCGGGCCGGGAACTCCACCACGCCAAGGGACGTCACCCAAGGAGGCCCAGCGTCGGTCCTGGCAGCGGCTGTTACGACGCCCCGACCAGGGCACGTCCGGGCCTGCGATCGGCCGGCCGTCGGCGTCGGCGACCTGGCCGGCGAGCTTGTGCTCGACGTAGTCCCGCAGCAGCGGCAACTGTGCTCAGCTCGGCCTGCACGTTGCTTGCGGTCGCGCTAGCTCGCTAGGCCATATCGGGTCCATCGCCCGCATCGAGACGTCGGCGATCAGGCATGAGACACAGACGCGCGGGGATGCTCAGGACCTCCCGTGCGACGTTTTCGGGTGAGCGCCCGAGCCGCT
>DASTPU010000058.1:0-3596 GCA_035762105.1 Nocardioidaceae bacterium | reverse complement strand
GCCGCCGCTGCTCCTCCAGCGCCTCACCCGCGTGCAGGTCCACCCACTGCGCGGCCAGGAAGAACCGGGCCGTCTCCGCGGCCACCATCTCGGCCTGGGCACGCTCGGCCCCGGCCAGGACACCCTCCGCGTCCAGCCCGGCCAGCACGTCCAGATCGATCATGGGTCGAACATATCTTCGACCACCGACAGTTTTCGGTACGTCAAGATTCGTGATGTCTCAGGACATGGGTGACGGTTCTGCATCAGGACATCGGTGACAGTTGGTGTGTCAGGACTTCGGTGACGCTTCCGGGGTCCTGGGGCGTCCGCCCAGGGCCTGCGGTCTTCGCGCTCTTGCGCAGCTCGTAGAAGGACTTGCGCGAGATGCCGTGCTCGGCGCAGAACGTCGAGACCGCCCCCGGGGCGCGTCATCGGGCCACTGCGAGATCGCGAGGCGGACACAAGGATCGATGGGGTCATTGGTAGCCACCACCGCTGCCTCGGGGCAGAAGCACCACCACCAAGACCACCAAACCGTCACCGATGTTCTGATGCAGAACTGTCACCGATGTCTTGAGAGTTGACACGATGACCTCGGCGGCCCTGATCTGAAGCGGGCGGACCGCCGGCGGGCCGCCCTATCCCAGGAGCAGGCTCAGCACGAACGCCGTGCCGCTGCCCAGCACGCCGACGAGCTCGGGCCAGGCCCACACGTGGCGCGGCAGCGCGTCCGTCGTACCTCTGGCGGATGCGGTCCGACGCTCGGCATCCTCGACCAGCGAGGTGATCCGGTTCTGCACGAAGTCGGCATAGCTGATCGTGCTGTCCTGGGTCTCGGCGGCGCCCTCGCCATCCCCCTCGCCCGTCCCCTCGGCGGTCCGACCGAGGCCGAGCAGGGAGGCCAGTCCTCCGCGGCGACCTGGCACCACCTTGCGCAACGGCCGCCCGATGCCGGTGCACACGTACCGCTCGTCGCCGACCCACACCGACAGGACCCGCCCGACGGTCACCGCGTCGATGGCGGTGTAGGGGATGAGCACGTCGCGGAAGGAGTTGAGGATGTGGAGCTCGTCCGGGTAGGCCGTTGCCCGCGGGCGCAGCAGCACCGCCCACACGAGGACTCCGAAGAGCACCAGCCCGGTCCCGACGCGCAGGCCGTTGACCGTGTGCGTGCTGATCGCCAGGTAGACGAGGAGCACGGCGATCGCGCCGAGGGTCAGATGACCGACGACCTGTCCGCTCGTCGGGCGGAACCGCTCGACCGGCTCGGCTCGTCCGGGGGTGTCCTGCGCCGCGGCCATGGCGACCATTGTGAGGGCCCGGCGGCGATTCTCCACATCGAGGGCGACGCCCATATGCTGGGTCGGTGACTACCGTCGTGAGCCCAGGCAGCGGAGCCGGCAGCGGAGACCTGGCGGAGGCGACGTCGTCCGACTCGTCCTTGCGCCGCTTCCTCCACGGCCTCCCCGGCGTGGACCAGGTCGGGGCCGAGGCCCGGGCCGCCATGCTGGGGACGCGCTCCATCAAGACAACGGCCAAGGAGTTCGCGATCGACCTCGCGATCCGGATGGTCGACCTCACCACGCTCGAGGGGCAGGACACCCCTGGGAAGGTGCGTGCTCTGTCGAACAAGGCGATGCGTCCCGACCCGTCCGACCCGACCTGCCCGCAGGTCGCGGCGGTGTGCGTCTACCCGGACATGGTGCCGTTCGCGAAGGAGACGCTCGGCGACTCCGGCGTGCAGGTGGCGTCGGTGGCCACGGCGTTCCCCTCGGGCCGCGCCGCGCTCGACGTGAAGCTCGCCGACACCCAGGACGCGGTGGAGGCCGGGGCCGACGAGGTCGACATGGTCATCGACCGGGGCGCGTTCCTCACCGGCCGGTACCTCCAGGTCTTCGACGAGATCGTCGCGGTGCGCGAGGCGTGCGCCCGCCCCGACGGCACGGCCGCGCACCTGAAGGTGATCTTCGAGACCGGTGAGCTGCAGACCTACGACAACGTACGACGGGCGTCCTGGCTGGCGATGATGGCCGGCGCCGACTTCATCAAGACCTCGACCGGGAAGGTGTCTCCGGCGGCGACGCTGCCGGTGACCCTGGTGATGCTCGAGGCGGTTCGCGACTACCGCGAGGCGACCGGCCAGATGGTCGGCGTCAAGCCGGCTGGCGGCATCCGCACCAGCAAGGACGCGATCAAGTACCTCGTGATGGTCAACGAGGTCGCCGGGCCCGACTGGCTCGACCCGGCCTGGTTCCGCTTCGGCGCCTCCTCGCTGCTCAACGACCTGCTGATGCAGCGGACGAAGATGAAGACCGGCCGCTACTCCGGCCCCGACTACTTCACCCTGGACTGATCCTGCGATGACATCCGAGAACACCGGGGGCACCCACGCCGTGGACCCCCGCGCCGCCTTCGAGTACGCGCCCGCGCCCGAGTCGCGCTCGGTCGTCGACATCAGGTCCTCCTACGGCCTGTTCGTCAACGGCGAGTTCACCGACCCGACCGGGGGCCGGTCGTTCAAGACCGTCAGCCCGGCCACCGAGGAGGTGCTGGCCGAGGTCGCCGAGGCGACGCCTGCGGACGTCGACCTCGCGGTGAAGGCCGCGCGCCGTGCCTACGACAAGGTGTGGTCCCGGATGCCGGGCCGCGAGCGCGCGAAGTACCTCTTCCGGATCGCCCGGCTCATCCAGGAGCGCTCCCGCGAGCTCGCGGTGCTCGAGTCGCTGGACAACGGCAAGCCGATCCGCGAGTCCCGCGACGTCGACATCCCGCTGGTGGCGTCGTGGTTCTTCTACTACGCCGGGTGGGCCGACAAGCTGGAGTACGCCGGCCTCTCAACGGCACAGTCCACGCGTCCTCAGCCCCTTGGCGTCGCCGCGCAGGTCATCCCGTGGAACTTCCCGCTGATGATGCTGGCGTGGAAGATCGCCCCCGCGCTGGCGGCCGGCAACACCGTCGTGCTCAAGCCGGCGGAGACCACGCCGCTGACCGCGCTGCTGTTCGCCGAGATCTGCCAGCAGGCCGACCTCCCGCCCGGCGTGGTGAACATCCTCACCGGCGCCGGCGATACCGGCCGGGCACTGGTCGCGCACGAGGACGTGGACAAGGTCGCGTTCACCGGCTCCACCGACGTGGGCCGCCAGATCGCCAAGGCGGTCGCCGGCACCGACAAGCGGGTGACCCTGGAGCTCGGCGGCAAGGCCGCGAACATCGTGTTCGACGACGCGCCGGTCGACCAGGCCGTCGAAGGCATCGTCAACGGCATCTTCTTCAACCAGGGCCATGTGTGCTGCGCGGGCTCGCGCCTGCTGGTGCAGGAGTCCGTGGCCGAGGAGGTGCTGCACAGCCTGAAGCGGCGGATGGCCACGCTGCGGGTCGGTGACCCGTTGGACAAGAACACCGACATCGGCGCGATCAACTCCCGCGAGCAGCTGGAGAAGATCCGCGAGCTCTCCGAGGTCGGCGACGCCGAGGGCGCGGACCGCTGGTCCCCGGCCTGCGAGCTGCCCAGCACCGGGTACTGGTTCCCGCCGACGATCTTCACCGGCGTCACCCAGGCCCACCGGATCGCCCGCGAGGAGATCTTCGGGCCCGTCCTGTCGGTGCTGACCTTC
>DASTPU010000057.1:0-13310 GCA_035762105.1 Nocardioidaceae bacterium | reverse complement strand
GATCCTCAAGGCGCAGGGTGAGGGCCAGGCGATCCAGACGGTCTTCCAGGCGATCCACGACGGTCGCCCCGACCAGTCGCTGCTCGCCTACCAGTACCTCCAGATGATGCCGAAGATCGCCGAGGGCGACGCCAACAAGGTATGGATCGTGCCCAGCGAGATCGGCAAGGCGCTCGAGGGGCTCGGCTCGACGATGAACAGCCTCAAGGGCATCCCCGACGAGGTGGAGGGTCCCGTCAAGCGCGTGGACATGGGGCCGGCGGAGCCGCCGGTCCGGGACGCGCACGGTGAGCGGGCCCTCGCGCAGACGCACCAGGCCGTCGCCGAGGCGATCGCTGCCGCGGAGCGCTCCGCCGAGGGCGCGACCACGCAGCCCGAGCCGGTCGTGCCCGAGGACGGCGTGCCTCCCGCACCGGAGCCGCCCGCCCGGTGACGGGACTCGAGATGGCGGCGATCCTGCTCGCGGGGGTCGCCGCAGGCACCATCAACACCGTGGTGGGGTCGGGAACACTGATCACGTTCCCGACCCTGCTGGCGTTCGGCGTGCCCCCGGTGACGGCGAACGTCAGCAACACCGTCGGCCTGGTCCCCGGGTCCGTCTCCGGGGCCGTCGGCTACCGGCGCGAGCTGAGGGGCCAGGGCCGACGCGTCCTGAGGCTCGCCTCGGCGTCGCTCGTCGGCGGCGTCGCGGGAGCGGTGCTGCTGCTGGCACTGCCTGCGGAGGCGTTCAACACCATCGTGCCGGTGCTGATCATCGTCGGCGTCGTCCTGGTGCTGCTCCAGCCGGCCATCTCCCGACGCGTCGCGGCCCGTCGGGAGACGCGCGGCGGCGTCCCCGAGCACGGCGCCCTGTGGGTGTGGGTGCTGGTCATGCTTGCCGGCGTCTACGGCGGCTACTTCGGCGCAGCCCAGGGCGTCCTGCTCATGGCGATCATGGGCATCGGCATCCAGGAGCACCTCCAGCGGCTCAACGGGATCAAGAACGTGCTGGCGGGTCTGGTCAACGGCGTCGCCGCGCTGGTCTTCATCCTGGTGGCGGAGGTCGACTGGCTCGTCGCCGGCCTGATCGCCGTCGGCGCCACCGTCGGGGGCCAGGTCGGCGCCACGGTCGGCCGGCGCCTGCCGCCGTTCGCCCTGCGCCTGGTGATCGCCGCCGTCGGCGTGGTCGCCGTCGTCGCGTTCGTGTGGTGAGCGACCTGCGCGGCTCGCTGCTCGTCGCGGGCACCACGTCGGACGCGGGCAAGTCGGTGGTCACGACCGGGATCTGCCGCTGGCTCCACCGGCAGGGCGTCCGCGTGGCGCCGTTCAAGGCGCAGAACATGTCGAACAACTCGATGGTCACCGCCGACGGTGCCGAGATCGGCCGCGCGCAGTGGGTCCAGGCCGTGGCGGCCGGCGCCGAGCCCGAGGCTGCGATGAACCCGGTGCTCCTCAAGCCCGGCTCGGACCTGCGCAGCCACGTGGTGCTGATGGGGGAGCCGGCGGGCCAGCTGGACGCGTCGTCGTTCGCCCGCGCGCGACCGCGGCTCGCGGAGGCCGCCTACGCCGCCTACGACGACCTCGCCTCCCGGTTCGACGTCGTGGTGTGCGAGGGAGCCGGCAGCCCCGCGGAGATCAACCTGCGCGAGCACGACTTCGTGAACATGGGGCTTGCCCAGCACGGGCGCATCCCCACCGTGGTGGTCGGCGACATCGACCGGGGCGGCGTCTTCGCGGCGATGTACGGGACGCTGAAGCTCCTGTCTGCTGCCGACCAGCAGCTGGTCCGGGGCTTCGTGGTCAACAAGTTCCGCGGCGACGGGTCGCTGCTCGCGCCCGGGGTCGAGATGCTGCAGGAGGCGACGGAGCGCCCGGTGCTCGGGGTTGTGCCGTGGCTGCCCGACCTGCGGCTCGACTCCGAGGACACGATCGCGACCCTGCCGTCGACCGACAACTCGACCGGGCGCCCGCTGAGGGTGGCGGTGGTCAGGTTCCCGCGGATCTCGAACTTCACCGACCTCGACGCCCTCGCCGTGGAGCCCGGCGTGGAGGTCCGGTACGTCGATGCGCCGGACGCGGTCCCCGACGCCGACCTGGTCGTGCTCCCGGGAACCCGTTCGACCCTCGACGACCTCGCCTGGTTACGGGCACGGGGACTCGACGGGCCGATCGTCGCGCGGCATCGGGGCGCGCAGCCGGTCCTCGGCATCTGCGGCGGCTTCCAGATGCTCGGCCGGCACGTCGCGGACCCCGAGGGCGTCGAGACCGGGTCGCCGTCGGCGGCGGTGGGCCTGGGCCTGCTGCCCGTCCGGACCAGGTTCGGCCCGGACAAGGTGCTCGCCCGGCCGGCCGGCTCCGCGCTGGGACACGACGTGCGCGGTTACGAGATCCACCACGGGCGGGTCGACGTACACGGGGGAGAGCCGTTCCTCGACGGCTGCCGGGACGGGACCACGTGGGGCACCCTGTGGCACGGCGCATTCGAGAACGACGGGTTCCGCCGGGCCTTCCTCGCGCAGGTCGCGGTGGACGCGCACCGGACCGACTGGCAGGTCGCGCAGGACACTGCTTTCGCCGCGGCCCGGGAGCGTCAGATCGACCTGCTGGCCGACGCGGTCGAGGAGCACCTCGACACCGACGCCCTGAGGGAGATGATCGAGCGCGGCTGACCCGGGTGCTCTCCGGCACCCCGGGGCCTGTCGGTGGCAGCGGCGGGTCAGCTCAGGAGGTGTGCACGAAGGCGTCGAGCCAGCGCGTGATCTGGTCGAAGACGCGGAGCCGGACCGGCTCCGCCGACAGCGTCACGTCGTGCAGGGCACCCTCGACCCGGGTGACCGTGACGTGCGGGCCGAGCTTGTGAGCCCACTTCCGGATCTGCTCCACGTCGAGGACGATGTCGTGCTTGTCGACGTTGTCGTCCCACTCCCTCGGGAACGAGCTCGCTCCCGAGGTCAGCACCAGGACCGGCGCGCCCACGTCGATGCCGCCGTGCACCACGCGGTGGCCCCGGCGGATCGCGCGCAGCCATCCGGCGTACACGGGCTGGCTCTCGATCGGCTTCCAGTCGAGGTTGAACTCCCACTCGCCGCGGTGGTCCTTGTGCAGGCTCTGGGCGTACAGGCCGGACACGTTGCGAGGGATCGCGAGGTACGGGCGGCGGGCGCCGACCTGGTCGATCGCGGCGGTGCCGGCGGTCCGGAGCAGGAAGCTGCCGTGCAGGTCGAGCCAGGGCGAGTTGAGCACCATGCCTGCGAGTCCCGGCTTGCGCTCGTGCGCCCACAGCGGCGCCACCAGGCCGCCGGTGGAGTGCGCGGTGACGATCACGTGGTCGTGCCCGTCGCGGTCGCGGACCCGCTCCATCGCGACGTCGATCTCCTCGAAGTAGTGCCGGAGGTCGGTGACGAAGTTGGGGGTCTGGTGCGGTTGCAGCGAGCGGCCGTACTTGCGGAGGTCGAGTGCGTAGAAGTCGTACCCGCGGGACGTCCAGTAGTCGGCCGCCGGCGTCTGGAAGAAGTAGTCCGAGAACCCGTGCAGGTGGAGGACCGCCTTGTTGCCGGCACCCACATCGGTACGGCGGTGAACCAGCGTGGCGACGACCGGGCCCTCGTCGTCGTCGGGAAGCACGATCGTCTCGGAGACGTAGGGCTCGCCGAGGACGTCGACCTCGTGCACGGGGTTCTCGTGGGGCATGACCAGATTCTGGCCCATGACGCCAACCGCGACCGTCGTACCCTCGCGCTCATCCCGCGGAAAACCGGCACTCCCCATGGCGTGCTTGCCATGGGGAGTGCCGGTTTTCCAGGGTGCCCAGGTAAACCGGGCGGGGGTCAGGCCTCGCTCATGCCCGGCACCGGCTCGGTGGCCGCGCCGGTGCGCACCTTCTCCTCGATGCGCTTGCCGATCTCGGCGTCGACGTTCGTCCAGTACTCGAAGGCGCGCTCGAGCACCGGGGACTCGACGCCGCCGAGGAGGCTGCCGGCCACCTGCTCCACGAGCCGGTCCCGCTGGGCGTCGTCGAACACCTCGCGGACGAGGGTGCCCGGCTGGCCCCAGTCGTCGTCCTCGGCGTGCAGCCGGTAGGCAGAGCGGACGACCTCGCCGTCGGTCCACCAGATCTCCTCCGGGTTGCCGGCGGTGTCGGACCAGCCCCGCTCGTAGGAGTTCGGCGCGTAGACCGGCTTGTTCCCGCTGTGCTCGTAGGCCATCTGGCCGTCGAACTGGTAGGTGTTCACCGGGACCCGCGGCTTGTTGACCGGGAGCTGCATGAAGTTCGTGCCGATGCGGTTGCGCTGGGCGTCGTTGTAGGCGAACGACCGCGCGAGCAGCATCTTGTCCGGCGACAGGCCCGTGCCGGGAACCATGTTGCCCGGGGAGAACGCCGCCTGCTCGATCTCGGCGAAGAAGTTCTCGGGGTTCCGGTTCAGCGTCAGCTTGCCGACCTCGATGAGCGGGTAGTCCGCGTGCGGCCAGACCTTGGTCAGGTCGAACGGGTTGAACCGGTAGCTCTTCGCGTCCTCATAGGGCATGACCTGGACCTTCAGCGTCCAGCTCGGGTGCTCGCCGCGCTCGATCGCCTCGAACAGGTCGCGGCGGTGGAAGTCCGCGTCGGCGCCGGCCATCGCGGCCGCCTCCTCGTTGGTGAGGTTCTCCCAGCCCTGGTCGGACTTGAAGTGGTACTTCACCCAGAACTTCTCGCCGGCCGCGTTGACCCAGCTGTAGGTGTGCGAGCCGTAGCCGTTCATGTGACGCCAGGTGCGCGGCAGGCCGCGGTCGCCCATGAGGTAGGTGACCTGGTGCGCCGACTCGGGGTTCAGCGTCCAGAAGTCCCACTGCATGTTGTTGTCGCGCAGGCCGGAGTCGGGAAGGCGCTTCTGGCTGCGGATGAAGTGCGGGAACTTCATCGGGTCGCGCAGGAAGAAGACCGGCGTGTTGTTGCCCACGATGTCGAAGTTGCCCTCGGTCGTGTAGAACTTCAGCGCGAAGCCACGCACGTCGCGCCACGTGTCGGGGCTGCCCATCTCGCCGGCGACGGTGGAGAAGCGGAGCAGCATGTCCGTCTCGGCGCCCTTCTGGAAGAGCGCGGCCTTGGTGTACTGCGAGACGTCCTCGGTGGTCCTGAAGACACCGAACGCCCCTGCGCCCTTGGCGTGCGGCTGGCGCTCGGGCACCTTCTCCCGGTTGAAGTGCGCCATCTGCTCCAGGAAGTGCACGTCGTGCAGTAGGAGTGGGCCGTTGGGGCCGACGGTCAGGGAGTTGCGGTCGCTCGGGGCCGGAGCACCGAAGCCGGTGGTGGAGCCACCGTGGTAATGGCCGTCTTGGGACATGCATTCCTCCAGGTTGTCGTGTGGCAGGGCGTGTCGTGCTGGGGTCAGGCAGCGCCCGCGTCCGGCGAGCCGGACGGGGTGCATCGCGCGCAGAGACCCCAGTAGGTGACCTCGGCCTCGTCGAGGACGAAGCCCGGTGAGATGAGAGCGAGGCCGCCGGGCTCCAGGCACGGAGCCGCACCGGCTGCGCAGTCGATGTCCGCCACGGCCCCACATCGCCGGCACACCACGTGGTGGTGGTTGTCGCCGACCCGGAGCTCGTAGCGCGCCGAGGAGCCGGCCGGCTGGATCCGCCGGACGAGTCCTCGGTCGGTGAGGGTGTTGAGCACGTCGTAGACGGCCTGGGTCGAGACCTGGCCGACCTCGGAGCGCACCCGCGAGAGCACCGCGTCGGCACCCGAGTGGGGGGCCCGCGCGAGCGCGTGGATCACCGCGACCCGCTGCTTGGTCACGCGCAGCCCGGTGTCGCGAAGTGCGGTTGTGGCGTCCACGTTCATTCACGCCACCCAAACACCTAATCTGGATTGAGTCAAGAAAACGACCCGAAGCTGCCCGGGTTTCTCGCGATGTGCCCGCCGGGCGAGCGGGCGGTGGCGGCTTGGCTATGGTGCAGGGAGGACCCGCCCACCCCGCCGGAGGAACCTTGACCCGCAGCAACGCCGCACCGCTCAGCGAGAAGGCGAAGCCCTGCGCCGAGCAGAACTGCCGGATCGCCAGCGCCATCCTGGTCGACCGCCGTGGCTGGCTGCTGCTGCAGGAGCGCGACGACCACGCGCTCGTGTCACCCAACCAGTGGGGCCTGGTCGGAGGACACCTCGAGCCGGGGGAGTCCTGGGAGGATGCGATGCACCGCGAGCTCGCCGAGGAGACCGGCCTCGAGGAGCGCGGCTTCGAGCTCTGGTTCGACGAGATCGTCCAGCACTCGCCGAAGGTCTCCACGCACCTCGCGGACCGGTGGCTCATCTACGTCAAGCGCACCGACGCCACCGACGACGACATCGAGGTGGGGGAGGGGCGGCAGATCGTGTTCGTCGACCCCGACCGGGTCCGGTCCGGCGAGCTCGACCTGGCGGTCTCCGCGCGCCACGTGCTCCCGCTGTTCCTGGACTCGACGACCTACCGCGAGATGCTCTCCTGACGTAGAAGTGGCCGATGGCGGTGCATCTCCGGGTGCGGAGCGCGTCGCCGTCGGCCACTTCTGTGGGGCCGGCAGGCTCAGTGCTGGTAGGTGCCGTGGACGACCGCCCGGGCCAGCGTCTTGAACGCGAGGTTGAACGACACGACCGCAGGCGAGGCGTCGGAGTCGACGCCGAGGGACTTCTCCTTGACCGCGTGCACGACGAAGAAGTAGCGGTGCGGCTGGTCACCCGCCGGGGGCGCGGCGCCCATGAACCCCTTCTGGCCGCCGTCGTTGCGGCAGTGGAACGCCTTGCCCGGAAGGTGGCCGGAGGCGGCTCCGGTCTCGAGCGAGGTCACGTCGGCGGGCAGGTCGACGAGGACCCAGTGCCAGAAGCCGGACGGCGTCGGGGCGTCCGGGTCGAAGCAGGTGACCACGAAGCTCTTGGTCTCCTCCGGGAAGCCGGACCAGCTCAGCTGCGGCGAGGTGTTGCCCTTGGCCGCCACCTGGTCGTCCTTGAGCGGCTGCCCGTCCCGGACGTCGGCGCTCGTCACGGTGAACGACGGAACCTTGGGGAGCAGGTCGTACGGGTTGGGTGCGACCGGTCGGTCGAGGCTCATCCATACCTCCTGAAGTAGGCGTGCTTGGACCCTAGTCCGCAGGCTGGTCCTCTGCCAGGGTCGACGGCGGCCGCGCCAACAATGGCTGCCATGAACCCGACAGACGAGCAGCGGTTGCAGGACGTGATGGCCGACGTCGTACCCCTCGACGCCGGGGCCATGTCCCGCGGCACCGAGCGCCAGGCCACGTTGACCAAGCCGGCCGGTGCCCTCGGTGTGCTCGAGGCCGCGTCGGTCACGCTGTGCGGCATCCAGGGCCAGTGCCCGCCGCAAGCGCTGGAGCGCCCGGCGGTGGCGGTGTTCGCCGGCGACCACGGCGTGCACGCGCAGGGGGTGAGCCCCTGGCCGCAGGAGGTGACGGCCGCGATGGTGGCGAACATCCGTGCCGGTGGCGCTGCCGTGAACGTCCTGGCCCGGCAGGTCGGCGCCGAGGTCGTCGTGGTGGACATGGGGGTGGCCGCCACGCTGGAGCCGGGTCCGGGGCTGCTCGACCACAAGGTCGCCGCCGGTACGGCGGACCTCGCGGTCGGGCCGGCCATGACGCGCACCGAGGCCGTCCGGGCACTGCTGGCGGGTGTGGCGGTCGCCGACGGTCTCGTCGACGCCGGGCACGACGTGCTGCTCACCGGAGACATGGGGATCGCGAACACCACGCCCTCGGCGGCCCTCGTCGCGGCGTTCACGGGTCTCGACCCCGTCGAGGTGACCGGGCGGGGGACGGGCGCCGACGAGAAGGGCTGGGCCCGCAAGGTGTCGGTGGTGGCTCGTGCGCTGGCCGACCGGCCGGTCACCGACGACCCCGTGGAGACGCTGGCGTCGGTCGGCGGGTTCGAGCACGCCGGCATCGCCGGGTTCGTGCTCGGGGCGGCCCGCCGGCGGGTGCCGGTCGTGCTCGACGGCGTCATCGCGGGGGCCGCGGCCCTCGTCGTACAGGCTCTGGCGCCGGAGGCGATCGGGTTCTGCTTCGCGGGCCACCGCAGCGTCGAACCGGGGCACGCGGTCGCGCTGAGCCGGCTCGGGCTGCGGCCGCTCGTCGACCTGGACCTGCGTCTCGGTGAGGGGACCGGTGCGCTGCTCGCGCTGCCCCTGGTGGAGGCAGCGGGTGCCACGCTCCGCGAGATGGCCACGTTCGACTCGGCGGGCGTCGCCCACAAGGAGGCACACGATGGATGAGTTCCCTCCCTATCCCGCGGGCCTGCGCCTGGCCGGCCGGAAGGTGGTCGTGGTCGGCGGCGGACACGTCGCCCAGCGCCGGGTGCCGGCACTGATCGCGGTCGGCGCCGACGTCACCGTCGTGTCACCGGTGGTGACACCGGCAATCGAGGGCCTCGTCGGCTCCGGTGAGGTCACCTGGCACGAGCGCGGCTTCGAGCCCGCGGACCTCGACGAGGCGTGGTACGTCATCGCCGCAACCGATGTCCGGTCGGTGAACGAGGAGGTGAGCCTCGCCGCGGAGGCACGACGGGTCTTCTGCGTGCGCAGCGACGACGCCACCCGGGCGACGGCCTGGACCCCCGCGGTCGGCCGGCACGCCGGGGTGACCGTGGCCGTCCTCGGGAACCGTCAACCGCAGCGCTCGGCTGCCGTGCGCGACGAGATCGTCTCCGCGCTGCGCGACGGCGTGATCAACGCCGATGCCCACCGCGACCGCACGCCGGGCGTGGTGCTCGTGGGCGGAGGCCCGGGCCACCCCGAGCTGGTCAGCGTGGCCGCGCGACGGGCCTTGAGCGAGGCCGACGTCGTGGTCGCCGACCGGCTCGCGCCGCGTGAGCTGCTCAGCGAGCTCTCGCCGGACGTCGAGCTGGTCGACGTGGCCAAGCTGCCGCGGGGGCGGTCGGCCTCGCAGGAGGAGATCAACCGGGTCATCGTCGAGCGTGCCCTCGCCGGCAAGCGCGTCGTCCGGTTCAAGGGCGGCGACCCCTTCGTGTTCGGGCGCGGCTACGAGGAGGCGATCGCCTGTGCCGAGGCCGGTGTGCCGTGCACCGTCGTACCCGGTGTCACCAGTGCGATCTCGGTGCCCGCCGCCGCAGGAATCCCGGTCACCCACCGCGGCGTCGCGCACGAGTTCACCGTCGTGTCCGGACACGTGCCGCCCGACCACGAGAGCTCTCTCGTCGACTGGGACGCGCTGGCGCGCATGCGGGGGACCGTCGTACTCCTGATGGCGGTCCAGAACCTGCCCCTGATCGCCTCGCGGCTGATGGCCGGCGGTCGCGCCGCCGGCACGCCGGTCGCGGTGATCTCGGAGGGCACGATGCCCGGCGAGCGGACCGTCCTGTCGACCCTCGGGACCGTCGGCGAGGACGTGGTGCGTGAGGAGGTGCGCCCACCTGCGATCGTGGTCGTCGGCGACGTCGTCGCCGTGGCCAACCCGGAAAGGTACGCATGGCAGCCCTGATCGAGGTGACGGACGCCGACGACCCCCGGCTCGCGGACTACCGCGACCTACGCGACGTCGAGCTCCGCAAGCACCTCGAGGCCGAGCACGGCCTCTTCCTCGCCGAGGGCGAGAAGGTGGTGCGCAGGGCGGTCGAGGCCGGCTTCCCCGCCCGGTCCTTCCTGATGGCGCCGCGCTGGCTCGACGGCCTCGCCGACGTGCTCGACCGCAGCGACGAGCCCTGCTACGTGGTGAGTGAGGAGCTCGCGGAGGAGGTCACGGGGTTCCACGTGCACCGCGGCGCGCTGGCCTCCCTCGAGCGACGTCCGCTGCCGTCCGTCCCCACGGTGCTGGCGGACGCGCGCACGGTCGTCGTCCTCGAGGACGTCGTCGACCACACCAACGTCGGTGCGATCTTCCGCTCCGCCGCAGCGCTCGGCGTGGACGCGATCCTGCTCTCCCCGCGGTGCGCCGACCCGTTGTACCGACGGTCGATCAAGGTCGCGATGGGTGCGGTCTTCACCGTCCCCTACGCGCGGCTCGAGGGCTGGTACGACGCACCGGCGGAGCTGTCCCAGGCAGGATTCACGACCATCGCCCTGACACCGGCCCCAGACGCCGTGGAGATCGAGGACGCGGTGCGTGGCCTCGACAAGGTCGCGCTCCTGATGGGCTCCGAGGGCCCCGGCCTGTCCCGGCGCTGGATGGAGACCGCCGACAGACGCGCGGTGATCCCGATGGCCCCGGGCATCGACTCGCTCAACGTCGCAGCGGCCACCGCCGTCGCCTGCTACGTCACCGCCCGCCGCTGAGGCCGGTGCCCGAACCGGTCAGCCGCGCAGGTCCTCGAGGAGGCGGGCTCCCTCCACGGCGGCAGCCGCCCCGACCGCGAGGTAGACCAGGCGGGTCGCGGCGTTCGTCCCGCCGAAGCGGTTGCCGGTCAGTGCCGCGACGAGGTCGAACCTGGCAAGGCCGACCAGGCCCCAGTTGAGACCGCCGACCACGACGAGTGCGCGGGTCACATCACGTGAATCCATGAGAGGCTCCGTTCCCAGTGGGCCGCACCGTGTTGCGGCTGCTGGTGCGGTGCCCACCGGTCGTGCCCCCAAACCGCCCCGTTCAGGCCTCGGCGGGCCAGTGCTCCGGGTAGTGCTCGGCGTTCTCCTCGGCCTGCTTGTACAGCTTCTTGCGGGCGCGCTTGCCGAGCCGGTCACCGAACACCGTGCCCTTGCAGTGGTCGGTCTCGTGCTGGAGGCAGCGGGCGAGCAGGCCGTCCCCCTCGTAGCTGACGGGGTTGCCGTCGAGGTCCTGGCCCTCGACCCTTGCGAAGTCGGGACGCGCGCAGGCCACGAAGGCGCCCGGGAGCGACAGGCAGCCCTCGTCGTCGTCGTCGAGCCTGCGGTCGCGGCCCTCGGGGAGGAAGAGCTCGGGGTTGCAGACCACACCGGTGTGGTGGAGGCCCTCGTCGTCGGGGCAGTCGAAGACGAAGATCGACCGGTCGACGCCGATCTGGCACGCGGCCAGGCCGACGCCGTTCGCGGCGTACATCGTCGCCACCATGTCCGCGGCGAGCTCGCGCAGCTTGTCGTCGAACTCGGTCACCGGCTCCTGCGCCCGGTGCATGACGTCCTCGCCCCACCGCGTGATCGGGCGGACGATCCCGT
Source organism: Nocardioidaceae bacterium (assembly GCA_035762105.1). Lineage (GTDB taxonomy): Bacteria > Actinomycetota > Actinomycetes > Propionibacteriales > Nocardioidaceae > Nocardioides_C. The sequence goes on along the minus strand of DASTPU010000057.1, from coordinate 2,229 downwards.
CCTGGGGCAGGGGAGCGGCGTCGGCGGCGTACTCAGGCATGGCGCTCATAGTAGGAGCCGCGCCGCCGGCGGTGGGCACGCCGGTCAGTCGGAGGCAGCCTCCACGTTCTTGCTCACCGCGGCCATCGTCTGCTGCAGCTGGTCGGTGGGGCTGAACTCGACGAGCTCGGTGCCGGCGTAGATCACCGGCGTGTGCCCGGGGGCCACGTAGTAGGCGTCGCCGGTCTCGAACGTCTCCTCGCCCGTCGCCGAGCGGTAGGTGACCCTCCCCTTGAGCACGTAGCCCCAGTGCTGGGACTGGCAACGGTCATCGGGCAGGCCCTTCATGAGCGGGCCGAGGTCGGCGTCGGCGGTGTAGGTCTCGAAGGCTGCGGTGAAACCGCCGTCCATGCTCTGCAGGTGGCCCTCGTAGCCTTCCGCCTCGAAAGCCTCGGACGCGCTGGACCTGGAAACCTTGGGCATCTCTTCCTCCTCCCTCCGGCGCCGAGCCGCCGAGAGGCGCACCAAGGGGTTGTCTCGTCATGGTCCGCCTGCAGCCATGTCGCGAGCAACAGGTCGACCTGCCGGTTCAGACCGTGACCCGGGACACGCGGGCTCCCTGTGGCACTGCGTGTAACTCAGAGTTACAGTTGACGGCATGTCGATGACCCGAACCACACGGGACGCGCGTGTCGCGAGCAGGAACGGCGTACCGTCCATGGACAAGCAGGACCCGATCGGCTTCGCGGTCTCCATGCTGAACCGGCTGGCCCAGACACACGTCCTGGACCGGCTGGGGCTGCGGAAGCAGACCGAGCGCGTGGTGTTCGAGACCACCCGCGCCGGCTTCCGCACCGTCGGCAACGTCAGCCGCACCTTCGGCCGCAGGGGCAGGCCCGGCGCCGAGCCGGTCCGCGTACCGACGTCGGCGGAGAAGGGCCTGTTCGACCTGACCCCGACCGAGGACGAGCAGATGCTCGTCGACGTGGTGACCGAGTTCGCCACCGAGGTGGTCCGCCCGGCAGCCGCCGAGGCCAACGACGCCTGCGCGGCTCCCGACGAGGTGCTCGAGGCGAGCCTCGAGATCGGGCTCCCGATCCTCGGCGTGCCCGAGGAGCTCGAGGGCATCTCGACCGAGCGGTCCGCGATGGCCGGCACCCTCGTGGCCGAGGCACTCGCCAAGGGCGACATGGGTCTGGCCGTTGCGTGCCTGGCTCCCGGCGCGGTCGCCACGGCGCTGTCCCTGTGGGGGAGCGACGAGCAGCAGTCGACGTACCTCTCGGCCTTCACCGGGGACGACGTGCCTGCCGCCGCCCTCGCTCTCACCGAGCCACGGCCGCTGTTCGACGCGCTGTCGCCGGAGACGACGGCCGCCCGCGACGGAGACGGGTTCGTCCTCAACGGGGTGAAGTCCCTGGTGCCCCGCGCCGCCGACGCCGAGCTCTTCGTCGTCGGCGCGATGCTCGACGGCAGGCCGGCGCTGTTCCTCGTCGAGTCCTCGACCGACGGACTGGCCATCGAGTCCGAGCCGTCCATGGGCGTCCGGGCCGCGGGCCTCGGCCGGGTCGTCCTCGACGACGTCCGTGTCGGCAGCATCGCCCTGCTCGGCGACGAGAGCGGCGACGCCTACACCGAGGCAGTACGCCTCTCGCGCCTCGGCTGGTGCGCACTGGCAGTCGGCACCGCGCAGGCGGTCCTCGACTACGTGATCCCCTACGTGAACGAGCGTCAGGCGTTCGGCGAGCCGATCAGCCACCGCCAGTCGGTAGCGTTCATGGTCGCCGACATCGCCATCGAGCTCCAGGCGATGCGCCTCGTCACCTACCGCGCCGCCTCGCGTGCGGCCCAGGGCAAGCCGTTCGACCGCGAGGTCGCGCTGGCCCGCAGGCTCTGCGCCGAGCGCGGCATGCGGATCGGCAACGACGGTGTCCAGCTGCTCGGCGGGCACGGGTTCGTCAAGGAGCACCCCGTCGAGCGGTGGTACCGCGACCTGCGCGCCATCGGCGTGATCGAAGGAGGCGTGCTCGTATGACGCAGCCTGAGCCGACCTCGGTCCCGAAGGGAACAGCATGATCAATCTCGAGACCCCCAAGAAGTTCCGGCCGCTGATCGGCCAGGCGCACCAGGTCGCCATGAACCTGCTCCGCCCCAACTCCCGCAAGTACGACCAGCTCGAGCACGAGTACCCCAAGGAGCTCGACATGCTGGCCGCGATGATCGACGGGCTCAGCGAGTCCGGTGCCGCCAGCG
>DASTPU010000056.1:0-4276 GCA_035762105.1 Nocardioidaceae bacterium | reverse complement strand
AACCCGTTGCTGATGGGAATCATGGTCGTGCACGGCGCACAGGCCGGCGGCTTCTCCCCGATCAGCATCTACGGGACGATCACCAACGACATCGTCGCCGAGTCCGGCCTGCCGGGGAGCCCGCTGACGCTGTTCCTGGCCAGCCTGCTGTTCAACGCCGCGATCGGAATCGTCGGGTTCTTCCTGTTCGGCGGGATGCCGCTGCTGCGGCGCACCGTCGGGGCGCCGGAGTCGGTGGGCGCGGCCGCGCTCAGCGACCCGAGGGCGCCGCACCCGCACCCGGCCGACGTGCGGGCCGCCGACCACGACACCGAAGAGGCGATGACGGCGGAGATGCAGGAGGAGGTGGAGCGCGAGATGAGCGCGAGCATCCGGCCCACCGCCTACCAGGTCCTCACCCTGCTCGGGCTCGTCGGGCTCGCGGTCGCGACACTGCTGTTCGACCTCGACGTCGGCCTGGTCGCGATGACCGTCGCGCTGATCCTCGTGCTCGTCTCGCCGCACACCCAGAAGAAGGCGGTCGGGCAGGTCAGCTGGCCGGTCGTGCTGCTCATCGCCGGCGTGCTCACCTACGTCGCGGTGCTCCAGGAGATCGGCACCATCGACTACGTCAGCACCAGCGTCGCCGGACTCGGCTCCGCGCTGCTCGCCTCGCTGCTGCTGTGCTACGTCGGCGCCGTGGTCTCCGCGTTCGCGTCCTCCACCGCGCTGCTCGGCGCGGTGATCCCGCTCGCGGTGCCGTTCCTGCTCGCCGGCGAGGTCGGAGCGATCGGCGTGATCGCCGCGCTCGCGGTGTCCTCCACCGTGGTCGACGTCAGCCCGTTCTCGACCAACGGGGCGCTGGTGCTGGCCAACGCCCAGGAGGCCGACCGGGACCGGGTGTACAAGCAGCTCCTCGCGTTCGGCGCCGCCGTCGTCGTGATCGCCCCGCTCGTCGCGTGGGGAGTGATGGTCGTCCCCGGCTGGCTGTAGTCGGTGGCGCGGCAATCCCCCGGAATTGTTGAGAGTTGGCCACCAGGCTGAGCCGCCAGGCCGGACGAGAAAACCCGTGGTGACGGGCGTCACTTCGGGTCACCATCGGTGGCATGAACCAGGAGGTTGTCGAGCGCGAGCGACTGGACCTCAAGGACGACCGCGAGGTCCTCTCGCCTCCCTGGCTGGAGCAGCCGCTGTACCAGTGCGCGACCGCGGTCACCGTTCACGGGTTCGTGCCTCACGCGGACCTCGATGTCGAGGTCGACGGGTCCGTCGTCCTCAGCGCCCCGGCCGGTTTCCCCGAGCCGCACGGAGCGACGCTCGCCTTGCCGGCCGCCCTGGTGACGGGGCAGACGCTGCGGGCCCGGCAGCGTTCGGGAGGGATCTCCAGCGCATGGTCACCGTCGGTCGTCGTGCGGGACCACACGGCGGAGTACCCGGCCGGCCCGCCGCGGCCCCGGGTCGAGCCCGCGCCCGTGCTGCAGTGCGGCTCGCGGACGGGTGTCGCCAACCTGCTGACGGGGGGAAACGTCTGGATCACCGCTGACTCGGCGGAGGTCGGGCGTGTCGACGGCTGCGCCTCACGTCAGGGCGTCAACGTCAACCCCTTCTACGGGCTCGGGCAGCGCGTGCGGGCTCACTTCGAGCTGTGCGGGGACCGCAGCGCGCCGTCCCAGGAGCACGTCGTGCAGCCGGGACCGTCGCCGCTGCCGGTGCCGGGCTTCGACCCCGTGTACGCCGGGGGTGAGCAGCTGACCATCACGGGCATCGCCAACGGCGCCCGCGTCTCGCTGAGCCGCAACGGCGCCCCGGTCGGCACCTACCGGTGCTGGGGCGGCTCCCTGCTCGTCGGCCTCAGCCCCGCCTTCTCCACGGGAGAGACCTTCGAGGCGTCGCAGCAGCTCTGCGCCTCGGACCCGCCGAGCGGCACGGGCACCACGGGGGTGCAGCCCTGCTCGTCGCTGCCCGCTCCCGGCGTCGGTCCGGTGCAGGCCGGCGACACCTCCGTCACCGTGACCAGCTCGGCGCCGGGCGCGCAGATCCGGGTCTACCGCAACCTCACCCAGGTCGGCCTGGGCAGCGCGCCCGTGGTCCAGCTGACGCAGACCCTCGCCTCCGGCGACACGGTGCACGTCGTGCAGTCCCTCGGCGCCTGCGTGAGCGGGCTCGCGCTGCAGGTCACCGTCGCCTGCGTCGACCCGCCCGTCGACGGAGACCCGACCGCGTACGACGTGTACCCGGTCGGTCACAGCGAGTACGCCGACGGCCCGGTCCGCGGCAGCGTGTACTACCCGGCCGAGGACGACGGCGCGGACGCCCCCTTCTCGGAGCGGCTGGCGACGGCGGGCCCGGTCCCGATCGTGGTGATGGCGCACGGCAACCACAGCCCGGCCGACCCGAGCTACCTCGGGTACGACTACTTCCAGCGCAGCCTCGCCCGGATGGGCATGGTGGCCGTCTCGGTCGACTGCAACGCTCTCAACGGCGCCGGGAGCGGCGTGGGCAACATCGAGGACCGCGCGGACCTCATCATCGACTCCATCAAGCACTTCCAGACGCTCGCCGCCACCGCCGGCTCGACGTTCCACCAGCGCATCGACTTCGACCGGCTCGGGCTGATGGGACACTCGCGGGGTGGTGACGCCATCGTGACCATCCCGACCGTGATCGGGTCCATGGGCGTGACCATCCGGGCCGGCCTCGCGCTGGCACCGACGAACTTCCGCTACTGGGCGGGGATGTCCACGATCGCTCCGGCGGGGTACGCCTTCATGACGATCCTGCCGGCAGCCGACGGCGACGTGGTCGACAACAACGGCGCGCAGTTCTACGACACCGCCGTACCCGAGCCGTTCAAGTCCCAGCTCTACGTGCACAGCACGAACCACAACTTCTTCAACCGGGAGTGGCTCTTCGACGACGGGGTGACCGCGGTGCTGTCCCGCGGGTCGCACGAGCGCATCCTCGACGTCTACGGGTGCGCGCTCTTCCGCGCCCGACTGCTGGGCCACCCGACGCAGCGCTTCCTGGACGGAACCGCCCTGCCCGCCGCCACGCCCACCAGCGTCGTCCACCGGTCGTACCAGCGGCAGCGCGCGACGACGGTCGACTCCCACGACGACGGCAACGGGATCGGCCTCAACTCCCTCGGCCTGCCGACCTCGCAGTCCGGCGGCGCGAGCGCCGACGAGTTCCCCTTCGACCAGGTGCCGGGTGCCTTCAACCCCACCTTCTTCGGGCTCACGGTGGGCATGGTGCTCGAGCCGAAGGAGCCCGGTGCCGTCTTCCGCTCCGAGACGGGAAAGGTCGACCTCACCGACCGGGAGGTCTGGCTGCGCGTCGCCGAGGTCGCCGGAGGCGCCCTGCCGTCGTCCGGCACCGGATTCGAGCTCGGGCTGGAGGACAGCGCCGGCACCGTCGGCTGGATCGACTCCGACGCCGTGGGCGGGGTGCCGCGGCCCTTCGACCGGCCGGGAACCGACAAGACGATGCTGTCCACCCTCAGGTTCCGTCCGGCGTGCGCCCGCCCGCCGCGAGGCCGGCTCGACCTGGGCTCCATCGTGGCGGTGCTGATCCGCTGCAACCGGCGCGACGTCCGCGCGCTGGCGTTCGACGACCTGCAGCTCGTCCGCGTCTGAGGAGAGTGCCACCCATGAGCACCGATGCCGGCCAGCTGGAGCCGCGACCCGACCCGCCGGACCTCGACCTGCCTGAGGTCACGGATGTGCGCACGCGCCAGGCGTCGATGCGCCCGCGACGGCGGAACTTCGAGTCCGCCCTGCCCACCGTCGAGGACACCGTCGAGGTCGTGGTGCGCACCGCCGCCCCCATCCCCGTCCGCGCGCTCGGTCCGGTGCTGCACGTCGGGGACGCCACGCTCACCGAGGTCACCGCGGACGACGAGGGTACGTACAGGTTCGTGGCGACGTCTCCGCGACAGCTGCGGCCGGGTGCCGACATCCGGCTGGGCTGGAGCGGCCAGCCGCTCGAGCGGAGCCTGGCGACCGGGTTCCGCTTCGAGCCGCCCGGCGAGGCGTCGCCACCGAGCTGACTCCGTCGCCGCAGACTTGTGCCCGACCGGCGGCCTCTGGGGCGACGTGCCCCCGCCGGGACCGACAGCCGGTCCGTGACGCCGCCCGCCGTCGCACCCTGACGACGAGGGTCCACCACGCGAGGCCGCTGCGGCGGCGGGAGGCGCCGATGACCGGAGCGGGAAGTCGCGGCCGCCCCGGCGCGCTCCGCCGCCGGTTGCTGCGGGCGCCGGTGCTGCTCTACCGCGCGGGACTCGGGCGCCTGCTGG
>DASTPU010000055.1:0-9120 GCA_035762105.1 Nocardioidaceae bacterium | reverse complement strand
GGTGGCGTTGACGACGAGGTCCGCGCCTTCGGCGACGTCGGAGTACGGCCGGAGCGGGAGGTCGAGGGTCCAGTCGTCGCGGGCGGCCGTCGTACCGGGGTCGCGGGTGCCGACCACGACGTCGTGACCGAGGGCTGCGAGCGCAGGAGCGATCGTCCGGCCCACCATGCCCGTCCCGACCACGGCGATCCTCATGGCGCTGACGCTACGACCCGGGCCGCCCGAGCGGGAATGACTCGATCACCTCATAGCGGGGACGCTTGCGCGGCCCCTCACCGAGGTGCGACTCGATCAGGCTGATCTCGTGCGCGTCCCACGTCGGTCCTCGGTACGCGTCGAGCACCCGGATCCACCGGGTGACGTCGAGGGGCCGGCCGATCCGGGCCAGCGTCACGTGCGGGTGGAACCGGGAACCGCCCTCGACCTCGGCGCCGGCCTTGTTCGCCGCGGCGCGGGCACCGGTCGCCAGCCGACGCAGCTCCTCCGCGTCGCTGACGTCGAGCCCGGCGAAGAGCACCTTCGCCCTGCCCGCGTTGGGGAATGCCCCACCTCCGGCGACGCTCACGGTGAAGGGGGTACGACGGACAGCGGCGCGTTGCAGGCGGGCCAGGAGGTCGTCGAGGGACCGGTCGACCACCTGCGGCATGAAGGCCAGGGTGACGTGCCACTGCTCCGGGGCGGTCCACCGGAAGCCGGTGCCGGCCTCCTGCCGTGGGACCAGGAACTCGCCGAGGTCCTCGAGGGCGTTCTCAGGCGGGACCAGCGCGACGAACATCCGCATGTCCTCACCGTAGCCCGCGTACTCCGCGGACCTGCTGGGTAAGGCGGAGGCATGACTGACAACGAAGAGCTCCGCAACGACGCAGCAGAGAACGACGCCCGGGGCGCCGAGGCCGAGGCCCAGCAGGCCGTGGTCGACCGGGTGCTCTCCTGGCAGGAGGGCGCGCCGGTCGACACGGTCCGCGCAGAGCTCCAGAAGGCCGCGTCCGAGGTGGGGGTCGAGGTCGACGACGCCTGGCTCGACGAGAAGGCCCGGCAGATCAGCGACGCGGACCCCGCCCAGAAGTAAGGCTCAGCCGAGCGCCTCGCGCACCGCGGCGGCCGTGCGGCGCCCCGAGACGAGGGCGCCTTGGATCGACGCGGTGTCGCGGTGGTCGCCGGCCACGAACAGCTGGTCCCCGAGGTCGACCGGCTGGCGGATCGAGACCCCCGGCCTCTGCTTCGGCAGAGCGTGGGCGACGTGGTGGACCACGACCAGGTCCCAGTGCCCGGTCTCGGTGCGGTACATCCGGGACAGGTGCTCGCGCACGTCCGCCTCGGTGGCCGCCGGCCGGAGCGCGAGGACCGTGGCCTCGACGAGGTGCCGGCCGGCGGGGGCGTAGTCCGGCGCGATGTTGGTCATCACGGCGGTGTTCACCACCGGCCCGCTGCGTGCGGGGTCGAGCACGAGCAGGTCGAGGTCGGAGGGCGCCTCGTCGGTCGCGAACCAGTACGTGACGAGGCCTTTCATGGTGGCCTTCTTCAGGCCGGCGAGGTCCGCCGCCGCCGCAGGGTCCGTCGCCACGACGACCGCGCGTGCGTCGTACTGCCGGCCGTCGGTGACCACCCGCCACCGGGACCGCTTGCGCTCGACCGAGAGCACCTCGGTCGAGAGAACCACGTCGCGCTTGAGCTCGTTCGCGATCTGCTGCGGAAGCGCCGACATGCCCAGCGCCGGAACCCCGGGCGTGCCCTGCGCGAAGGAGCGGAGCAGCAGACGGGTGAACTTCGCCGACGTCTCGCCGCGGTCCTCGGCCAGCACGCCCGCGAAGAAGGGCTCGAAGACCTCCTCGCGCAGCCGGCCTCGCACCCCGGCGTTGTCGAGCGAGGCGGCCAGCGGCTCGTCCTCCGAATCCAGCAGCTTGCGGATGCTGCCGATCGCCGGTGCCGCCCAGGCTCCGAACTTCGTCAGCTCGCCGGGTCGGACGTAGCCGCTGCGCAGGGTGTGGGGGAGGTACCCGGGGCTGCGTCGCGGGTCGGCCACGATCGCGAAGCCCCTCGGCCCGGCGAGCGCCGCCCCCGCGGCGAAGGAGCGCAGGTCTAGCGCTTCGACGTCGATCAGCTGCCGGACGGCAGGGTAGGCCGGGTTGAGCAGCTGGAAGCCGCGGTCGCAGCGGAACCCGTCGACCAGGTCCGTGCGGACGCGGCCTCCGACGTCGTCGGACCTTTCCAGGACGATGACGTCGTAGCCGTCGCGCTCCAGCTCCCTGGCGCAGGTGAGGCCCGCGAGGCCTGCTCCGACGACCACGACGTCAGCAGACTCCATGCCGTCACTATGACAGCGGCTGACAAGCGGCCGCTGCCGGAGACCGGCTTTCACCACCGGGCGGCAGGAGGCATGATCGGCGTGTGCACAGCAACCTCTCTGCCTCAGGCATCCTCGGCTCGGCGGGGCGGGTCCCGCTCGTCGACACCGAGCCCCTCCGCACCAGCGACCTGGTCCTGGCCGGGCGCCGGCTCCCGCTCACCGCGACCGCACGGATCTACGTCTGCGGCATCACGCCGTACCTCGTCACGCACCTCGGCCACGCGGCTACCTTCGTCTGGGCCGACGTCCTCGTCGACGTCGCCCGGCTCGCCGGCGTGGAGACCGAGACCTGCCGCAACGTCACCGACGTCGACGACGTGCTGACGGCCGCGGCGGTCGAGCACGGCCGTCCCTACGACGAGTTCGCGCTCACCCAGGAGTTCCTGTTCGACCGCGACATGCGGGCGCTGGGCAACCGCACCCCGGACCACACGCCGCACGCGAGGCTCCACGTCGCCCACGTGACCCAGCTGGCGGCCGCGCTGCTCGCCTCGGGACACGCCTACGAGCGCGACGGGTTCGTGTACTTCCGCGGCGACGGTGTCGTCACCCGCAGCGGGCTGAGCGAGAAGGAGGCGCTCGAGCGGTCCCGTGACTTCGGCGACGACCCCGACGACGCCCACCGCAGCTCGCCCTTCGACGTACCCGTGTGGCGGCCCTCGCCCGAGGACGAGCCGGCGTGGCCCAGCCCCTGGGGCTGGGGACGGCCCGGCTGGCACGCCGAGTGCTCGGCGATGGCCTGGGCGGCGTTCGGGACGAGCGTGGACGTGATCGTCGGCGGCGAGGACCTGACCTACCCGCACCACGCCTACCAGTGCGCGATGGTGGAGGCGGCCAGCGGCGTCGCCCCGTTCGCCCGTCGGCAGTTCCACGTCGGTGCGGTGCACAAGGGCGGCCGCAAGATGGCGAAGTCCACCGGCAACATGACGCTGGTGCGGGACCTCCTCGCCGAGCACCGCCCGGCAGCGGTGCGGCTGATGATCCTCGACCGCGTCTGGCACAAGGCCTGGGAGTACGACGAGCGCGAGATCGTGGCCGCGGAGAAGGCCCTCGACGGGCTGTACGAAGCCGCCGGCCGGACGCACGACGACACCGAGGCCACCGAGCAGGTGATCGCGGCGTTGCTGGACGACCTGGACGTCCCCCGCGCTGTGACGGTCGCCACAGAATCGGGCGGATCGGCGGCCCGGCTGCTGCTGGAGACGCTCAAGCTTCGCTAGCCACGACAAACCCTCGACGCGGTGTGACGTAGACCCGGTGTGCTACCCGGGGGTCCTGGGTATACCTCACGGTGACCGGCCGTGGATGAGGCGGCCCCGCCCAGCTGGGAGAAGGGTTCCGAGCACGTGGACTGGCTACTCGACACACGACGAGACGACGCAACGGCGACCGCCGTGAAGTCGCTGGAGGACCACCTCCTGCGACACGCGAGCGACGAGTCGTTCGTCGGCGACGCCGTTGAAGCCGCCCAGGCATCCCTGACCCCGGCCTCCGAGGGAGAGCTGCTCTGGCTCCACCTCGACTGGAGCAAGGTCCTCCCGGAGCTGACCGTTCGCACGGTCTCCCGGGACTCGGTCACCACCCCCGCCTCGGGCTTCGCGCCCGTGAGCGTGCTCGACCGCATCGCACTGTCCGACGCCACCAACGGCGATCCGCGCACGACCAACCTCACGGTGCCCAGGGAGGTCGTGATGAACTTCGATCCCGACGTGGCCGTCCTCGTCCACCTCGACCCGCTCTCGACCGGCCCGGCCGCGGCGACCGTTGCTCTGGCAGCGGCGTCCGAGTCGCACCCGGTCGCCACCCCCGACCAGGTCGCCGCCGCTGCCGGCGCCATGCTCGCCGACGCCTCCCTCGAGGAGGGGCAGGACATCGGCTCCTACGACGACGTGGTGGCCGCCTTCGGCCGCCTGCACGAGGCGCTCGGCGGCTCGGTCCGCACGCTCCACGCCGACGACCGGCGCATCGAGCTGCTCGTCGACAAGAGCCCCTTCGGTCCCGCCATCTGCCAGATCCCGTCGCTCTCCCGCGTCACCGAGGCGATCGCAGGACGCCTGGCCGCCCGCCTGAGTGGTGAGGCGACCGTCGTCCACGACGAGAGCATCGGCCAGGGCGACCCGGCCGACCGGATCCAGATCCTCTTCGGCGAGGTGGACGAGGAGCTGTGCGGCAGCACCTACAAGTGGCCGCCGGCCGGTACGCACGACCAGTCCGACCCGTCGCCGCGGTTGGAGATGACCGTCTCCCTCCCGCGGCAGAGCCACAGCGTTCCGGTCATCCGCCGCCTGGCCGCGCAGATCCTGCGCGCCTTCGGGGTGGCCGCCGACAGCATCCACGACGTCGAGCTCGCGATCTCCGAGGCCTGCGCGAACGTCATCCAGCACGCCGTCGACAGCGAGGGCTACGAAGTGAGCATCGAGCTCGCCGCGGACCGCTGCGCGATCACGGTGCTCGACCGCGGCGAGGGCTTCGACGCCGAGGTGCGCGAGCAGGACGACCTGGACGCCGAGAGCGGCCGCGGGCTGAGCCTCATGCGCGCACTCGTGGACAACCTGAACTTCGTCAGCGAGCCCAAGATCGGCGCGGTCGTGCACATGGTCAAGCAGCTCGACTACGACGACAGCCACCCGTTCCGCCGCAGCGCCGCGAACTGACGGAACCGGCCGGCCGGGTGGCCGGCCGGCCCTCAGATGGTGGTGATCGCTCCGCTGAGGGCGCCGCGGTCGGCGAGGTCCTCGGCGAGGAACTGGCGGAGAAGGTCGACCGCCTGCACGATCTTCTGGCTCCGCAACGAGTAGAACACGTTGCTTCCCGAGCGCCGGGCGGACACGATCCCGCGCTCACGGAGGACAGCCAGGTGCTGGCTGGCGTTGGACTGGCTGATGCCGAGCGCGTCGCAGAGGTCACCGACACTCAGCTCACGGTCCCGCAGCTCGTTGATGATCAGTAGTCGCTTGGGGTCAGCGATGGCCTTGCAGACACGCGCGTGCAGCTCCTGAAGCTGCGCTGCGACATCCTGTTCCATGCGGCCTCCCCTCACCTTCTGTGGCGTCATTGTAGTTGCGCCCGGCGGTTCGGCCGGGTGTCGATCAGATCTCGGTGGTCACCACGAAGATCAGTGAGGCCGCGGAGAGCCCGGCGATCCCGAGGGCGAGCACCCCCGCGAGGCCGTGCGCCAGCGGCGTACGGTCGGTCTGTACCCGTTCGACGATCTTCGAGTACCGGCGCTCCCCGACCACGATGAGCACCAGTCCGAGCACCATGCCGAGCAGGCCCGGCGCGGTGAGTGCCAGGTCCCGGTCGGCAACCCGCACCAGCAGCGTCGAGAACGCCGCGACCGCAAGGCCGGTGCGCTGCCAGGCCATCGCGGTCCGCTCCGCCGCGAGTCCCACGTCGATCGGAGGTTCCTGCCTCCGACGCTGCGCGAGCAGCCCACCGATGCCCACGGCCGCCTAGACCAGGAAGTCGTAGACGACGAGACCGAGAGCCGCGACGGCCGCCAGGCCGAGAGCCGAGGCCACCATCCTCGGCACGGGCGAGTGCGGCAGCTGCTCACCGAGCCGCATCGCCCGCTCGTTGCGCTCCCAGTGGACGTAGGCGATCGCGGCGACCACGCCCCCGAGACCGACCAGGACGAAGCCGAGCAGGTGCCGGACCAGGGACAGGCCCGGCACGAACTGCACGACCGCGACCCCCGACGCCATGAGCGCCAGCGAGGTACGCACCCAGGCGAGAAACGTCCGCTCGTTGGCGAGGGTGAACCGGTAGTCCGGGCTCTCGCCGACCTCGTGGAGCGGCGGTTGCCCGGACCAACGGATTCCTGCCATCAGCTCAGACGAGCGACGTCGAGGCAGCGCACTGGTTCTTGCCGACGTCGAGCACGTCGATCTCCTCCTCCGGCGGCGTCAGCTGACCGGCGTTGACCTTGCGGATCGTGTCGTAGAAGTCCGGCGCCGCGGGCAGCGACGTCACGATCTCGTGGACGAACTTCTCCATGGCCTTCTCGTTGAGGAGCGTCGCCGTGAAGACGTCGGCGATCGTGGTGACCACGCGCCCCTCGTCGTTGATCTCCTCCGAGGTCGACCAGTGCGCCGGGGCGACGATCGTCCCGGGGTCGAGGGGCTCGAGCCGCTCGTGGACGCTGCGGAACAGGTCCTGCGCCAGCGACTCGGCCTGACCGGTGAGGTCGGGCCGGCCGAGGCCGCGGACGAACACCGTGTCACCCACCAGGAGGACCTTGTCGCTGACGAGCAGGGCGATGGTTCCGGGCGTGTGTCCGGGCAGGTGCATGCTCATCACCTTCACCTCGGCGGAGCCGAGGTCGAGGACGTCGCCGTCCTTGAGCGGGACGTTCGGGAACGGCACGACACCGCCGGCGTCCTCCGGCGGCAGGTGGTACTCGACACCGAGCTCCTGTGCCAGGGCCGGGCCACCGCTGATGTGGTCCGCGTGCACGTGCGTGTCGACCACGTGGGTGACCGTCATCGCGTGCTCCTTGGCCATGTCCAGGTAGGGATGCGGGTCGCGCGTGGGGTCGACGATGACCGCGTTGCCGCCGGGCACGCCGATCAGGTACGACAGGCAGGCCTTGGCGGGGCGCTGGAACTGCCACACGCGTACGGCACCGGGAAGGCCCTCGATCTCGAACGGCACCAGCAGCCGGTTCCAGGCGTCCGTGCCGCCCTCGAGGGAGCGGGTGGTCTTGCCCAGCTCCTCGAACTCCTCGGTGACGAGCAGCGATCCGTTGCCCTGCCCGCAGATCACGACAGCGCCGTCGAGCACGCGCGCCGCCTCGTCCTCGAGCTCCTCCATGACCCGGTACACCGGGACGTTCCTGGTCGGGACAGGCTTGCTGCCCTCGACCTTGCTTGCCTCGAACTCGTCGACGTTGCGGACATCGAGGATCTCGGGCACGCGGCCCTCCGCGATCTCGCGGAACAGCTCGATCGGGGTGATGGTGTCTGCCACGGTCTCTCCCTCGCAGGGTGTGGAATGTGCCGGCGCGCGCACGGACGCCGATCAAGATCTCGGAAGGGGTCTTGTTATATGCGCAATCACGAATGTAGTGTCTTGGGTCACAGATGGCAACGCTTTCTTTCACCAGGAAGGGACCCCGACCCCATGGCTGACAGCCCCAATGAGGACGTGCCCGACAGCATGACGATCGTCGCCTGGAGCGGCGACCTCGACAAGATGTGGCCCACGCTGATCCTCGGCTCCACCGGTGCCGCCTACGGCATGCAGACCACGATCTTCTTCACGTTCTGGGGGCTCTTCCCCCTCGTCCGCGACGACGTCCGGATCACCGGCAACAACGCGATGACCAAGATGCTCTCCGGCGTGAACCCGCCCGGTATGGGACGAATGAAGCTCTCCAAGCTCAACATGGCCGGAGCCGGCTCCTGGATGATGAAGAAGCTGGCCCAGGACCAGAAGGTCGCGAGCCCCAAGGAGCTCGTCGAGATGTGCGTGGAGCTCGGAGTCAACCTCTGGCCCTGCGAGATGACGATGGAGCTCCTCGGCCTCCGTCGTGACCAGCTCATCGACGGTGTCGGCGAGCCTGTCGGTGCCGCCACCGCGCTCTCCGAGATGAACAAGTCGCAGATCAACCTCTTCATCTGATCCCCGGACCTGGCGGCCTTGCCGCCCTACCTTTGAAACAAGGAGCAAGTTTCCATGGACCTCCAGCCTGACCTCACCATCGACGCCAAGGGCCAGAAGTGCCCGATGCCGGTACTCCTCACCTCTCGTGGGATCAAGAAGATCGAGGCCGGCCAGCTGATGCTCGTCGAGGCCACCGACGGCGGCTCCCAGAGCGACATCCCCTCCTGGGCCAAGGACACCGGCAACGAGCTGGTCGAGACCAGCTCGGAGGGCGGCGTCTTCCGCTACCTCATCCGGAAGAAGTGAGACTTTCGTGCAGCTCGGATTCGCGATCGACCAGCGCACCTGCATCGGTTGCCATGCGTGCACGGTCGCTTGCAAGACGGAGAACGACGTACCCATCGGGCAGTTCCGCACCTGGGTGAAGTACGTCGACAGCGGGGAGTTCCCCGACACGACGCGCTCGTTCGGGGTGATGCGGTGCAACCACTGCACCGACGCGCCGTGCGTGAAGATCTGCCCGACCCAGGCTTTGTTCAAGCGTGAGGACGGCATCGTCGACTTCGACAACGACCGGTGCATCGGCTGCAAGTCGTGCATGCAGGCGTGTCCCTACGACGCGATCTACATCGACGCGCAGACGAACACCGCCGCGAAGTGCAACCTGTGCGCGCACCGGGTCGACAACGACCTGGAGCCGGCGTGCGTGGTGGTGTGCCCGACGCACTCGATCTGGGTGGGTGACCTGGACGACCCGACGAGCGGGATCTCCAAGCTGGTGAACACCAACCAGACGGCGGTTCGCACGCCGGAGCAGAACACCGGCCCGAACGTGTTCTACCTGGGCGCGGACCAGGCGGTGCTCGACCCGCTGGCCGCGCCGGTGGACGACACCTACATCTGGGCCAAGCCGGACGCGCACCGTCTGGAGACCGCCGGCGACCTACCGGGCAACCCGCGCAAGGGTTCGCGCACCACTCTCAACACCGCGCACCCGCGGCCGTGGGGGTGGCGGGTCACCACGTACCTGTGGACCAAGGGTGTCGGTGCGGGGGCCCTCATGCTCGCGGGCCTGGCCTACATCCTGGGCATCGACCTGGGCGGCGTGGGTGAGTGGGTCGCGCCGGTCCTGGGCCTGGCAGGCGCGGCTCTCACCGGCGCCCTTCTGG
>DASTPU010000054.1:0-19917 GCA_035762105.1 Nocardioidaceae bacterium | reverse complement strand
CACGACGCCGCTAGGTTCTTCGCCGAGGAGGCGGCGCGCCTGCTTCCGGCCGCAGCCCGATTCGTCGACCGTTGTCTTGAGCCCGATGCGATGACTGGAGAGCACCCATGACCGACCAGCCCGTGACCTACGCCGTCTCCGACGGGGTCGCGACGATCACCCTGAACCGACCCGAGGCGATGAACAGCCTCAACATCGCCACGAAGGAAGCGCTGCGCGACGCGGTCGTGCGCGCCGCCGAGGACGAGTCGGTCCGCTGTGTCGTGCTCACCGGGACCGGCCGGGCGTTCTGCGTCGGGCAGGATCTCAAGGAGCACATCGAGCTCCTCGAGCACGGGTCGGACCAGCTGTTCCGCACGGTGCCCGAGCACTACAACCCGACGGTCACGGCGCTGGCCACGATGAACAAGCCCGTGATCGCCGCGATCAACGGGGTGGCCGCCGGCGCGGGTGCCTCGCTGTCCTTCGCCTGCGACTTCCGGATCATCACCGAGTCGGCCGGCTTCAACCTGGCCTTCACGGGCGTGGCGCTCTCCTGCGACACCGGGGCGTCCTGGACCCTCCCCCGCCTGGTGGGCCGGGCCAAGGCGATCGAGCTGCTGTACTTCCCCCGCACGATCCCCGCGCACGAGGCGCTCGAGCTCGGCCTCGCCACGAAGGTCGTCGACAGCGACGAGCTCGAGCACGAGGTGACCACGCTGGCCCAGCGGCTCGCGGCCGGTCCCACCGTGGCGTTCGGCGCGGTCCGCCGGTCGGTGGGGTACTCCGCGGGCCACGACTTCGAGTCCTCGCTGGCGTTCGAGGCCGAGATGATGGCGGCGACCGGGCGGACGAAGGACCACGCGCAGGCGGTCGCGGCGTTCGTGGCCAAGGAGAAGCCGGTCTTCGAGGGACGCTGACGCCGTGCGCAGCCGCCCCGCGACCGTCGCCGCCGCTCTTCTCACCGCAGCCGGGCTGCTGGTGGGCCCGACCGGCGCGCCCGCCGTCGCGGGCCCCGGCCTGGCCGACCGGATCGACGTACCGGACCGGGTCGAGCAGCTGGTCACGGTCACCAACCGACGCTGGTCCGGCACAGCGGCGACGCTGCGGGTGTGGCGGCGGCAAGGCGACACGTGGCGGCTGGTCCGCGGGCCGGTGCGTGCCTCGCTCGGCTGGAACGGCTTCGTCAAGGCGGCTGACCGCGAGCAGTCCACGGGCACGACGCCGGCGGGCCGCTTCACGATGCGCACGGCGTTCGGCACGAAGCCGGACCCCGGCAGCCGGCTGCCCTACCGCGAGGTGGACGGCAACGACTTCTGGCCCTACGAGCCGCGCGACCCGGCGACCTACAACATCCTGCAGCCGTCCAAGGCGTCCACCACGAGGTGGCGGTCGGACTACGTGGAGCGGCTCGCGGACTACCCCGTCGAGTACGCCTACAGCATCGTGCTCGGCTTCAACCTGCCGCGGGGGGTGCACTGGTCGGAGAAGCGGAAGCAGTACGTCGCACGCCGGACCGCCGACGTCGACCGCGGCGGCGGGATCTTCCTTCACGTGAAGGAGAATCGCTACACCGCCGGCTGTGTCTCCGCCCCCGCCAGGCACGTGCGGTGGCTGGTGCGCTGGCTCGACCCGGAGCTCAAGCCGCTGATCGTGATGGGCCCGCGGTCCTGGGTGGTCCGCCGCTTCTAGCGGGAGCCGCCGAACAACCCGAGCAGCTGCCGTGGCGCGGCCACGTTCATCCGCCGCCACGAGGGGTCCTCGCCGTACTCCACGGTGACCGCCACCCCGTCCAGGTTGTGGTTGAGCCACTGGGTGAAGGTGCCGTGGCACCCGCCGCCGCACGGGTACTCCTCCACCGGCAGCCGCAGGTGCTCCGAAAGCCGTCGGACGAACCTGGGCCGTTTGGCCTGGTAGCTGTCCACCCCGTGGAGCGGCTGGTGGAACGACACCACGTACGCCGGGTCGACCCGGCGCAGGAAGCGCATCAGGGCCCGTGTCTCGGGCTCGGACGCCGGTCGGGGGCCCGACTCCACCTCGCCGTCGAGGGGCGCCCACCTGCGAGGGAAGTTGCGGTTCAGGTCGACGCCGTTGGCGTTCTTCCTCCGACCCCGGGCGTAGCCGTCGGGGTTCGCGCCGGGGACCACCCACAGGTCGACGCCGCTGACCGGCGCTCCGTCGCGCAGCTGCTCGAGGATCTGGCGAGGAGCAGGCTCGTCGCCGTGGAGGGTCGCGATCGCCACCGCGGTCACGCGGGCGGACGGGTCCCCGAGCCGCCAGGCGCGGATCGGCCTGCCGCGGACGGACTCGCCGATCACGCGCTTCTCGACGACGGCCGGACGGTCAGCCTCCGCGGGCACGGCGGGAGGTGTGAGGGCGGAGAGGACGCCGGGCCCGAGCGCGGCCACCAGGAGGGTGGCGGCGGCACGAGCCGGCGCGCGGGTCACGGGATGCTGCCGAGCAGGAACAGCACGGTGAACACGATGACCCCGACGAGCAGCCCCACGTGCGCGAGCACGGAGAGCCCCGGCCCCTCGCCCCAGGTGTCCGCCTTCGGGCCGGAGGAGTGCCGGCCCTTCGCGGGCATCCAGCGGGCGAGGATCATGAGGCCGGCGATGACGGTGACCCACCATGCGAGAAGGCTCAGCGCGCCCAGCCAGCCGATGTCGAGCAGCAGGAAGGCCACCCAGCTCACGAGGGCGACGCTGCCCGCGTAGGTGTGCGTGTTCAGCACGTTCTGGGGGATCGAGAGGCGCCCGGCACCCCCTTCCCCGCCGGCGAGACGGACCCTGGTGAGCACGACGACGACCGCCGCGAGCACGGTCAGCACGATGGTGGCGAGTAACGGGGTCACGATCAGAGCATGCCCGATCGGTGACGCCCTTGTGACCAACGGGTCTCAGATGCGCACCGGCGTGGCGGATCCGGGCCGGACCCGCTCAGAGCTCCGCACGGACCCAGCAGGCTGCCAGGTGGTCGTCGACCATGCCGGTCGCCTGCATCAGCGCGTACGCCGTGGTCGGTCCCACGAACCGGAACCCGCGACGTCTCAGCTCCTTGGCCATGGCCGTCGACTCCGGGGTCGTCGTGGGCACGTCGGCCAGCCGCTGCGGCGCCGGTCGACCCTCCGGCGCGAACGACCAGAGCAGGTCGCTGAGCGGCCGGTCGAGGTCGATGACCGCCCGTGCGTTGGCGACGGTCGCCTCGATCTTGGCCCGGTTCCGGACGATGCGGGCGTCCTGCAGCAGCCGGTGCACGTCGGGCTCGCCGAATGCCGCGACCTGCTCGACGTCGAAGCCGCGGAAGGCCGCGCGGAAGGACTCCCGCTTGCGCAGGATCGTGATCCACGACAGCCCGGACTGGAAAGCCTCCAGGCTCATCCGCTCGAACAGTGCGCAGTCGCCGCGAACCTCACGGCCCCACTCGGTGTCGTGGTAGGCGAGGTACTCGGGAGCCGAGCCGGCCCAGGCGCACCGCAGCCGCCCGTCGGGTCCCTCGAGCAGCCCGTCAGCCACGGGGACCCCCGGGCAGCGACTCCGCCCGCCGGGCCATCCGGCGCAGCACCGTCTCCGCGCCCCGGTCCAGCGCCGGACCGAGCACGGGAGCGAGCAGACGCCAGAGCAGACCGCCGACGGGTCCGCCCGGGACCTCCACGTGCTCCCAGAGCCCGACCCGGCACGCGTCAGGACCGTCGGCGCGGACGCTGAACTCCGCGTCGCCGTGGACGACGCGTCCGGTGTGCATGATCTCGGCCCTTCCCGATCCGTCCGCGTGCTGCTCCCACGCCGTGAGGGTGATCGGGTCCCAGAACCCCACCGGCCCGATGCCGGTCCAGGCCCGGAACCGGCCGCCGACCCGGCGCGCCCGGTCGTCGCTCGAGGCGGGCACGATCTCGACATGGGTGAAGGGAATCCACTCCCCCTGCCGGGGCCAGTCGGTGACATAGCGCCACACCAGCTCCGCGGGCGCCGCCACCCGTACCTCGGCCTTGACGAGCATGCGCATCAGCGATCGGCCTCGGGTTCGGGTGCCGCCTCGTGCCTGCCGTGGCGCTCCTCGCGGGCGACCTCGAGCTCGTCGGCGAGCCGGGCGAGCAGCGTGTCCACCTCCGACATCCGGTAGCCCCGGAAGGCGGTCGTGAAGCGCACGCGCCGGATGTCCTCGGCGGTGAGGGGGCCTTCGGCCTGCACCCGCGAGTCCGGGCGGTCGTCGTACGTCTCGCTCATCGAGCCGCCCAGCCCGGCGGCTACGACCGCGCACGCCGCCATGAGGAGCACGACGAGCACCGCGAAGAACCAGGTCACTACAGCTCCTCGTCCCAGTCGACGGCGACCTGGAAGTCGTCGTCCTCCGGCGCTGTCACCCGGTGCCGGACCCGCGCCTCCTCGACGATGCGCACCACCTCGGTCACGTCGTCGGTGACGTGGAAGATGCCGAGGTCCACCTCGGAGATGTTCCCGTCCTGCAGGACGGTGCTTCGGATCCAGTCCACGAGCCCGGTCCAGTACTGCGAGCCCATCAGGACGATCGGGAAGGACGTGACCTTCTGGGTCTGCACCAGCGTCAGGGCCTCGAACAGCTCGTCGAAGGTGCCGAAGCCGCCCGGGAGCACGACGAAGCCCTGGGCGTACTTCACGAACATCGTCTTCCTGGCGAAGAAGTACCGGAAGTTCACGCCGAGCTCGACGTAGGGGTTCATGCCGGTCTCGAAGGGCAGCTCGATGCCGAGGCCGACGGACACGCCACCGTTCTCGGAGGCTCCCTTGTTGGCGGCTTCCATGATCCCCGGGCCACCGCCGGTGATCACCGCGAAGCCGGCCGAGCTCAGCGCCCGGCCGAGGTCCTCGGCGAGGGTGTACATCGGGTCCTCGACCGTCGTGCGGGCCGACCCGAACACCGAGATCGCCGGCCCGAGCTCGGCCAGCGAGCCGAACCCCTCGATGAACTCCGACTGGATCCGCAGCACGCGCCAAGGGTCGGTGTGCACCCAGTCGGACGGGCCGCGCTGGTCGAGGAGGTGCTGGTCGGTGGTGCCGCGCTGGTAGGCGCGGCGCCGCATCGTGGTGCGTCCGCGTTGCTTCATGGGGCCCGACGGGACGTCGTCGTCGCTCATGACGACGAGGCTATCCGGCCCCGCGAGCTCCGCGGGCAACTTGGGTCGAGCTAGGGGGTCAGCCACTCCCGCAGCTGCTTCTCCACGCTGTACAGCTGCTCGATCGGGACGAGCTCCTCCTGCTTGTGAGCCAGGAGCGGGTCACCAGGACCGAAGTTCACCGCCGGGATGCCCAGGGCGCTGAACCGAGCCACGTCGGTCCAGCCGAACTTCGGGTTCGCCGTTCCGCCGACGGCCTCCAGGAACGCCGCCGCGGCGGGCACGGACAGCCCCGGCATCGCGGCGGGAGCCGAGTCGCTGACCTCCATGTCGAAACCGTCGAAGACCTCGCGCATGTGGGCGAGCGCCTCCTCCTCGGAGCGGTCCGGGGCGAACCGGTAGTTCACCGAGACCGTGCACCTGTCGGGTACCACGTTGCCGGCCACGCCGCCGTTGACGAAGACTGCGTTGAGCCCCTCGCGGTACTCCAGCCCGTCGATGACCGGCCGCCGCGGCTCGTAGGCCCTGAGCCGGTCGAGCACCTCGGCCGCGGCGTGGATCGCGTTGACGCCCTTCCAGGCACGCGCGGAGTGTGCGCGCTCTCCGTGGGTGACCACGTCGACGCGCATGGTGCCCTGGCAACCGGCCTCGACGAGCCCGTCGGAGGGCTCCATCAGGATCGCGAAGTCGGCCTCGAGGAGCTCGGGGTGCGAGTCACCGAGCAGCTTGAGCCCGTTGCGCGAGGCCTCGACCTCCTCGCACTCGTAGAAGAGGAAGGTGATGTCGCGGTTGGTCTCCGCCATCGTCGCGGCGATGCGCAGGGCGACAGCGACACCGCCCTTCATGTCGCAGGCGCCGAGCCCGTGCACGCTCTCGTCGACCCGGCGGGCCGGCAGGTTGTGGTTCAGCGGGACGGTGTCGAGGTGACCCGCGATGACGACCCGCTCGGGGTGGCCGTGGTGGGTGCGGGCGACGACCGTGTTGCCGAACCGTCTCACCTCCAGGTGCGCGAGCGCCTCGAGCTCGGACTCGACCGCGTCGGCGATCTCGTCCTCGTTGCCGCTCACCGACTCGATGTTCACGAGCTGTTCGGTGAGGGTGACGACGTCGGCGGTGAGGTCGAGTGCGGTCATGGGCCCATCCTGTCAGGACGTCGCGCCCGGACCACCACCCGTCAGCGCTCGAACACGCAGAACTCGTTGCCCTCCGGATCGGCCATCACGTGCCAGGAGATCGCCTGTCCTGAGCCTGTCGAAGCGTCGTCGTCGCGCGCCCGCAGCAGGGTCGCCCCCCGCTCATGCAGCGCCTCGACCGTGCCGTGGACGTCCCAGTGGATGCGGTTCTTCACCGTCTTGGGCTCGGGCACGGGCACGAAGTCCATCGTGGTGACCGGCATGCCCGGGATCCCCTCGAGCGTCCAGAACCCCCGACCGTCGTTGTCGTCGACCTCGACGCCGAAGACGCCGCCCCACCACCGCGCGACCGACTCGGGGTCGGCGCAGTCCACCACCAGGCCGTGCACGGTGTAGTCCGGCAGCTCGGCAGGCTCCCTGATGAAGGCGCAGAACTCACCGCCCTCGGGGTCGGCCATCACGGTCCACCGGAAGCCGGACTCCGCTGCCGGGAGTACGACGGTCGCTCCCCTCGCGGTGAGGGCGTCGGTCGTCGTCGCGTAGACGTCGAGGTGCACGCGGTGCTTGACGGTCCGCGGCTCGGGGACCGTGCACATCGCGATGCCGTGGCCCTCCGTCGGACCGACGAGGTCGCCGGCGGCACCGTCGGGCTCGAAGGACAGCCCGGCCACCACTGCCCAGAACCGGCCGAGCTCCTCACCCCCGGTCGTGTCCATGCACAGCTCTTTCCAGCGCGCGACGCCCGTCACAGGCACCCCTTCCGCATCGCGGGACGGCGGCGTCCGGTCTCGGACGCCTTGTTGCGTTTCGATAGCGTGGCACACGTGACCGACAGCAACCAGCAGCAGACGGACCCGACCTCGACGCCCGCCGAGGAGCTCGCCGGCACACCCAAGAACGCCTGGGGCTTCGGCCTGGCGACGTTTGCCGGCGTCGACGGTGAGGGCGGCGTGCTCGACACGTGGTACCCCTCCCCCGAGACCGGCGACGCCCCGGAGCACGTCGAGCCTCCCGAGGAGCTCGCCGCCCTCGAAGGTGCGGACGAGGTCCGCGGCGTGCGGAGGGTCGTCGTACGCACGGTCGTGGAGGACCTGCAGGCCGCACCGGCCGACGCGCACGACGCGTGGCTGCGCCTGCACCTGCTCAGCTCCCGCCAGGTCGCCCCTCGGACGATCTCGGTCGACGGGATCTTCGGGCTGCTGAACAACGTCGTGTGGACCAGCGAGGGCCCGTGCGCCGTCGAGGGCTTCGAGACGACCCGGCTGCGGCTCAAGGCGGCCGGCCGGACGGTCGCGGTCTACGGCGTGGACAAGTTCCCCCGGATGACCGACTACGTGCTGCCCGCCGGCGTGCGCATCGCCGACGCCGACCGGGTCCGCCTCGGCGCCCACCTCGCGTCGGGCACCACGGTGATGCACGAGGGCTTCGTGAACTTCAACGCCGGCACGCTCGGCGCGTCCATGGTCGAGGGCCGGGTCAGCGCCGGCGTCGTCGTGGGCGACGGCTCCGACGTCGGCGGCGGCGCCTCGATCATGGGCACCTTGTCCGGTGGCGGCAGGGAGGTCATCTCCGTCGGCGAGCGCTGCCTGATCGGCGCCAACGCCGGGATCGGCATCTCGCTGGGCAACGACTGCGTCGTCGAGGCCGGCTGCTACGTCACCGCCGGTACCAAGGTCACCGTGCGCGACATCGACAACAAGCCCAAGGTGATCAAGGCCGCCGAGCTCTCCGGCGTCGACAACATCCTGTTCCGCCGCAACTCCGTCACGGGTGCGATCGAGGCAGTGCCGTGGCACGCGGAGGGCATCGAGCTGAACGCCGTCCTGCATGCCAACGACTGACCCGCACCCCCGAAGGCGACGCCGGGCCCGACGAACCGAGGCCGGCGGGGCCGCACGTGTGCTCCTCGTCGGCCTTGCGGTTCTCGCCGTCGTCGCGGTCGCCGGCGTGATGGTGCTGCGCGGCGTCGGGCCGTTCCCCGACCCCGAAGGCTGCACCGTCGAGGTCGGTGACGTGGTCGCCGAGCTGAGCACCGAGCAGGCCGAGAACGCCGCCGTCATCGCCGCCGTCGGCGTCCGCCGTGGGCTGCCCGCGCGCGCCGTCTCCATCGCCCTTGCAACCGCCTACCAGGAGAGCAAGATCCAGAACCTGGACCACGGCGACCGCGACTCGCTGGGGCTCTTCCAGCAGCGGCCGTCGATGGGCTGGGGCACTGCCGAGCAGATCCAGAACCCGTACTACGCCACGAACCGGTTCTACGACGAGCTGATGAAGATCGACGGCTACGAGAACATGCGGATCACCGAGGCCGCGCAGGCAGTGCAGCGCTCGGGCTTCCCCGAGGCCTACGAGGACCACGCGGAGGACGCCCGGGCCCTCGCGTCGGCGCTGACCGGCTACTCCGCCGGGGGCCGGTTCAGCTGCGTGGTCCGCACGGACGGCGGCCTCGAGAAGGAGCGGCCGAGGGCGAGCGGGCTGACCCCGCGTGCCGCCGCGGTGCGCCGTGACGTCGAGAGGGCTTTCGGCGACCTCCCGCTCGGAGGCTTCGCTCCCGAGGGCGTCCGCGACGGGCACCAGGAGGGCTCGACGCACTACGACGGCCGAGCGGTCGACATCTTCGTCCGGCCGATCAACGACGCGAACAACCGCAAGGGCTGGGCGATCGCGCAGTACCTCGTCGCGCACGCCGACCGGCTCCACATCCAGCACGTCATCTTCGACAAGCAGATCTGGAGCTCGGGCGCGCGGTCCGGGTCCGGGTGGCGGGACTACGACCCCGGGAACCGTCCGGGCGACCGCGCGGTCCTCGAGCACCGCGACCACGTGCACGTGGACGTGCACGGGGGCGACTGAACCTTTCGTCACCCGTTCGAGCCACCGCGAGTCGAGGGTTTTGCGTCGTTCGGGCGGTTCCTGACCGTTCGTACGACCCCGTCCTGGTCCGACCGGGCGGGGAACCGACATCGTTCGGTCGTAATCGCGCTCGAGTAATGGACACCGCACCGCACGTACCGGTGCAATATGGACGGGGAGATCCAAACTTCGTGGGGAGCGCCGTGAGCGATTCGATGATCTACACCATCGGCACGGCGCTGAACCGTGCCCGCGACAACGGCGTGCCCGTCGAGATCCTCGTCGACGGGATGTGGGTCGACGGCCACGTCCTGGCCGTGGACGGCTTTGGCGTGGTCATCCACTCCGACGACAACCAGCACTCGGTGATCCGCATCGAGAGCATCTCCGCGGTGACGATCCTGTCCGCCGCTCCCCACCGCGACGCGATCCCGGAGCGCGTGCACGCGATGCCGGGTCCCCGCTCGTCCTACGACTGACACCCTCGGCCTCCCCGGCTCAGCCGGCGAGACGTCGTACCGCCTGCTCCACGCGCTCGTCGGTCGCGGTGAACGCCACGCGCACGTGCTCGGCGCCGGCCGGTCCGTAGAACTCGCCCGGCGCCACGAGGATGCCGAGGTCGGCCAGACCCGCGACGGTGTCCCAGCAGGACTCGCCGCGCGTGGCCCAAAGGTAGAGCGAGCCGGCAGACTCGTCGATCCGGAAGCCGACGCCCTCGAGGGCGCGCTTGAGCTCGGTACGACGGGCGGCGTAGCGCGCGTGCTGCTCGTCCACGTGCACGTCGTCGTCGAGCGCCGCCTTCATCGCCACCTGCTGGGGCCCGGGCATCTGCAGGCCGAGGTTCTTGCGGACCGCGAGGAGCTCCCCCACCACCGCAGGGTCGCCGGCGACGAACGCGCAGCGGTAACCGGCGAGGTTGGACCGCTTCGACAGCGAGTGCACGGCGAGGAGCCCGGAGTGGTCGCCGTCGCAGACGTCGGGATGGAGGATGCTCAGCGGCTTCTCGTCCCACGCGGTCTCGATGTAGCACTCGTCGGAGACCAGCAGGACGCCGCGCTCCCGCGCCCAGGCGACGACCTTGCGGAGGTGGTCGAGGGGAAGCACCTTGCCCGTGGGGTTGGAGGGGGAGTTGATCCACAGCAGCCGCACCCGCTCGGGGCCCAGCTCGGTCAGCGAGTCGGCCGCCTTGGCCCGGGCTCCGGCGAGGCGGGCGCCGACCTCGTAGGTGGGGTAGGCCAGCTTCGGGTAGACGATCAGGTCCTTGGGACCGAGCCCGAGGTGCGTGGGCATGGAGGCGATCAGCTCCTTGGAGCCGATCACGGGCAGCACGGCGTCGAGGCCGAGCCCGGTCACGCCGTGACGGCGCTCGAGCCAGTCGATGCAGGCCTGACGCGTCTCGGGGAGGCCGATCGTCATCGGGTACCCGGGCGAGTCCGCGGCGTCACGGAGCGCCTGCTGCACCACCTCGGGCGTCGGGTCGACGGGCGTACCGACGGAGAGGTCGACGATGCCGTCGGGGTGGGACCGGGCACGCTCGGCGTAGGGCAGGAGGTGGTCCCACGGGAAGTCGGGCAGGCTGCCGGAGACGGCACGTGCCGCCCACCACGGAGCGGCAGGCGGCACGTTGCCGAAGGACGACTGGGTCACTCTTGGTTCTGCGGCGGGAGCACGGCGATGATCGGGTGGTCCTTCTCGATCACACCGAGCTTCGCGGCGCCCCCGGGCGAGCCGAGGTCGTCGAAGAAGTGGACGTTGGCGTCGTAGTACTCCTTCCACTGCTCCGGGGTGTCGTCCTCGTAGAAGATCGCCTCGACCGGGCACACCGGCTCGCAGGCACCACAGTCGACGCACTCGTCCGGGTGGATGTAGAGCATCCGCTGGCCTTCGTAGATGCAGTCGACGGGGCACTCGTCGACACAGGCCCGGTCCTTCACGTCCACGCAGGGCTGCGCGATGACGTACGTCACCTTGGTTCCTCCTCGGCTGGCTACGGTTCAGGTGTGCCGGCGGCCACGATCGCTGCCTGGCGTGCACCTGCTACAGCCTAGTATCACGAGCGTGCGCCGACAGGGCGCACCCGGCCCTCGGACGAAAGAACCTGGTGAGCAGTCCCTCCCCGAGCACCCCGCCCGGCCTCGGCCCCCGCGTCGTGGGACAGCGCGTCGTCGTGCGCCGCGTGCTCCGAGGCGAGACCGGCCCGACCGGGGGGCCCGCCTTCACCGACGTGCTGGGGGTCCTGGAGTCGTGGGAGGCCGGCGTGGCTGTGGTTCGTCCGGAGTCGGGTGCCACGGTGTCGATCGCGATCGCGGACATCGTCTCGGGCAAGCCCGTCCCGCCCCGGCCCTCGGTCCGGCTCCGGGTCTCGGCCGAGGACGCGGAGCACCGCGCTCTCGCGTCATGGCCGGCGACCGAGGTCGAGCGCCTGGGGTCGTGGGTGCTGCGCGCCTCCGGCGGCTACAGCTCCAGGGCGAACTCCGTGCTCGTCGTCGGCGACCCCGGCATGCCCTGGGCCTCCGCGCTCGACCGCGTGGACGCCTTCTACGGCTCGCGCGGTCTGCCCGTGTGGGCTCAGGTGGTGGTCGGCTCGGACCAGCACGCGTTCCTCGAGTCCTCGGGATGGGCGCCGGCGCGGCCGGGTGAGGCGGACACCCTCTTCCAGCTCGCGTCGGTCTCGGCCGCCCGGCGGGTGGTAGGACGGACGCTGCCCTCCGTCGTACCGGAGGTGCGCGTGTCACCGCAGGTGGACGCCGCCTGGCTCGCCGACGACGAGCGGGCGCTGTCCTACGGCGACGCCGCCGTACGCGTGCTGGACGGACCCCCCGACGTCGGCTTCGTGTCCGTCGTCTCTGGGGGCCCGGCGGGCTCGGTGATCGCGAAGGGCCGCGTGGCTCGGGGGTCCGGCGAGGTCCCCGGCGACGATGACTGGGCCGGTATCAGCAACGTGTGGGTCTCCCCCGAGCACCGCCGGCAGCGGCTCGGCACCGTGGTGATGAGCGCGATGTTGGAGTGGGCGGCCGAGCGCGGCGCGACCACCGCCTACCTCCAGGTGCGCGGGGACAACCCTGGTGCGATCGCTGCCTACGAGCGGCTCGGGTTCATGACCCACCACGCGTACCGCTACCTCACCCCCGCCTGACCCTCCCGCGCTCTCCGCCGGTGTTGTTCTGCAAGAAGGTCGTCAGCACCCCTTGCAGAGGACTCTCTCGCAGAACAGCTCCTCGGACCCTTCCGCGCTGGGCACGGCGCGTTGCAGGCTGCCAGTCGAAGATGCCCTGTGGACAACCGCATCTGACCGGACGACGAAGGCCATTCTCGACAGATGGCTCACAAGTGGGACCCCATCTGCCCTCCGCCGCGCAGGCTCGTGCGGCCGGTGCCCCGCGACGCCCTCGGGGTGGCGGGGCCGACGCCTGGGCAGGCAAAGGGGCCGGGCTGGCGGAGTACGTCGTACGGGTTCCACGTTCCCTCCACCGTCGACTCCACGGTCCCCGAGCAGCGGATCCTCGAGCAGTCGGTGCGGCTCCCGGCCGGAGGTGCCGTCACCGGCTGGGCAGGGCTCCGCATGCGCCGAGCCGGCTTCTTCGACGGGTTGGCCCCTGATGGTCGTACTCAGTTCCCAGTGCCTCTCGCGGTGGGCCGGGGCAGCAAGATCCGAGGCGACGACAAGGTCGCGCTGTCGCGCGAGCCGCTGGAGCATGTCCGTGTCGAGCTCATCCGTGGTGTCCCGTGCGTCGAGGTGAGCCGATCGCTGTTCGACGAGATGAGGCGGCTTCGCGACCTGAGAGAGGCAGTGGTCGCCATGGACATGGCAGCAGCTGCCCTGCTCACGTCGATCCGGCGGATGCGTGAGTTCTGGAAGGCGCACAGGTCCTGGCGTCGTGCCTCGCTGGTCGCGCAGGCGCTCGACCTCGCCAGCGAGGACAGCCGGTCTCCGCAGGAGACACGCGTCCGGCTGATCTGGGTCCTTGATGCCTGCCTCCCGGTGCCGCTCGTCAACCAGCCGATCTGGGACCTCGACGGCAACCTCCTGGGCATCGCCGACCTGCTCGACGAGGAGGCAGGCCTGGTGGTCGAGTTCGACGGCGCCGACCACCGGAGTGCGACTCGGCACACCCGCGATGTGCAGAGGCAGTACGGGTTCGAGCGTCACGGCCTCGAGGTCGTGCGGGTCACCGGGCTCGACGTCCCGCAGCGAGCGCGGGTCCGCGATCGCATCCTGTTCCATCGCGAACGGGCGCTTTGGCTGCCACCGGAGAGGCGCACGTGGACCCTCCTGGCTCCTCCTGGCCGGGAGCCCGACCAGACCCTCGACGAGTACCTCGAGGAGCGTGCGTGGCACATGGAGCTGCATCGGCAGGCTGAACGCCTCGGCCTCATGTGACCCTCGGCCCGCGTGAAGCTGCTGCTGCCCGGGAAACCGACGCGCTGTTCTGCGAGAAGGCTGTCCTGAGGGGGTACCCACGACCTTCTCGCAGAACAGCTCCGCGGAAGAGGCGAGGCGCGGGCGCGCGGAGGCGATCAGACGAGGGCGAGGTCCGCGGACGCGGGTGCCCACCTGCGGGTAACCGAACCTCCACAGATCCGGAAGACCGCCGAAGGCGAGAGGGTCAGCCGCCTGAGCGCGGGGGTGGTCCGCACACCACCGTGTCGGACGGGGTGTAGGTGGTGTGGAAGGTCTCTTTGCGGACCAGCTCGTTGCTTCCGGGCTTGCGGAAGTAGCGGTACACGTCGATGTCGAAGCCGCCGTAGCCCTCGTGGGGCACGCACTCGTCCTCGGTGATGTACCGCGTCTCCTCCTCGGTGACGTTGTAGCGGTCCGAGACACCCGCGGTGATGTCCCAGTACTTCGTGGACCAGAAGCGCACGTTCATCTCACCGGAGGAGCTCGACGAGGAGGGGTTGATCCACGACTCGATGAGCACGCCGTGCGGGGTGTCGTTCTTGAACCTCAGGTCCACCGCGCCCCAGGCGACCGTGGCCTCGCGGCCGATCGGGTACCGGTCGATGTAGAACGAGTGCGGCTTGTGCTCGACGTCCTCGAGCCCGGCGAAGAACATCGCGTTGAACAGCGTCGTCGCCACCTGGGAGACGCCGCCGCCGAAGTCCTCCTTGTAGACACCGTCGCTGATGATGTAGCCCTCGGTGAAGCCGTTCTCGGCGGTCCGCTCGCCCACGGTCTCGTTGAGGCTGAACGTCTCCCCCGGCTTGAGCACGGTGCCGTTGACGAGCTCGGCGGCGCGGCCGAGGTTCACGTTGCGGTAGTCCGAGTGCGGGTAGTAGGTCGTGAAGGAGGAGACGACCTCCTTGATCTGCAGCTTCTCTGCGTCCTTGGTGGTGAAGTCGGGCCGGTCCACCTTGGTCTGGACGGTCAGCTCGCGCTTGCCTTCGCGACGGACCACGAGCTCGGGGAACGCCTCGACCACCTCGTCGGGGTCGAAGGTCACGCCGTTCTTGCCCGGGACCACCGTCGGCTCGCCGTCGACGAGCCGGACCGTCGCCGGCCGGGGGCTCAGCGCCACGGTCTTCATGGCCGGCCGGATCGCGGCCATCAGCCTCTTCCGGTCCACCTTCGGCGTGAGCTTGCCGTCCTCGGCCTCGAGGCTCAGCGCGCGCGAGTACGCCTCCGGCCGGACCACGACCCGCTCGTCACCGAGGACGAGGGTCACCGGCGCGGACATCGCGGGGTTGGCGAACTCGTCCATCGCCTTCCGGACCTCGTCCTCGGAGACCTCGGCGGGCACGTCGGTGACCTCGAGCTGTACGACGGACTCCGTGCTGCCGCTGAGGAAGGCGTCCACGACGGCGTCCTGGGCGGCCGCCCGGTCGAGCTGCTGACCGGCCTCGGGAAGCTTCATGTCCGCGGTGCCGTCGCGGAACTTCACCCCGCCCTCGACGGGCTTGGCGTCGACCTTCTTGGCGAACTTCTCGATCTCCTCGTCGAGCTCGGCCTCGTCCACCTCGACGACGGGCTCGAGGTCGTCGCCGCCGGTGAAGTAGTCCCACATCCGGGCGGGGCTCCAGCTGCGACCCCCGCCGGCCTGCTTGACGGAGGCGGCGTAGTCGACCGTCATGCCCGCCTCGGCCGGGTCGATGGTGGCGCGCTTGCCGTCCGCTGCGACCACGATGGGGTCCTCGAGGCGCGGGGCGAGCTGCTCCTCCAGGGTGGTCTGGGCCGATGCCGGCCGGAGCCCTCCGATGTTCACGCCGGCGACCGTCGTACCACGGGGAACCCGGTCCCCGGTGAACAGGTAGCCTGCGACGTACAGGCCTCCGAACAGCACGATCAGACCGACCAGCAGCCACGTGATCACGCGGCGGTCGGTCGATCTCTCCTTGGACGGCAGGTCAGTCACAACGGGCCATCCTAGGCGGGCGGCCCCTCAGACCCGGAATCGCGACGGACCGTGGGCGCCCTTCCCCACACGATGCCTGTGACAAGCACCACGAGACCGAACCCGATCAGGGTCCAGCCGAGCGTGTCCGACGAGACCACGTAGTCGCCCTCCCCCCGGCCGGCGATCGCCAGCAGCAGCACCGCCAGCCAGCCCGCGGCGAACGTGGTCGCCGCACGCGGCACCCACCAGTGCAGGGCCCACATGGCCGCCAGCGTCCCGGCTCCCGCGAGCAGGATGCCGGACCAGGTCCGGTGGACGGCGATGCTGACAAGCGCGACGGCCACGCCGAGCAGCATGGAGAGGGCGAGGGCGACGACGGGGCCCGTGTGCCTCATCCGAGGCCGGCGAAGAGGTCCGTCTCGAGACCGTCCTCGTTGACCGGGCCGCGCGCGCCCTTGGCCAGGCGGAAGAACTCCGTGCCCCAGACCTCGTTGCCGACGTTGTCGGACAGCGCGAAGAACGGACCGTCCACGGTGATCTGCGTGGCGTGCGCCTTCATCGCCGCCATCTTGGCCTCGACGAACTCGCCGCCCTCGACGACCGCGTCGAGCAGGTGGTCGGCAGTGACGTACGGACCCAGCGGACCTTCGGGATCCATCCCCTCGAAGGTCGTGGTGTCACCGGCCGCGCGCAGCTTCCGCAGCCCCTCGCGCATGCGGTTCTCCGACATCGCGCCCCAGTAGATCTTGGGGATGTCCCACGGCTCGCCGAGCTCGGCCCGGAAGGAGCGTGCTGCGGCGAGCGAGGCGCCGTACGTCGCGACGCGGTGGGCCTGGATGTGGTCGGGGTGGCCGTAGCCGCCGAACTCGTCGTAGGTCACCAGCACCTGGGGCCGCACCTCGCGGATCACGGAGACCAGGTCGGCGGCGGCCTCTGTGAGGTCGGCCCGCCAGAAGGTCCCCTCCTTGACGTCCTCACCGGCGACGGCGTGCCCGTCCGCGTGCCAGACCATGCCGGAGTCGCGGTACTTGCCCTCGCCGCCCAGAAACCGGTGGTCGGTGACGCCGAGCACACGCATGGCCGCGGCCAGCTCGCCGACGCGGTGCTGCCCCAACGAGTCCTCGCGGTGCGACGCGAGGTGCTCGAGGTCGGGGACGAGGACCTCGCCCTCCTCGCCGAGCGTGCAGGTCACGAGGGTGACCTGGGTGCCGCGGGCGACGTACTTCGCCATCGTGGCGCCCTGGTTGATGCTCTCGTCGTCAGGGTGCGCGTGCACCAGCAACATCCGCTGTTCCATGCGCGCCAGCCTAGTCGTCGGTGAAGTGGCCCTTGACGCGGCGAGGGGCGTCGGGCAGCTCGAGCGGAGGCGGTACGGCGGACGGGGTCGACGCGTCGTGGTCCAGCCAACCGTCGTGCGCCTCGACGAGGACCTCGAGCACGAACTCCGGAGCGTCCGTGGTGACCGCCCAAGGGTGGTCCTCGTCGTCGTCCTCGCCGGCGAGCCGGTCACGCGCGACCGTCGCCTCGAACCCGTCCTGCCTCAGGCGCGCGGCGACGGCCTGCGCGTCGGCGTCCTCGTAGAACACCGCCCGTAGGTTCATCGGAGCTCCTTCTCGATCTCGGGGCGCCGGCGCTCCCACTCGGCCAGGGCACCGGCAGTCCTGGCCGGCTCCCCCACCGCGACCATCCCCTCGGCGCCCGGGGCACCGGTCTCGATCCACTGCCGCACGACGGTCGCGGAGTGGCGCACTCGCTCCTCGGCCGCGTGGAGGACCTCGAGCGCCGAGCAGCCGCCGTACACGTCCGCGATCAGGGCGATCCTTCGAGCGGCCTGCGCCGCGCCGATGTCGCGGAACAGCGGCACGCAGGTCCACGCCAGCAGGCCGAGCTCCATCAACGGCGTCGACGGAGCGGCCAGGTCCCAGTCGATCACGCCGGCGACCCGGTCGCCCTGGAAGACCACGTTGTAGGGAGCGAGGTCGTTGTGGGCGACGACCACGGGCTCGTCGACGGGCGGGTACCTCCACGGACCCGGGTGGTCGAAGCCTGCTGTCCTCTCGTGCAGGTGCCGGGTCCACTCGACCAGCGACGTCAGCTGGGCCTCACTGAGCTGCTCGCGGTCCACGTCGACGATGCGTCCGGGGATGTAGGTCAGGATCTCCCGGCCTCGGACGTCGAGCCCGAGCACCCGGGGCGCGCCGGGCATGCCTTGCTTCTCCAGGTGCGCGAGCAGCGCGTGCACGGCGGGCGTCCAGGGGCCGGTGCCCCGACGGACGGTGTGACCGATACGGACCGTGACGCCGACATTGCCGCCCTCGAGCGGGACACCGTCGAGCAGCAGCTCGCGCACCTCGTCGAGGAAGGGCAGGTCAGGGCCGAGCCAAGCGACCTCGTCGAGCTCCTCGGGCCCGAGCCAGCGCACGGCGTCGTGCTGCGCCTCGAGCGGCACGGGCTCACCCTCGACGAGGGATGCCACGGCCACGCGCAGCGTGAGGCCGTCGCGGATCGGCGCCTCCCCCGACAGCATCCCGGTGACCTCGATGCTGCAGCCCAGCTCCTCGGCCACCTCCCGGACGACGGCTGTGCCGGGGGCCTCGCCGTCCTCGACCTTGCCGCCGGGGAACTCCCAGCCGCCGGCGAGATCGGGAGGCGACGTCCGGCGGGCGGCGAGGACCCGTCCCTCGTGGACGATCGCCGCGCCCATCACGAGCGCCACCTGGGCCTCCTTCGGGTAGTTTCACGCAGGACTCGGGCAGCCAATCTAGTCGGGAGGTGCGCGGCGCATGAAGGCCGGCGTTCACCTGCGGCGGAGCGACGAGCGGGTCGCGGAGGTCGACGCGCTCGCCGGCGCCCTGGCCCGTGAGGGCGGGGGTCGGGTCGGGCTCGGCGGTGTGCTCGCCGACCTCAACAGGCGGGCGTCCGCCGTACGCGTGCCGGCGTCTGCCGCCCACTCCGGGTTCCGCTGGGACGACGAGGACACACACAGCCGGCGCTGGTGGCCGCAGGGCATCAGCACGTCCGCTGACCACGACGGCTCCGAGGAGTACGACGGACGCCGGCTCGTGCTGACCAGCTGGTACTCCAAGGACCTCGCCGGCGTCCACAAGGGCGCGCGCATCACCGTCGTGGACCTCGACGCGCTGAGGTACCGGCACGTCCTGCTCGTCGACGCCGTCGCCGGCGAGGAAGGGACCGTCGACATGCGCCCGCTGAAGGTCCACGCCGGCGGGATCGTCTGGCACGGCGACCACCTGCACGTCGCGGGGACGGCCCGCGGGCTCTCGACGTTCCGGCTCGACGACGTGATGCGCGTCGGCGACCTCCGTGACCCGAACCGCCTCGGGATCGACCGTGGCAGCTTCGGGTACCGCTACCTCCTGCCCGCCCGGTTCACCTACGACGCCTTCGCCGACGACGGACACGAGCGGATGCGCTACTCGTTCCTCTCCCTCGACCGTGGCTCCGACGAGCACCGGCTCCTCGCCGGCGAGTACGGCCGCGGCGGCAGGACGACCCGCCTCGTCGACTTCGCGATGGACCCGGGGACGGGGCTCCTGCGCACGTCGGAGGAGGGGCACGCCCGCCCGCTCTCCCTGCCGGTGCAGGGCCTCGAGGGGATGCAGGGCGCGACCGTCGTGGGAGACCGCTGGTACGTCACGACGAGCGCCGGGCGCTACCTGCGCGGCTCCTTGTACGTCGGACGTCCCGGCGCGTTCCGTCGGCGCGCATGGGTACTGCCCGTCGGCGTCGAGGACATCACCTACTGGCCGTCACGCGACGAGCTGTGGTCGCTGTCGGAGTACCCCGGCCGGCGCTACGTCTTCGCCATGGACCGCGCTCGGTTGGGCTGAGCCGCCCACCGCGGTGCCCCTCCGGATCCCCTTGTGCACAAGGGTTCTCGCGCACGCCGAAACTGTCGGTGGTCATCTCTAGCGTGGTCGGTATGGCGCAGGTGGAGGTGGACGAGCTCGACGCGGCCGGGGCGCTGGTCGCGTTCGGGGACCTGCGCGCGGCCCGTGATGCCGCGGAGCGGGACATCTTCGTGCTCGCCGCGCACTTCGCGGACCTGTACAGCATCGACGCCGACGCGCACGGCCGGCTGAAGAGCCTCAAGGGTGGGCAGCGGGCGCTGCCGCTGGGTGGCGAAGGCGCGCCGCTGGTGTGGGAGTTCGCGGTCGCCGAGATCGCCGCGGAGCTGCACGTCACCACCGGCACCGCACGGAGGCTGGTCGCCGACGCGCTCGCGGTCCGGCACCGGCTGCCCCGGCTCTGGTCGCGGGTCCACCACCAGACCGTGCCGCCGTGGCGCGCGCGGCTGGTCGCCCAGGCCACCCGGGAGCTGACCCTGGCCCGGGCGCTGGTCGTCGACGACCAGGTCGCGGAGTACGCCGACGGCCGGCTGCCCTACGCCCGGTTCCTGGCCAAGGTCGAGGCCGAGGTGCTCGCCGCGGACCCCGAGGCCGCCACCGCCCGGGAGCGCAGGGCCGCGCAGGAGGAGTTCGCGAAGGTCGGGCAGACCAACACC
>DASTPU010000053.1:0-3546 GCA_035762105.1 Nocardioidaceae bacterium | reverse complement strand
CCCTCGGCCTCCTCGGTCGAGGAGCTGAGGCACGCCAACACGCACTCGCTGCTCGCCGTGCTCCGGATCCACGACTTCCGGCTGCTGTGGGTCGGGCTCGGGCTCTCCAGCCTCGGCGACTGGATCGGCCTGCTCGCGTTGACCGCGATGGCCAACCAGTTCGCGGCCGAGTCGACGGGCGGCTCCTACGCGGCGCAGAACTTCGCGATCGCGGGCGTGCTCTTCCTGCGCGTGCTGCCGGCGCTGGTCATGGGCCCGGTGGCGGGCTACATCGCCGACCGGATCGACCGCCGCTTCGTGCTGATCTGGGGCGACTACGTCCGCGGCGCGCTGTTCATCACGATCCCGATCGTGGGGACGCTGTGGTGGGTCTTCGTGGTCACCGTGCTCGTGGAGATCGTCAGCCTGGTGTGGCTGCCGGCCAAGGACGCCACCGTGCCGAACCTCGTGCCCCGGCACCGGCTCGAGGCGGCCAACCAGGTCAGCCTGGCCACCACCTACGGCTCCGCGCTGCCCGCCGCGGCGCTGTTCACGGGTCTGACCTTCATCGACCAGATCTACCGCAGCCTGTTCGACAACCTGCCCAACGGCCCGATCGACCTCGCGATCTACTTCAACGGCATCTCCTTCGTCGTCTCCGGCATCGTCATCTCCCGGCTGAGGGACATCCCGCGCGGCCCCGCGACGGGCACCGAGTACGAAGGCAGTGCCCTGCGCGTGGTCATCGACGGCTGGAAGTACGTCGGTGGCACCCCCGTCGTACGCGGCCTGGTCTTCGGCATCATCGGAGCCTTCGCCGCCGGCGGTGTCGTGATCGGCCTCGCGCGCACCTTCGTCGCCGACCTGGGCGGTGGCGAGCCGGCGTACGGCGTGCTCTTCGGGACCGTCTTCCTGGGGCTGGGCCTCGGCATGTGGCGCGGACCGCGGATCCTCGCGGGCCTCTCGCGGCGACGGCTGTTCGGGCTGTCGCTCACCATCGC
Organism: Nocardioidaceae bacterium; assembly: GCA_035762105.1. GTDB lineage: Bacteria > Actinomycetota > Actinomycetes > Propionibacteriales > Nocardioidaceae > Nocardioides_C. The sequence continues at coordinate 2,566 of DASTPU010000053.1, read as the reverse complement.
CGGCGTCATGCTGTTCCCGCTCGCCCTGGTGCAGCAGCTCGAGATCGTCACCGCGATCACCCTCGTCCTGGGCTTCGCCGCCGGCGTCGCCTGGATCACCGGCATGACGCTGCTGGGGCTCGAGGTGCCCGACGAGCTGCGCGGGCGGACCTTCGCCTTCGTCGGGTCGATGATCCGTCTCGCGCTTGCGCTGGTGCTCGCGACCGCCCCGGCGCTGGCCGGCCTGATCGGCACGCACGAGTACCAGGTCCTCGACCGCACCTTCGTCTACAACGGCGCCGCGTTCACGTTCCTCATCGCCGCCCTGGTCATGACCACTGTCGGTCTCGCCGCCTACCGTCAGATGGACGACCGGAGAGGGATCCCGCTCTTGAACGACCTGCGCAGCTCATTCACCGGCTCCCCGGGGGTGTACTCCGCCTCCGGCGTGTTCATCGCCCTCGAGGGCGGCGAGGGGGCCGGGAAGTCCACGCAGGCGAGGCTCCTCGCGGAGTGGCTGCGTGGCGAGGGGTACGACGTGCTGCTGACCCACGAGCCCGGGGACACCGAGGTCGGCCAGAAGCTCCGCAACATCGTGCTCGACCCCTCGACCGGCGACATCTCCGACCGGACCGAGGCGCTGCTCTACGCCGCGGACAAGGCCGAGCACGTCGAGCGCGTCGTGGTCCCGGCCCTCGCCCAGGGCTCGGTGGTGGTCACCGACCGGTACGTCGACTCCACGCTCGCCTACCAGGGCGCCGGCCGGGCCCTGCGTGACCGCGAGGTCGAGAGGGTCGCGCGCTGGGCCACCGGCGACCTGCGTCCGCACCTGACCGTGCTGCTCGACCTGCCGCCGCAGGCCGGGCTGACCAGGTTCGAGGAGCGGGACCGGATCGAGGCGGAGTCGCTGGAGTTCCACGAGCGGGTCCGTCAGGCGTTCCTCCGGCTCGCGTCCTCGCAGTCCGAGCACTACCTCGTGGTCGACGCCCGCCGCCCGGTCGACGAGATCGCCGCCGTCGTACGCTCGCGGGTGACGCCCCTGCTCGAGCAGGCGACGCGACGCAAGCCGCTGGAGGCGGGCCCGTCGGGTCCGTCGCAGCCGGAGCCGGACGCCGTCGGGGCCGGGCCCGATGAGCAGGCCCCGTCGGAGCCGCACGAGGAGAGGAGCCAGCCGTGACCGTGTCGGCCGAGCCGTCGGTCTGGTCGTCCCTCGTCGGCCAGCGGAACGCGATCGCGACCCTGCAGCGCGCGGTCTCCGGGCACGGCATGACCCACGCCTGGCTGTTCACCGGCCCGCCGGGATCGGGGCGCTCCAACGCCGCCCTCGCGTTCGCGGCCGCGCTGCAGTGCGAGCGCGGCGGATGCGGGCAGTGCCACACCTGCGAGACGGTCCTCGCCGGCTCGCACTCCGACGTGAGCATCACCCGGACCGAGACCGCCGTGATCAAGGTCGGCGGGATCCGCGAGCTGGTCCTGCGCGCTGCGCTCTCCCCGGGCCAGAAGCGCTGGCAGATCATGATCGTCGAGGACGCCGACCGGCTGAACGAGAGCTCGGGCAACGCGCTGCTCAAGGCGATCGAGGAGCCGTCGGCCCGGACCGTCTGGCTGCTCTGCGCGCCGACGGTGGAGGACGTGCTTCCCACGATCAGGTCGCGCTGCCGCAACGTCGTGCTGGCCACGCCGAGCGCGGCCGAGGTGGCCGGTTTCCTGGTCGACCGCGACGGCGTCGACGCCGGCATCGCGGCCTATGCCGCCCGCGCCAGCCAGGGCCACATCGGACGGGCCCGCGCCCTCGCCTCCGACGAGGCCACTCGCAACCGGCGCCGCGAGGTCGTCTCCATCCCGTCCGGTCTCACCTCGCTGGGGGCCTGCATGAACGCCGCGGCGAACCTCGTGGAGATCGCGAAGGTCGAGACCGAGGCGGTGGGCGACCAGGTCAACGCCCGCGAGAAGAAGGAGCTCGACGCGGTCTTCGGCAGTGACCGGAAGGCCCACAGCTCCCGGTCCTACCGCGCCGCGCTGTCCCAGCTGACCGAGAGCCAGAAGCAGCGGGGGAAGCGGCGCACCCTCGACGTCGTGGACCGCTGCCTGATGGACCTCGTCTCGGTGTACCGCGACATCATCGCCGTGCAGACAGGTGCCCCCGGCGACCTCGTCAACGAGGAGATGCGCGGCGAGATCACCACGCTGGCCCGCCGGTCGACCCCGGAGCAGAACCTCCGCCGGATCGACGCCGTGTTCGCCGCGCGGGAGAAGATGATGGAGTTCCAGGTCCCGCCGCTGCTTGCGCTGGAGTCGATGATGCTGTCGCTGCGCCTGTAGGTTGTCCCGTTTTCGGCCGGGGCACGCCTACAGTGGCTGCGTGCCCACGACCTCCGCCGCGCGCCGTCGCGGTCTCCGCGCAGCCACCCTGTCCGTCGTACTGGCGGTGGCGGTGGGTGGCTGCCAGCTGACGGAGGAGCAGGAGCCGGAGGCGCTGCCGTCCCCCACGCTGTCCGCGAAGCCGCTGCCGGAGCCGACGGAGTCCGAGAGCGCCGCGGCCGCGGACGGGCTCGAGCGGTACTACACGCAGGACGTCGAGTGGACG
>DASTPU010000052.1:0-10760 GCA_035762105.1 Nocardioidaceae bacterium | reverse complement strand
GGGCCGCGAGGGCGGCCCGCCCGGCGACAACGGGTGAGGTACGGCGGTCAGCCGACCGGCTCGACCTCGGGCAGACCGCTCTCGGCCGGGGCGTCGTCCTCCTGGCCGGAGGAGTCCTCCTCGATCGGGGCGTCGCCGATGTCGGTGGTGAGGACCGGGGTCAGCTCCTCGCTGACGCCGCCCTTGATCTCCACGATGCGCATCCCGGAGATACCCATGTGGCTGTCGGCGCTGAACCGGTACGGAGCCAGCTCCGGGCCTGGGGTCGCCGGGTCCCACTGCTCGATCGCCTCGACGATCCCGTCACGCGTCGGGTCGGGGCCGGCCATCATCAGCGCCTGGACGAAGGCGTAGGCCTTGGCCATGCCGTAGACGCGGTAGTTGGTGAGCTCGCCCTTCTGGCCGGACTCGTCCCAGACCTTCTGCCACAGCTGGACCCACGGGTCGTCGGTGGAGTCGACACCCGCGATGTACTCCGTGGTCAGCACGCCCTCGAGCGGGCTCTCGGACTCGACGGCGCCCTTGGAGAAGCTCGACAGCAGCGAGCCCACCAGGGTGGGGTCGGAGCCGATGTTGGCGTAGAACCACTGCGGCTTGTAGTTGAGCTTCATCGCGACGAGCTGGCTCAACGCGGTGTAGGCCGGGGTGTTGAAGCTGAGCACCAGGTCGGCGCCCTTCGCCTGCAGGCCGGCGATCTGCGGCGCGACGTCGGTGTTGCCGGAGGTGTAGCGCTCCACCGCGACGATCTGCTTGTCGAGGAACTGGCGCACGCCCTTCTCGCTGTCGCGACCGAGGTCGTCGTCCTGGAGGAACAGGCCCACCTTGGCGTCGGGCATGTTCTCGGCGACGTACTGGCCGATGATCTTGCCCTCGCTCTCGTAGTCGGGCTGCCAGCCGGTGGTGTACGGCTTCGCGCCCGGGTCGTCACCCCACTGGATGGAGCCCGACGAGACGAACAGGTCGGGGACCTTCTCGGAGTTCAGGAAGTCCACGACCGCCGCGTGCGTGGGCGTGCCCAGGCCGCCCACCATGCCGAAGATCTCGTCCTTGAGCACGAGCTCGTTCGTGACCTGGCTGGTGTTGGTCGGGTTGTAGCCGTCGTCGCGGACGATGAGCTCGATCTTGCGGCCGTCGACGCCACCCTGGGCGTTGACGTAGTCGAAGTAGGCCTTCATCCCGGTCGGGATCTCGCTGTAGCCGGGGGCGGCCACACCGGTCAGCGGGAAGTGGGCGCCGATCGTCACCGTGTCCTCGGTGATGCCGACGTCGGAGGCGCCGCCTCCTGCGTCCTCCCCGGTGCTCTCCTCGCGGCTGCTGCCGGCGCCGCACGCGGCGACCAGCGCACCCACGGTGATGACGCTGGTCGCCAGCGTCACCTTCCTGGTCCATCTCCTCATGTCCTGCCTCCTGTTGTTTCCGGTCACCGTTCGTTGACGCAGTGCCGCGCCCCGTCTTGCCGATGGGTCATGCCGTCTCCCGCCTCCCGCGCCACCACCCCCGCACGCTGCCCACGATCCCGGCCGGGGCGACGAGGATCACCAGCACCATCACGGCGCCGTACACCAGCGGGGCCAGGCCCGCGGACTGCACGTCGCTCAGCCCCATGTCGCTGCCCAAGGACGTGACGAACTGCGGCAGGAAGGTCAGCAGCGCCGCCCCGATGAGCGCGCCGAACAGGCTGCCCAGTCCGCCGAGGACGATCGCGGTGAGCAGGGTCAGCGAGAGGGTGAGCGTGAAGCCGCTCGGCGCCGTGATGCGCACGGCCATCGCCATCACCGCTCCGGCAAGGCCCGCGCAGGCCGCGCTGACGAGGAAGGCGAGGACCCGGGCACGACCGAGGTCGATGCCGGCGATCTCCGCGGCCACCTCGTCGTCGCGGACCGCCCGCCAGACCCGGCCGACCCGGCTGCGTGAGAGGTTCGCGAGCAGGACGAACGTGACGATCAGCGAGAGCCAGCCGATGTAGGCGACGTACTTCGTCGTGGTGAGGTCGTGCGCGGTGAGGAAGAAGACCGCGTCGGCGAACCAGCCGGGGATGTCGGGGAGCAGCACGTTGAGGCCCTGCTCGCCGCCGAGGGTCTCGCTGAAGTAGATCGCGATGCCGGGCACCGCGACGGCGAGGGCGAGGGTCGCTCCGGCGAGGTACGGCCCGTGCAGACGCGCGGCGGCCACCCCGACCGCGGCGCCGACCACCAGGGCCACCGCGGTGGCGAGGAGCAGCACACCGACGACCGGCAGCACGGGCTCGGACTCCTGGTACATCAGCGCCGTGGTGTACGCGCCGATCGCCATGAAGGCCCCGTGGCCCAGGGAGATCTGCCCGTTGAGACCGGTCAGAATGGTCAGCCCTCCGGCCGCGAGGCCGATGTAGGCCATGGCCGCGAACTGGGCGCTGCGGAAGGTGCTGGTGCTCTCGAGCACCACGACCACGACGACCAGCCCGAGCAGGGCGAGCACGAGGTGGCGCAGCAACGTGGAGCTCCCGAAGCGGGCCCGGAGCCCGCTCATGCGGCTCGTGGAGACGGCGGTCGACATGTCAGACCCTCCGCTCTGCGGCGTGCGAGAAGAGGCCGCCCGGTTTGAGGAGCAGCACGAGCATGAGGATCACGAGAGCCGCCAGGGCGACGAGCTCGGATCCGACGTACCCGCTGACGAAGCTCAGTGAGACGCCCAGCAGGAGGCCGCCCACGACCGCACCGGCGGGGCTGTCGAGCCCGCCGAGCACCGCGGCCACGAAGCCGTAGACCACGACGGAGTCCATGTACGACGGATGGACGAGGCTGCCACCTGCGATGAGGAGCCCCGCGAGCGAGCCGACGACGGCGGCAAGCGCCCATCCCAGGGTGAGCATCCCGCCGACCCTCACCCCGAGGAGGCGGGCGACCTCGGCATTGAAGGCGGACGCGCGCATCTTCAGCCCGAGATCGGTGAACCGGAAGAGGGCGACCAGGAGTCCCATCGTGATGAGCACGGCCACGATCGTGAAGATCCCGAACCCGGTGAGGGCGATGTTGACGTCGCCGACCTGGTAGCCCCGAAGCCCGAACGGGGCCGGGAAGGAGCGGTACCGCGAGCCGAAGACCACGGCAGCGAGCGAGTGGATCACGATGAAGAGGCCGAGCGTGAGGATCACCGCGTTGATCTCGGACTTCCCCTCGACCGGGCGGACGAACACCCGCTCGATGACCGCGCCGAGGACCAGGCCGGAGACGAGCGCGGCGGCGAAGCCGAGCCAGTAGGAGTAGCCGGCGTCGATCACGACGAGCGCGATGTAGGTGGTGATCATCGCCATCGGCGCCTGCGCGAAGTTCACGATCCGCGTCGAGCGCCAGATCAGCACGAGCGCGAGCGCGAACGCGGCATAGACGAACCCGAGCGTCAGGCCGGTCAGGGCGGTGGTGAGGAGCTGCTGCACGAGGTCTCCCGTCGAGGGCCGGGGCGGCCGGTCAGAATCCGAGGTAGGCGTGGCGGAGGTTCTCGTCCGCAGCGAGGACGTCGGCCGGTTCGTGGACGACGAGCTTGCCGAGGTTGAGGACGACGCCGTAGTCGGCGATGGACAGCGCGCTGCGGGCGTTCTGCTCCACGAGCAGGACGGTCAACCCGTCGGACTCCACCAGCGACTTCAGGAGGTCGAAGATCTGGGCCACGATCCGCGGCGCGAGCCCGAGCGACGGCTCGTCGAGCAGCAGGATCTTCGGCGAGGCCATCAGCGCACGGCCGATGACCAGCATCTGCCGCTCACCACCGGACAGCGTGTCGGCCGTGGCGTTGCGCCGGTCACCGAGCACCGGGAAGAGCGAGTAGACCCGCTCGATGTCGGCGGGCTTCGACCGGTCCGCGCGGCCGAGGCCACCGAGGCGGAGGTTCTCCTCGACGGTCAGCTCGGTGATCACGCCCCGCCCCTCCGGGACGTGCGAGAGGCCGAGCGCAGACATCTTCTCGGTCGGCGTCCGCACCAGGTCGACATCGCCGAGCCTGGCCGAGCCGTGCGTGGGGCGGATCAGGCCGGAGAGCGTGCGCAGCAGCGTGGTCTTGCCGGCGCCGTTGGCGCCCAGGACGGCGGTGATCTTCCCCTTCGGCGCGGAGAACGTGACGTCGTCCAGCGCCTTGACCGGGCCGTAGCTGGTGGAGAGCTCGTGCACGTCGAGCATCAGTGGGCCACCTCTTCCCCGAGGTAGGCGGCGAGCACAGCGGGGTCGTTGCGGATCTCGTCGGGGCCACCGCGCGCGATCACCTTGCCGAAGTCGAGCACGACGATGTGGTCGCAGACGCTCATCACGAGGTCCATGTGGTGCTCCACGAGCATCACCGACATCCGGCTGGTCAGGGTCTTGATCAGGTCGCCCAGCTGACCCATCTCGTCGTTGGACAGGCCGCTGGCCGGCTCGTCGAGGAGGAGCAGCTCCGGCTCGCTGACCAGCGCACGCGCGAGGGCGACCCGCTTGCGGATCGCGTACGGGAGGCTCGAGGGGAGCCGTCCGGCGTACTCGGCGACGCCGAGCTCGGCGAGGACGGCCATCGCCCGCTCACGCAGCGACCGCTCGTCCTTCGTGCTCCGCGGCAGCGCGAGCAGGCTGGAGAAGAAGCCCGCCCTGGCGTGCCGGTCGGCGCCGACCATGACGTTCTCGAGCACCGGCATGTGGTCGAAGAGCCCGAGGCCCTGCAACGTCCGGCCGATCCGCAGCCCGGCGAGCTGGTGCGGACGGAGGCCGGTCAGCTCGCGGCCCTGCCAGGTGAGGCGGCCGGTGTCGGGCTGCACGAAGCCGCAGGCGACGTTGAAGAGCGTCGTCTTGCCGGCGCCGTTGGGGCCGATCACCCCGAGGACCTGGTTCGGCTCGACCTCGAGGCCCACGCCGCTGAGGGCGACGATGCCTCCGAAGCTCACGCCGACGTCGCTCATCGTGAACGCTTGGCCCACGGTGCCTCCAGACACTTGGGGACGAGTGTGACGCCGACCACTTTGGTCGCTGCGCACAGAAAGGGATATAGGCGCTGCGCACAAAATGAGTCGTGCAAAGCGCCGCAATCTTCAACCGGGGGCTGGTCCATCTGTGCGGCGAGTGCGACAGTGGCCCGATGGAGCGGAGCCTGGCGCCCCCCGGCGCCGACCTCGAGGCGCAGATCCGGCGTGCCTGGTCGACCCTGGTCGACCGCTCCGACGCCATCGCCGACGACATCTCGCTGCGGTTGTTCGAGAAGGACCGCGAGTGGTACCAGAAGGCCGGCCCGGACATGCGCTCGGACGTGCGCGCAAGCACCCGTGAACACATCCGCCGCGGCATCCTGACCATGGCCGGACGCACCGAGCCCGGCAAGAAGGCCGCCGACGTGTGGCGCGAGACCGGCCGCCGCCGCGCTCGTCAGGGCATGCCGATGGAGCTCGTGCTCAACGCCTACAGTCTCGGCACGCGGGTGCTGTGGGAGGCGCTGCTCGACCAGGGGCCGATGCCGGAGCTGGGTGTCGACGACCACGTCCTGCTCAAGGCCGGCCAGCGGGTCTGGCACGCGCTCGACGTCCAGAACGCCGTCCTCGTCGAGGCCTACCGTCGCGAGAGCGCACGGCTCCAGCGCCGGGACCTCCAGCGGCAGCAGGGTTTCCTCGACGGCCTGGTCGGCGGCCGGGGCTCCGACCCCGAGTTCGCGACCGAGGCTGCGGAGAGCCTCGGTGTCTCCGTCGACGAACCCGTCGCCTGCGTGGTGGCACCCTTCGACGAGTCGCTCGACGAGCCGCTGCGCGGCCCCGAGGACCACCTCGAGCGGACCGGCCGGGTCTCGCACTGGCACGTCCGCGGAGGCGCCTTCTTCGGGCTCGTGCAGCTGTCGGACCTCGACCTGCCCGGCCTCGTCGAGCTGCTCGGGCCCATCGCCGCCGGCCGGGCCGGGGTGGCGCTCTCCGAAGGGATCACCGGCTTCGCGGCTGCCTACCAGCTCGCCACCCGCGCGGCGTACACCGTGCCTCGGGGCGGGACGCAGGTGGTCGCGGTGAACGACCGACTTCCGGAGGTGCTGCTCAGCGGCAGTCCCGAGGTGGCGTCACTGCTGGTGGACGAGTCGATCGGGCCGTTGCTGGCCCAGCCCGCCCAGCAGGCCGAGGTGCTGCTCACGACGCTGATGTCGCTCATCGAGCACAACGGCTCGCCCACGCACGCTGCGGAGGCGTTGTACTGCCACCGCAACACCGTGATCTACCGGATGAAGCAGATCGAGCAGCTGACCGGCCGGAACCTGCACGTGCCACGGGACCGGCTGCTCATGGTGCTGGCGCTGATGGCCATCGGCCGGTCCAGCCGCGGCGCCGCCCCGCTGCGCGGCTGAGGCCCGGCTGACGTACGGCGGAGTCAGGCGGAGAGCACCTTCGCGAACAGGCCGCACGCCTCGTCGATCGCAGCCTGCGCGGCGGGCGAGTACCCGCCCATGTCGAAGAACCCGTGGATCATGCCGTCGAAGCGGCGCACCTCCACCGGCACACCTGCCGCGGCGAGCTCGGCGGCGTACGCCTCCCCCTCGTCGCGCAAGGGGTCGAACTCCGCGGTGACGACCACCGCCGGCGGGAGGCCGGACAGGTCGTGGTGGCGCAGCGGGGAGACGCGGGGGTCGGTGTGGTGGGACGGGTCGGCGGTGTAGTGGTTCATGAACCAGGCCATCGTGGCGAGGTCGAGGAAGTAGCCCTCGGCGTTCTCCAGCCGCGAGGCGTACTCTCCCGTGACGTCGACGGCCGGGTAGATCAGGAGCTGCGCGGCGATCGGCGGGCCACCGGCGTCCCGGAGCTGCTGTGCCACGACGGCGGAGAGGTTACCGCCTGCGCTGTCACCGGCCACGGCCAGCTTGTCGGAGCCGCCGAAGTCGGTGAGCCGCTCCCCGACCCACCGCGTCGCCGCCACCGCGTCCTCGACGGCTGCCGGGAAGGGGTTCTCCGGCGCGAGCCGGTAGTCGACCGACACGACGACGGAGGTGCAGTCGCGGCAGATGCTGCGCGCCATGTTGTCGTGGGTGTCGAGGTCGCCGACCACCCACCCTCCGCCGTGGAAGAGCACCACGGTCGGCACCGGACCGTCCGCCTCGGGCCGGTAGACGCGCGCCGGAAGGTCACCGCCCGGCCCCGGGATCACGACCTCGGAGACAGCACCGACCTCGACGACGTCCTGGCGGCTGCCGAGCGCCAGCTTCCGGAAGCCCTCACGCGCCTGCTCGGGCGTGCCCTCGGACATCGAGGGGACGGTCGCGAGCAGCTCGAGCAGCGGGGCGATGTGGGGGTCGACGGGCATCAGCGAAGCTCCTTCTTCAGAATCTTTCCGGTCGGCCCCTTGGGGAGCTCCTCGACCAGCCTGATCTCGCGCGGGTACTTGTAGGCGGCGACCCGCTCCTTGCAGAACTCGATGAGGTCCTCGACGGTAGCCGAGGCGCCGGGCCTCAGGCTCACCACCGCGACCACCTCCTCGCCGAGCCGCTCGTCGGGCTTGCCGATCACGGCCGCCTCGGCCACCGCGGGATGCTCGTAGAGCACCTCCTCGACCTCACGGGGGTAGACGTTGTAGCCGCCCCGGATCACGAGGTCCTTCTTGCGGTCGACGACGAAGAGGTAGCCGTCCTCGTCGGCATAGGCCAGGTCGCCGGTGTGGAACCAACCACCTCGGAACGCCTCCGCCGTCGCCTCGGGGTTCTTGTAGTAGCCCTTCATGAGGTCGTGACCCTGCAGCACGATCTCGCCGACGTTCTCCTTGCCGGGCGGCAGCGGGTTGTCGTCGACGTCGACGATCCGCGCGCGCACGCCCCACACTGGCTTGCCGATCGAGAGCACCTTGCGCTGCTCGGCGCTCACGTTGAACGTGGCGGTGCTCGAGCTCTCCGAGAGCCCGTAGCCCTCGAGGATCACGCACCCGGGCACCTTCTCCTCGAAGGCGCGGATCACCTCGCCGGGGATGGCCGCGCCACCCGAGATGCCCACGCGCAGCGACGAGAGGTCACGCCCCTCGGTGGCCGCGTGCAGCAGCGCGGTGAACATCGTCGGCACGCCGGGGAAGATCGTCACCCGGTGCTTCTCGATCGCGTCGATCACCGGCTCGACCTCGAACCTCGGGATGAGCACCATCGTCCCGCCGTACCGGATGGTCGCGTTCAGCACGCTGGACAGGCCGAAGACGTGGAAGAACGGCAGCACTGCGACGCCGATGTCGTCGTCCTCGAAGCCGAGCAGGTCGCCGCCGATCGTGCAGTTCATCATCAGCGAGAAGTGGGTGAGCTCGGCGCCCTTGGGCTTCCCGGTGGTGCCGCTGGTGTAGAGGATCACCGCGGTGTCGTCGGCTTTGGTCGGCGCGATGTCGGGGACGTCCACCGGCGCGTAGAGCGCGTCGAAGGAGCTCGTCCCCTCCGGCCGTGGTGGCCCGCCGAGCTCGACGACGTACGTCGAGACCCCCTCGACCTCGCGGGCGGCGCGGTGCGCACCCTCGGCGATCAGGTCGAAGGTGATGAGCAGGCGCGCGTCGGAGTTCTCGAGGTGGTAGGTGATCTCGGGCCCGGCGAGGAGAGGGTTGAGCGGCACCATGACCAGGCCCGCCCTCATGATCCCGAAGTAGGCGAACAGGAAGTGCGGGACGTTCGGCAGCTGTACGGCGACCTTCTCACCGGGCTGGAGGCCCAGGGCGAGCAGGTTGCCCGCGACGACGGCGGACAGGTCCTCGACCTGGGCATAGCTGAGCGTGGTGTCGTTGATGACCACGCACGGCTTCTCCGGGTCCGACCGCCGTGACTCCTCGAGCATCTGGGCGAGGTTGAAGCTCATCGTGGGTCCTTTCCGAGGGCGGGTGGGCGGTGTCAGAGGAACGCGCTGACGCCGGTCTCCGCCCGACCGATCAGCAGCTTCTGGATCTGGCTGGTGCCCTCGTAGAGGGTCATCACCCGGGCGTCTCGCATGTACTTCTGCACGGGGTACTCGTCGACGTAGCCGTAGCCGCCGAAGGCCTGGATGGCGTTGTTGGCCGCGCGGACCGCCGCCTCGGAGGCGAAGTACTTCGCCTTCGACGCCGCGACGCCGAACGGCTCGCCGCGCATCTTCAGGTCCGCGGCCCGCCACACGAGCAGCCGCGCGGCGTCGGCGTCCACGGACATGTCCGCGACCAGGTCCTGGATCATCTGGAACGAAGCGAGCTGCCGCCCGAACTGCTTGCGCTCCAGCGAGTAGGCGACCGTCGCCTCGAGGCAGCCCTGCACGATGCCGACGCAGCCGGCGGCGACCGAGATCCTGCCCTTGTCCAGCGAGGACATCGCGATCTTGAACCCCTCGCCCTCGGCGCCGAGCATCGCCGAGGCGGGCACGCGCACGTCGGACAGGAAGAGCTCCGCGGTCGCCTGGCCACGCAGGCCGAGCTTGCCCTTGATCTCCCGCGCCTCGAAGCCGGGCGTGTCCGTCGGGACCAGGAACGCCGAGACGCCCTTGGGGCCGGCGTCGCCCGTCCGTGCGAAGACGAGCGCGACGTCGGCCCACGTGCCGTTGGTGATGAAGATCTTCTGGCCGCTGAGCAGGTAGTGGTCGCCGTCGCGGACCGCGCGCATCTTGAGGTTGCCGGCGTCGGAGCCGGTGTCCGGCTCGGTCAGACCGAAGCAGCCGAGCTTCTCACCGGATGCGATCCCGGGAAGCCACGCCCGCTTCTGCTCCTCCGAGCCGTGGTTGACGATCGACGTACCGACGAGGCCGTTGGACACCGACACGATCCCGCGGGCGGCGGAGTCGGCCCTCCCGAGCTCCTCCATGACGAGGGAGTAGGTGATCAGGTCCCCGCCGATGCCGCCGTACTCCTCGGGGATGGTCAGCCCGAGCAGGCCGAGCTCGCCCATCTTGCCGACGAGCGCGCGGTCCACCTGCTCGCGCCGGTCCCACTCCGCCCGGTGCGGCACGACCTCCCGGTCGAGGAACTCGCGGGTCAGCTGCTGGAAGCTGCGCTGGTCCTCGGTCAGGCAAAGGTCCATCAAGACTCCTCGTCAGAAACCTTACGGTGTAAGGTGCGACGCTAGCCCGAGCCCACGGTTCCCGCAAGGAGTACGTCGATGGCCAGACCGCGCACGCCGCTCCTGAACCGGGACCTGATCCGGGACCGGGCGCTCGCGATGATCGACGAACACGGCCTCGCGGCGCTCTCCATGCGCCGGCTGGCCCAGGAGCTCGGCGTCCGGGCGCCCTCGCTCTACAGCCACTTCCCGACCAAGGACGACCTGCTCGACGCCGTCGCCGACCTCGTCGTCGCCGGGGTCGACACCAGCGGGTTCGGCGAGGGCTGGCGCGAGGGCCTCGTGCGGTGGGCGCGCTCCTACCGCGCGGCGCTGGCCGCCCACCCCGGCGCGGTGCCGCTGGTCGCCTCCGGCGCCGGGCGCAGGGAGTCGTTCCTGGCCATGGCCGACGCGGTGCACGGCGGGCTCGTGGGAGCCGGCTGGCCGCCCCGCGACGCGACGATGATCGCCGGCGCGGTGAAGTACCTGGTCGTCGGCGCCGCCTCGACACCGTTCGCGAGCGGGTTCGCCGACGACGTGCAGGTCTACCTCGACCGGTACCCCAACCTGACCCAGGCCCACCGGCTGCGCGCGGACGCCGAGCGGATCGACCAGGAGTCCTTCGAGCTCGGGCTCACCGCGCTCGTCGGCGGCCTCGACCAGCCGCCGGGCTGAGCCGGCCCCGGACGACGGAGACCCACGGGCCTTGTGGTCCGCGGATCTCCGCCTGTCGTGGATGCGACCAGTTCATTCACCCACGCAAGGGTGTTCCCAGCTGG
>DASTPU010000051.1:0-36688 GCA_035762105.1 Nocardioidaceae bacterium | reverse complement strand
CGCCTCCCCGGGGTTGCCGCGGGACCCTCCGTCCGCCTCGATGACGACGGAGGTGAACCTGTCGCCCATCAGATCCCGGACTCCGAGGTGCGTACGAGGATCCGGTTGCACTCCTCGCACCGGAGCACCTCGTCGGACGGGGTCTTGGCGATGTCGGCGAGCTCGGAGGAGTTCAGCTGGAGGCTGCACCCGCCACAGCTACGGGCCCGCAGCGCCGCCGCACCCACGCCGCCCTTCTGCTCGCGCAGGCGGGTGTAGAGCGTCATCAGGTCCTCGGGCATGTCCGCAGCGGTCTGCTTGCGCTCGGACTCGGTGTCGACGAGCTGCTGCTCGATGTCGGCGGCCGCCTCGGCGCGGGCCTGGTCGGCCGCCGAGATCCGCTCGTCGAGCTCGGCCACCTGCGCGGTGAACCCGTCGAGGTCGCGCTGGGCCTCCTCCAGCCGCTCCATCACCTCGAGCTCGGCGTCCTCGAGGTCGGAGATGCGCCGCTGCAGGGAGACCAGCTCGCTCTGCATCCGCTCGAGGTCCTTGGGGTTCGAGATGAGCCCCTTGTCCATGCGGTCCCGGTCGCGCTCGCGTCGTGCCCGGACCTGCTCGACGTCGGCGTCGGCGCGCTTCTGCTCGCGGGTCAGGTCGTCGACGAGGATGCGCGCGTCGCGGGCGCGGTCGTCGACCTCGCCGCGCTGCCGGGCCAGCTCCTTGAGCTCGGCGATCTGCGGCAGGGTCGCCAGCCGGTGCCGGAGCTGGTCGTGCTTGGAGTCCAGCTCCTGGACGTCCAACAGCTTCAGCTGGGCGAAGGGGTCGGCTTTCACACTGCTCCTCAGGAACGGAAGGTCCACGGGTCGGTGCACGTCGTGCTCACGCGGACGTCCACCGTATCCTCTCGCTCGCCCAGGGCCTGAACCAGCATTCGCTCCAGGACGGGCAGCCAGGTCCACTCGGCAGCCCAGTGCGCGACGTCCACGAGCGCCGGTCCCCCGTGCTCCAGGAACTCCGCTGCCCGGTGGTGCCTGAGGTCCGAGGTGACGTACACGTCGGCGTCCGTGGTCAGCACCTTCTCGAGCAGGAAGTCCCCCGCTCCGCTGGTGACCGCGACCGTCTCGACCATCCGGTCCGGCTCGCCGCCGACCCGCACGCCGTGGGCGGTCGCGGGCAGCACGTCCGCCACGAGCTCGGCGAAGGTGGTGAGCTTCATCGGTTCGGCCAACCTGCCGATCCGCCCGGTCCCGCGTGCGGTCCTGCCGGTGCCCGGCACGTCCGCGAGCTCGAGTACGTCGAACGCCGGCTCCTCGTAGGGATGCACGGCCCGGAGCGCCTCGACCACGGCCCGGCGGCGGCCGCGGGGGAACACCGCCTCGACGCGCGACTCCGCGACCACCTCCACCTCGCCCACCCGACCGATCGCCGGGGTGGCGCCGTCGAGCGGACGGAACCGCCCCTCCCCCTCGGAGGTGAACGTGCAGCTGTCGTAGTCGCCGATCTTCCCGGCTCCCGCCGCGGTGATGGCGGCACGGACCTCCTCGGCGTTCTCGTGGGGGACGAACGTGACGAGCTTGTCGAGCGGGTCGGCCGGATCGGGGAGGATCACCTCCGGGTCCTCGATGCCGAGGGCGAGGGCGAGCGACTCGTTGACACCGCCGGCGGGCGCGTCGGCGTTCGTGTGCGCGGTGAACAGCCCGCACCCTCCCCCGACCAGACGGTGCAGGACGCGTCCCTTCGGCGTCGTGGCCGCCATCGAGTGCACGCCCTTGAGGAGCAGCGGGTGGTGGACGACGACCAGGTCGGCGCCCCAGTCGAGCGCCTCGTCGACCACGACCGGCGCCGGGTCGACGGCCAGGGCGATCCGTCGTACCTCCTGCTCCGGGTCGCCGCAGACCAGCCCGACCGCGTCCCAGTCCGAGGCAAGAGAAGGGGGGTACCAGCGGTCCATCAGGGCGGTGACGTCACGCAGCTGCACGCTCATGGCCCGAGCCTAGGATGAGAACCTTCTCATCTGCATCTCACCTGCCTCCCACGGTCGCCGGGCACACTGGGGGCGTGAGCACGTTCCTGAAGGTGGCCATCGGCCTGCTTCTGACCCTGCCGCTCGGCGCCTACATCGCGGGCACCCTCGTCGCGTCGCAGGCGAGCATGCCACCCGAGCGCACGCCCGTGGTCATCGAGGCCACCACCTCGGACACCCCGTCCCCGACCCGCTCGCCCACCACCCGGTCCCCGAAGCCCAGCCCGGACGACCACGGTGGGCAGCGCGACGAGCACGACGACGACCGCGACGACGACGTACGTGTCGTGCGGCCCACGCCGCGTGAGGTCGACGACGACCGAGATGACAGCGACGAGCGCGACGACGGGGCCGACGACAGCCACGACGGGAGCGACGACGGGAGCGACGACGACGCGAATGACGACTGAGCCGCGACCAGCGGCCTCTGCCGGGCTGACCGTCCGCACCCGCATCGCGGTCTCGGTCGCCGTCCTCGTGGGACTCGCCCTCGCCGGGGCGGGTCTCGTCGTCTACGCCCTGGAGTCCGCGCGCATCGAGCGCGGCGTCGGCAACCGGGTGGAGCAGGAGCTCGCGGAGTTCGCCACCCTGCGCGACGAGGGCATCGACCCTGGCGCCCGCCCGGTCCAGGGCTTCAGCGACATCCGGACCCTGGTCCGGACGTTCCTGCAGCGCAACGTCCCGGACGACGACGAGCTGCTCGTCGGCTGGTGGGACGGCGGCCCCAAGGTCGTCTCGGACCAGGTTCACGAGCCGCTGGTGTTCCTCCCGGAGTTCGTCGACCTCGTTCAGCAGCGGGTCGACCGCGGCGGGACCGCCCGGATCGACACCGAGTGGGGCGAGGTCGTCGTCACCGTCCAGCCGGTACAGGACCCGGCCCGTTCAGGCGCCTTCGTGATCGCCAACTTCCTCGCGGCCGAGCACGAGGAGCTCAACCGGGTCATGCAGACCTACGCGATCGTCTCGGCGCTCTCGCTCGGCCTGGTCACCGCGATCGCCGCCTGGCAGGCGGGGCGGCTGCTGCGGCCGGTCCGGACCTTGCGCGAGACCGCCGAGGAGATCACCGTCACCGACCTGTCCCGGCGGATCCCCGAGTCCGGCCACGACGACGTCTCCGCCCTGACCCGGACCTTCAACGAGATGCTCGGGCGGCTCGACGACGCGTTCACCGGGCAGCGGCAGTTTCTCGACGACGCCGGTCACGAGCTCAAGACCCCGTTGACCGTGATCCGCGGCCACCTGGAGCTCCTCGACAGCGGGGACCCGGCCGAGGTGGAGGCCACGCGCACACTGCTGCTCGAGGAGATCGACCGGATGTCGCGGCTGGTGGGCGACCTGATCATGCTCGCCAAGACCGCCCGCCCGGACTTCCTGCAGTACGACGCCGTCGGGATCGGCCCCCTCACCGGGACCGTGCTGGAGAAGTGCCGTGCCCTCGGCGACCGCGCCTGGGTCCTCGACGAGACGGTGGACACCCTGGCCTGGGTCGACGAGCAACGGGTCACCCAGGCGATGCTCGAGCTCGCCCAGAACGCCGTGAAGCACACCGAGCCCGGCGCGGAGATCGGTGTCGGCTCCCGGGGCGGCCCCCACGACGACGTGCTCCTGTGGGTCCGCGACCCCGGCCACGGCATCCCCGACGAGGACAAGCCGCTGGTCTTCGAGCGCTTCGGGCGGTCCGCCGTACCGAAGGGCGACGAGGGCTTCGGGCTCGGGCTCTCCATCGTCCGCGCGATCGCCCACGCCCACGGCGGCACCGTGCACGTCGAGGACGAGCACCCGCAGGGGTCCCGGTTCATCCTGACCCTGCCGACGCAACGGAAGGACGACACGTGGCTCGCATCCTGATCGTCGAGGACGAGGCCCGGATCGCCTCGTTCATCGCCAAGGGCCTCGCCGCCGACGGCTACACCACCTCGACCGTCACCGACGGGCACACCGCGCTGGACTTCGCGCTCACCGGCGACTTCGACCTGGTCATCCTCGACATCGGGCTGCCCGGCATGGACGGCTACGAGGTGCTCGAGCAGATGCGCTCCGCCGGGAGCCGGCTGCCGGTCATCGTGCTCACCGCCCGCGACTCGGTGACCGACACGGTGTCGGCGCTCGAGGGCGGCGCCGACGACTACATGGCCAAGCCGTTCCGGTTCGCCGAGCTGCTCGCGCGGGTCCGGCTGAGGTTGCGGCAGGCCAACGAGAAGCCGATCGCCCGCGAGGACGTGCTCGAGTCCGGCTCGCTGAGGCTGGACCTGCGGACCCGGCGGGCGAGCACGGGCGGACGGGACGTCGACCTCTCGGCGCGGGAGTTCAAGCTGGCGGAGATCTTCCTGCTGAACCCCGGCCAGGTGCTCTCCCGCGAGCAGCTGCTCTCGCACGTGTGGGGCTACGACTTCGACCCCGGCTCGAACGTCGTCGACGTCTACGTCGGCTACCTGCGCAAGAAGTTCGGCGCGGAGACCATCAGGACCGTCCGCGGCATGGGCTACCGACTGGAGCCCTGACGGAGACCCCGCGTCGGGTCAGCGGACCTTGAAACCGGCCAGCCTGCTCCGTGGCGCGCGCTCGAGGGCCGGCTGCAGTCCCTCGGCGACCTCGTGCGGCAGCGGCCGGTTCTCCGGCGCGGGCTCGAGGCAGGCGTAGACGACCTTGGCCACGTCACCGGGCACCCGGTCGGGCAGCTCGTACGACGGCTCGGCCACCTGCGGGAAGCGCTGCGCGACGGTGACCGCGTCGGGACCGGGCAGGTCGAACGGCTTGTAGCCGGCGACCGCCTCGAACAGGGTCGCGCCCAGACCCCACACGTCGCTCGCGGGCCCGGGGCAGCCGGTCCTCGGCGGGTCGCACTGCTCGGGGGCCATGTAGGCATCGGTGCCGATCGGGTGGTCGAGGGCGGCGGCCTCCTCGACGGGCCGCGCGACGCTGAGATCGATCAACCGCGCCGGCGCCCCCATGATCACGTTGCTGGGCTTCACGTCGAGGTGCACGTAGCCGATCCGGCGCAGGTAGTGCAGGGCGGAGGCGACCTCGATCGCGAGCGGGAGGTACTGCTGCTCCTGCAGCGGCCCGTAGCGCCGGATGAGCGAGGAGAGCCGGGGACCGTCGAGGTGCTCGAGCACCACGTGCGGCCGGTCCCCGGCCACCTCCGAGCGAAGGCCGCGCATCATGACCGGGTGGTTCACCCGGGCGAGGGTGTCCACCTCCCGGCGGAGTCCGCGCAGCGTCTTCTCGTCCCGGACCTGGTCCGGCCGGACGACCTTCACCACCACGGGGCCGTAGGTGAGGTCGTCGAAGGCAAGGTAGGCCTCGTAGGCCGACCCGCCGCCGAGGAGCTTCATCGCGGTCAGGTCGGGGGTGATCGAGTCGCCGCGGGAGAAGCCCCACGAGTCGTGTGCCTTGCCCATCAGAGCCTCCTCGTCCGCCGTACCGGGTCAGCCGCGCGTGTCGTTGCGCGAGCGGTCGTTCGTGCGGTTCGCGGTCCAGTCGCGGGTACGCGTGTCGCCGGCGCCGTCGAGCGTGAAGTCCTTCGTCTTGTCGCTGCGGCTGACGTCACGGTCGCGGCTGACGGCGGTGAAGTTGCTCCGGGTGCCGTCGCTGGTGGAGAGGCTGGAACCGGTGTTCGTGTTGCCGGTGTCGTCGTCGTCATCGTCGTCGGCGACCAGGACGAGCTCTGTCGCGCTGTCCTCGCGCTTGGTCGCGACCTCCTCGTCGGAGCCTGCGGCCACCCTCGCGCCGGGGAGCGCCATGAGTCCGGCGCCGACCAGTCCGGCGAGCCCGAGGGTGCCGATGGGGAGAAGCTTCTTCATGCCTACCGCCTTTCGAGGGGCCGGGTGAGGCCCATGGGTTGATCCGACAGACCAACCATGGCGAGCAGGAGTGAGACCGCGATGAGGACCGGATGAGACCGTTCTCATGGTCCGTGTCGAGCCGCTAGGACGCCCTCAGCTCCAGGTCCGGGAGCCGCGCGGCGAGGGCCAGTCCTCCCATGGTCCGCGTGGAGAGCACGCGGGGCCGGGGTCTCGGCACCTCCACGACTCGACGTCGGGCGAGCACGTTGAACTTCAGCAGCGAGCAGCGGTAGCACGGCTCGAGCGCGTCACAGCAGCGTGCTCCACGCAGCTGCGCCGCCAACAGCTCGGCCTCGCTCTCGAGGTCGAAGAGATCGAGCATTGTGGCTCCTCCCAGGCAACAAGGCTCATGCAATGTGTCTGTCCCCGAGAGTGGCACCACGTTAACGGTCTAAATCGGACAGATCAGACATCACATGCCTTTCCATCCGAAGAGTGTGCGAAAACCACCCAGGTGGGTGATGCTGCGGCCATCTGCAGTAGCCCTTCCGTCCGTCGTGGCGCAAGCTCCTGAGTCCAGGCTGCCTAGACACGCCCGCCTCGCGGGTCAGGAAGTGGATCAGGTCGGTCGAAAATAAGACATGGCCCGATTCTTCCTCGCCCTCGTCGCTCTCGCCGCGCTTCTCTACGGCAGTCCCTCCCCCGTGCCCAGCGAGGAAGTCGCCCCTGCCCGCGCCGCCACTCGGCCCAAGCCGATCGGTGCGCCGGGTGAGTGGCGTCTGGTCTGGCGCGACGAGTTCCGCGGGGACCGGCTGAACCTCCGCAAGTGGCGCCCGAACTGGCTGGCCGGCAACGACCGGGCGGTCACGAAGCCGATCAACGACCTCGAGGTCGCCGCCTACGACCCACGTCAGGTGTCGGTGGGCAACGGTGCGCTGCGGCTCCGGGCGGTCAAGCGCACCGTGACGGCGAACGACGGCAGGACCTACCGCTACGTCTCCGGCATGGTCGAGTCCTTCCACGACTACCAGTTCACGCACGGGTACGCCGAGGCACGCATCTTCCTGCCGGCCAGCTCGGACCCGACCCTTGCCCCCGTCGGCAGCGCCGGGCCCAACTGGCCGGCCTTCTGGCTGAACGGGGAGAACCACCCCGAGGACGGCGAGATCGATGTGATGGAGGTGCTCAGCGACAACGACGTCGCCTGGCACTACCACTGGGCGGGCGGCTCGAACGCGGGCTACCCCTCCGCGTGGCAGGGCAAGATGCCCGGAGGCGGCGGCTCGCACACCTTCGGGGTCGACTGGAGGCCCCGGAGCCTGACGTTCTACTACGACGGGCAGCAGGTCGGCCGGCAGACCGAGGGGGTCACCTCCGTCCCCCACTACCTGATCCTCAACCTGGCACTGAGCGAGCCGCCCTACATCAAGTTCCCGCAAACGGTCCGGGTCGCCTACGTGCGGGTCTGGAAGCGCGCCTGACCGGTACTGCCGAGCGGCCTCAGTCGGTGAGCGCCAGGTCGAAGCTGAGATCGCTGCTGTCCGGGTCGGACTGGTGCACCTCGACCGCGATCACGTTGTTGCCGGCCACCAGAAGACCGGTGTCGACCTCGGCTGCCCTGTAGCCCCGGTCCTCGATGGACTCCGCCGCGAAGGTGTCGTGTGTGACGGTGCCCGCCGGCATGTTCGATCGCATCACCTCGGTGCCGTTCAGGTACACGACGGCTCCGTCATCCCGTCTGAGCCGCAGCCGGAGCCGTGAGAGGGCTCCCGGGTCGGGGACCACGAAGGTCGTCCGGAAGTACGCGGTCAGCGGCTTCGCGCTCTCGTCGTCGCCGTGGTCCAGCGTGGTGGCCTCGTCACCGTCGCCGTAACCCAGCACAGCCGGCCCCGAGTCCCAGTCGGAGTCGTCGAAGTCCGGCTCCTCCCAGCCTCCGGGCCGGGACGGGCCGTACCAGTACCTCCACTCTTCACCGGTGCCGACGAGGCTCGCGATCGGCCGCGCCGGGGGCGGCGGTGCAGTGGCCCCCTCCGGGAGGATCGCGAAGCTGTCGGTGAACACACCCCCGGTGGTGGACCGGAACCGGCCCGTGATCGCGCGCGGACCGACGGTCAGCTCAACGAGCCCGTTGGTCGGCTCGGCGTTGGCCCCCATCACGGCGGCCATGTAGGGGCCCTCCGGCTGGTCCAGCTCGACGTCGTACAACCCCGTTCCCCCGGTGCCGACCACAAGCTGCACGGGCCCCTCCCCCTTGGTGTACTGCCCGTCGGAGGCGTCGTCGGCGACACAGCGCTCGTCGTACTCGCCGGAGTGGATGAAGGGGCAGACCGCGTTGTGCCTCAGCTGGACCGTGCGCTGGTAGCTGTGCTCGTGTCCGTTGAGGACCAGGTCGACGCGTCGGTCGACCAGCAGGTTGAAGAGGTCCTCCCCCATGGAGCAGCCGTAGCGCCCGACGGTCAGACAGGGGGCGTGGCTGCCCACGACGATCCAGCGGATGCCGGCGGCACGTGCCTCCTCGACGGCCTCGGCGACCCAGCGGTACCCCGCGTCGCCGTGCACGTAGTCGACCTGCACGCCGTCGATGACGTAGCCCGGGGCGACCATGATGAAGCGTGCGAGCGGGCGCTCCTGCGGGTAGTCGAAGTAGTACTGCTCGCCGTACTGCCCCACACCCTCGAGACGGTCGGGCAGGCACTCACGGAACCCGTCGACGTGCTGCCCGGACGCCTCCCCGTCGCTGTCGTGGTTCCCGGCGAGGATCTGGAACGGGAAGTCGTCACCCACCCTTGAACGGACGAACTCGCACCAGGCCGTCTCCGGGGTGAGCTGGCCGTAGCTGAGGTCTCCTACTGCCAGGTGGAACGCCGCCTTGCTGCGCCCGATCGCCTCCAACGTCGCCTCCGTCGCGGGCGAGGCGCCGTAGTCACCCGCCGCGGAGAACACGAACGTCCTCGCCGACCGCTCCTGCAGGACCGTCCCGGGCTCGATCGCCGACGGGAGGGCAGCGGCGTCAGGTTCACGCCCCTCGTCCCCTGGCCACTCGACCGCGAGGCAGCCGACAGCCAGGGCGAAAAGGAGGAGAGCGACGAGGGCAAGCGTCATGACGCGGTGGCTCCTCGGCCTCACCTTCGCGTGGGAAGTGACTGGCATCCCCCCGCCTCACCCCTCGTGCCGGCTTGCCTTATGCAGCGTCGGCCGGACGACCCACGCCCTGACGTCCACCATCCGCCGGTCATGCCGACGGGTCAACGGGTCCTCGACAGTGAGGCGGCACACAGGGCCGTGTGATTGAACTCGGCCAGACGCGGGTAAGGGTTGTGCTCGGCCGCCCCTTGCGCGGTCTCCTCCATAGAGGCCCCTGGTGGACCCCTGTGTACCAGGTCGCCTCACGGCGTCCCCGTCCCCAGACCACGGGCGGGGACGCCGGCAAGGAGAGGCTCAGCGCGGGTCGAGCCCCAGGATCCGGTCCACCTCGTCAGGGTTGAGCCGGCTGTCCGAGTCGTTCGCCGCCAAGATCAGCCGCACGGTCAGCTCCACCTCCGCGCGCAGCTCGGCATCCTCGAGCGAGACATCGAGATGATCCGCAACCATCCCCGGCGCACCCTTCCTCTCGAGCCCAGAACTCCCAGCGAGACGACATTACCGACCGCGCAATTGCAGGCACCAAGAATTCTGCCCGACGTCACTCACCCAGGGATCAGAACTGACCACTTGGCGCGGTCTGCAAGTTTTGACCGCCGCCCGGGCATCTCACCCGGAGCCGCCGGCCACGCGCACGAGCGTGACCGGCGCCTCGTCCTCGGTCAGACCTGACCGATCCGTTCCGTCTCCGGGTCATGACGACGTGCGTGCCTGGAGTGCCCGGCGTAGAGCCGGAATCGGACCAGCATGATGACCACCATGGTCAGGCACGCCACGCCACACACAGCTCCGACCAGCTCCCCCGCGGGCACGACACCGACCTGGTTGCCCGTCACGATGAGGATCCCGGCGAAGACAGCCGCACCGGACATCTCCAGGGTCGGCCGCCACTCCATGCGCATCAGCCGCATCCAGATCACCATCATGAGTGCGAACATGGCGGCCACGAGCATGGCGGAGAGCTGCGGGAACCGCTGCTCCACGTTAGGTACGCCGAATGCCGACGCGGCTCCGGCTGCGGCCATGGAGAACAGCGCCAGGCCGACGCACATGATCACGCACATCGACAGAAGATGGACGGTGAACCGCGTTGCCGGCGTCACGACCTTGGCCATGGGTCCAGGGGCCGAGGCTTCCGCGGGCTGTCTCTGACTCGACATCAGAAGCATGACGACCTCCTCTCGGGTTGCTTTCCACGATGCGTCTGCGGGCGCGGGACACTAAGGGCCCAACGGCCTGGTCGGCCGGGACGAGTGACCGGTCCTGACAGGCCCGGTTTCTGGTATTCGGCAGTGCTTGACAGGGGATCGCGTCGAGTTGGTGAGATCGTCTCGGCGCAGGGCAGCTCCAGCACTGGACAGCCAGTAAATCGGATGCCTGGCAGGCCCGAGGCAGGGATCGTGGACGGAAACGAAACGGTCGAGCGCCTGGGAGCAACGATGAAGTGGACACTCCGACGTACGCGCGACACCGCAGGCGTCACCTCGGGCAAGCGCCGCGGACGTCGCCGCTCCGGCGTGCGGCCGGCTGATCCAGTGCCGTACCGGCCGCGACCGCTCCAGCGCTGGGACCCGTAGGGAGGCAGCGGTGAGACACGAGAAGCCGGTCACCGGCGCCGGGACGCGACCGGATGCGGGCGACGTCAAAGGCCGCACCATCGACAGCCGTGTGGATCACAGGTCGCCATTCGACCTGTCCTCGATCAGCGACATCGACGACGAACGACTCTGGATCTGAGGGCCAGAACGGGTCTCGGGTGGCACAAGTCCATCGCGCCGCAGCCGGCACCGGAACCGGCAAGGCAACCGGTCACGGTCGGTGGGCGCAGCAGGGATCGAACCTGCGACCACCTCCTTGTAAGGGAGGTGCTCTACCGCTGAGCTATACGCCCCAGAAGCGGGCCACAGCCTACAGCCCCCGGACATGCGTACGACCGCTGGCGTCTCGGGTCACCAGCGGTCGTAGCAATGACTATTGAACCCGGAGGCCCAAGCGGTGTCAGACGAATCCGGAGTTTCCCGGTGGCCGGCGGCCACTTTTTACTTTCCGTCTCCGAGGGCGGCCACTTCGCGCACGTAGTCGTCGAGGCTGCGGGCCTCCCCCATCGGGTTGTGCACGAACCAGCGCAGCACACCCTCGGCGTCCACGATGAACGTCGACCTCGTCGGGCAGCCGTGGTCGGCGTCGAAAGCGCCGTACGCCCGGGCCACCTCGCCGTGCGGCCAGAAGTCTGACAGCAACGGGAGCTCGAGCCCGTCCTGGTCGGCGAACACCCGCAGCGCGAACATCGGGTCGCACGAGACCGCGAGCACGGCCGCGCCGGTCTCGGTCAGCCGCGAGCCGTGGTCCCGCAGCTCGCGGAGCTCCCCCGTGCACACGCCGCTGAACGCGAACGGGTAGAACACGACCACGACGGGCTGTCGGCCGCGGAAGTCGGCCAGCGACGTACTCCGTCCGTGCTGGTCGCGCAGGGTGAAGTCCGGGGCGGGGTCGCCGATCCGCAGGGTCATCCTTTCTCGGCGAGCTCGCGCTTGAGGATCTTGCCCGTGGCGTTGCGGGGCAGCTCGTCGAGGAAGACGATCTCGCGGGGCACCTTGAAACGCGCGAGGTTCGACTTCACGTGCGCCTTCAGGGCTTCCTCGTCGGCCGCGTCCGGAGAGCTGAGTACGACGAACGCACGGAGTCGCTTGCCGAAGTCGGCGTCGTCCACACCGATCGCAGCCGCCTCGACGACGGCGTCGTGGCGGGCGAGGCAGTCCTCGACCTCCTTCGGGAAGACGTTCTCGCCACCGGACACGATCATCTCGTCGTCGCGGCCCTCGACGAAGAGGTGGCCGTTCTCGTCGAACCGTCCGACGTCACCGGTGGCCATGAGCCCGTGGATCATGTCCTTCGAGCCGCCGCCGGTGTAGCCCTCGAACAGCATCGAGTTGCCGACGAAGATCCGCCCTTCCTCACCGGGCGGGAGCTCGTTGCCGTGGGCGTCGTACACCTTGACCACGGTGTTGGCCGGTGGCTTGCCGGCGGTGCCGGGGGCATCGCGGAGGTCCTGGGGCGTGGCGATCGTCGCCCAGGCGACCTCGGTGGACCCGTAGATGTTGTAGAGCGTGTCGCCGAAGCGGTCCATCCAGTCGGTGCCGAGGTCGCCCGGCAGCGCCGAGCCGGACGCCGCGACGACCTTGACCCGCGAGAGGTCGTAGGACCGGAGGGTCTCCTCGGGCAGCTGCAGGATCCGCTGGAGCATCACCGGGATCACGACGAACGAGTCGCACTCGTGCTCGGTCAGGGCCTCGAGTGCCCCCTCGGGGTCGAACCTGCGGCGCAGCACCATCGTGCTCCCCAGCAGCATCGCGAGCGCCATGTGCGCCCACCCCCAGGTGTGGAACAGCGGCGCGGCGATGTGCGTGCGCCAGCCGCGCCGGAGCGGCAGCCTCGACAGCAGCGCGACGCCGGCGTCGAGCGACCCCTCGCTGCGCGGGGCACCCTTGGGTGTGCCGGTCGTCCCGGACGTCAGGATCACCGACCGGCCGCGCCGCCTCGACGGGGCCAGGGCGTCGGCGGAGTGGGTCTGGATCATCCGCTCCAGCGTCGGCAGGCCGGCGTCGGAGTCCTGCCACGCGTGCACCTTCGGTACGTCGATCTTCGCGTCGGCGACGAGCCCGTCGAACTCCTCGTCGTAGATGATCGCGGCCGGCCTCTCGCGCTCGCAGACCTCACCCAGCTGAGGGGCGGCGAAGGCGGTGTTGAGGTAGAGCACGTCGGCACCGAGCTTGCTCACGGCGATCGTCGCGTCCACGAAGCCCCGGTGGTTGCGGCACAGGACCGCGACGCTGTCCCCCTCGTCCACGCCGAGGTCGCGCAGCCCACGGGCCAGCGCGTTGCTCCGCTCGTGCAGCTGCCCGTACGTCAGCTCGCCGAGCTCGTCGATCAGGGCGACCTGGTGCCGGGCACGGACCGCCACGGTCGCGAACCCACCCGCAGGTCCCATCCCCCAGTCGCGCAGCGACTTCACGATCCCGGCGAGCGTGCTCGGAGGGTAGGGGCGGATCACTCCGGACACGGTGAGCACACGCAGCGTCGTGAGCTCCTTCGCCAGCAGGCTCCTGGCCTTCGCGATCATCGGCGGTGGTCCTCCTCCGGTCGAGTCGGACTACTGTAACCGCCGTTTACACTTTGGCGCACCCGGCCACCCGGGGCGGAGCGGGTCAGTGGGCCGTCTTCGGCGCCACGAGCCGGGTCGCGGACCAGTCCGCGCTCACGCCGGCCGTCGAGGTGGTCGCGAGACCGGCCACCTGGGCCGCCTCGGCGATGTCCGCGGCGTCGACCACGCCGGGTCGGCCGACCTTCGGCGTCAGCAGCCACAGGACCCCGCCACCGACCAGGTCGGTCAGGGCGTCCATGAGGGCGTCCGCGAGGTCACCGTCGTCGTCTCGCCACCAGAGCACGACCGCGTCGACGACGTTGCCGAACTCCCCGTCCACCATGTCGGCGTCGATCGCGTCCTCGATCGCGACCCTCAGGTCGTCGTCGACGTCCTCGTCCCAGCCGAGCTCCTGGATGACCATTCCGGGCTTGAATCCCAGCCGGTTTCCACCGGTCTGGGTGGCGGTGCCGTCCTGGCCACCCGCGGTCGCGCTCAAGTCTTCTCCTCCAAACGATGGGTAGGAGTGCACGCTCGTGCACCCTTGCTCGGGTAGTCCACCCGATGTGACACGCCTGCGCAACCCCATGGCACCCCCCGGGCCAGCGTGTCTCCCCTCGATGACACCCTTGGGCCATGGAGTGGACGAGCCCCCACGCGCACGTCACGTCGGTCAACGTGAGCGCCGTCCACTCGTTCTCCAAGGAGCCGGTGCTCGAGGCGCGGCTGCTCGAGGGCCTCGGCATGGAGGGTGACGCGCACTGCGGTACGACGGTCCGCCATCGCTACGACCGACGGAAGAACCCCGACCGCCCCAACCTCCGCCAGGTGCACCTGATCGGCACCGAGCTCTTCGACGAGCTCGCCCAGCACGGGCACGCCCTCCGTCCCGGAGACCTCGGCGAGAACCTCACCACCACAGGCATCGACCTCCTCGGCCTGCCCGTCGGGGCCGTCCTCCGGCTCGGTGACGAGGCCGCCGTACAGCTGACCGGGCTGCGCACGCCGTGCAGCCTGATCGACTCTCTCCAGCCCGGCCTGATGCGGAGGATGTGGGACGTCGACGAGGCCGGTAGACGGACCCGCAGAGCGGGTGTGATGGCGGTCGTGAGCACGGGCGGGACGGTGCGACCCGGCGCCCCGGTGAGCGTGGTACTTCCGCCGGGACAGCACGTCGCGCTCCCACCTGTGTGAGGCGGCCCACGCACCCGTCCGCGTGATCTACCGATGGGTAGATTTTGCTTCTCCGGCGGGCGTGACACGATGCATGGTGAGGGTCTGACGACCCGGACCCTCGCGCGGCACAACGACGTGTATGAGAGCAGAGGAATCGTGGCGAACACCGACGGCCGTCCTGGCACTCCCTCCGTTATCCATGAGGGCCTCCCCACCCAGCTTCCGGACATCGACCCCGACGAGACGCAGGAGTGGATCGACTCGCTCGACGCGCTTCTCGACGAGCGCGGCCGGACCCGCGCCCGGTACGTCATGCTCAAGCTGCTCGAGCGCGCTCGGCAGCGGCAGGTGGGGGTCCCCTCCCTGCGTAGCACCGACTACATCAACACGATCCCGCCGGAGCGCGAGCCGTGGTTCCCCGGTGACGAGCACATCGAGCGCAGGATCCGCGCCTTCATCCGCTGGAACGCCGCGGTCATGGTCTCCTCGGCCAACCGCAAGGGCCTCGAGGTCGGCGGCCACATCGCCACCTACCAGTCGGCGGCCTCGCTCTACGAGGTCGGGTTCAACCACTTCTTCCGCGGCAAGGACCACCCCGGCGGCGGCGACCAGATCTACATCCAGGGCCACGGCTCGCCGGGCATCTACGCCCGGGCCTTCCTCGAGGGCCGGCTGAGCGACGACCAGCTGTCGAAGTTCCGCCAGGAGGTGCAGCACGGGATCGGGAAGGGCCTTCCGTCGTACCCGCACCCGCGACTGATGCCGGACTTCTGGGAGTTCCCGACGGTGTCGATGGGCCTCACCGCCCTGAACGCGCTCTACCAGGCGCGGTTCAACCGCTACATGGACAACCGCGGGATCAAGGACACCAGCCAGCAGCACGTCTGGGCCTTCCTCGGCGACGGCGAGATGGGCGAGCCCGAGTCGCTCGGCGCAATCGGCCTCGCCGCCCGCGAGGAGCTCGACAACCTCACCTTCGTCATCAACTGCAACCTGCAGCAGCTCGACGGCCCGGTCCGCGGCAACGGCAAGATCATCCAGGAGCTGGAGTCGACCTTCCGCGGCGCCGGCTGGAACGTCATCAAGGTGATCTGGGGCCGCGAGTGGGACGACCTGCTGGCCAAGGACGTCGACGGCGTGCTCGTGAACCGGATGAACACCACGCCGGACGGCCAGTTCCAGACCTACTCGGTCGAGACCGGCGAGTACATCCGTGAGCACTTCTTCGGCAGCGACCCACGCCTGCGGAAGATGGTCGAGCACCTCTCCGACGACGAGCTGCGCAAGCTCCCGCGCGGCGGTCACGACTACCGGAAGGTGTACTCCGCGTTCAAGGCCGCCACCGAGCACGTCGGCCAGCCGACGGTGATCCTGGCTCACACCATCAAGGGCTGGACGATCGACGCCCTCGAGGGCCGCAACGCCACGCACCAGATGAAGAAGCTGACCAAGGACGACCTGAAGAAGTTCCGTGATCGGCTCTACCTGCCGATCACCGACAAGCAGATCGACGAGGCCGAGGTCGCGCCGTTCTTCCACCCCGGCGCCGACGCTCCCGAGATCGAGTACATGATGGAGCGCCGTCGCCAGCTCGGCGGCTCGCTCCCGAAGCGGGTCGTGCGCTCCAAGCCGCTGAAGCTCCCCGGCGACGAGGTCTACAGCGAGCTCAAGCAGGGCTCGGGCAAGCAGGCCATCGCGACCACCATGGCGCTGGTCCGGCTGCTGAAGGACCTCATGAAGGACAAGGAGATCGGCCCGCGCATCGTGCCGATCGCCCCCGACGAGTTCCGCACCTTCGGCATGGACTCGATGTTCCCGACGGCGAAGCTCTACTCCCCCGCCGGCCAGCAGTACGACGCGGTGGACCGCAAGCTGCTGCTGACCTACAAGGAGTCCGCGCAGGGCCAGATGCTCCACGAGGGCATCTCCGAGGCCGGCGCGGTCGCGTCGGCGACCGCGGCGGGCTCGGCGTACTCCACGCACGGCGAGCACATGATCCCGTTCTACATCTTCTACTCGATGTTCGGGTTCCAGCGGACCGGTGACTCGATCTGGGCGATGGCCGACCAGCTCTCCCGTGGCTTCCTGATCGGCGCCACCGCCGGTCGTACGACGCTCACGGGCGAGGGCCTCCAGCACGCCGACGGCCACTCGCCGCTCCTGGCCGCGACCAACCCGGCCGTCGTGCACTACGACCCGGCGATGGCCTTCGAGGTCAGCTACATCGTCCAGGACGGTCTGCGGCGGATGTACGGCTCGTCGGAGGAGCGCCCCGACGGCGAGAACGTCATCTACTACCTCACGGTCTACAACGAGCCGGTCGTCCAGCCCAAGGAGCCCGAGAACCTCGATGTCGAGGGTCTGCTCAAGGGCATCTACCACTTCTCCGTGCCCCCGAAGGTGGAGAACGACAACGCGCCGCGGGTCCAGCTGCTCGCCTCGGGCGTCGCGTTCCCGTGGATCGCGGACGCGCAGCGCCTGCTGGCCGAGGAGTGGGGCGTCGCCGCCGACACCTGGTCGGTGACCTCGTGGAACGAGCTGGCCCGTGACGCGGTCGCCGCGGAGGAGCACAACCTGCTCCACCCGTCGGAGGACGCGCGGACGCCGTACGTCACGCACAAGCTCAAGGAGGCGGAAGGCCCGTTGGTCGCCGTCACCGACTACATGGCGGCGGTCCCGTACCAGATCGCGAAGTGGGTGCCCGGGGACTACACCGTCCTGGGCACGGACGGCTTCGGCTTCGCCGACACCCGGCCCGCGGCCCGGCGGTACTTCCACGTCGACGCACAGTCCGTCGTCGTGGCGGCACTGCAGACCCTCGCCGACCGCGGCGAGATCAAGCGGGAGACCGTGCAGGAGGCGTTCGACAAGTACCGCATCGACGACCCGACCGCCGTGCGCGGGGTGAAGCAGGAGGGCGGGGACGCCTGACCGCCTCCTGAGCCGCCCTCACGCGCGACGTCAGGCGATGTCGATGACCTCGGCGACGGGCTGGCGCGGCGTGGGGGTCGCCTCGCGGCCGTTCTTGAGCAGCGCCCGCCACCGGCCGCGGTGGTAGACGGCCGGCTCGGTCGAGCGGACGAAGTCGTTGAGGATCTTGACGAACCGCTGCGGGTGGTCCTTGTGCGGGAAGTGCCCGGCGTTCGGGATCACCTCGACCGTCGCCTCGGGCGCCATCTGCTTGGCGAGCTCGGCGTGCCCGGCGGGGATCACCCTGTCGTCGGCGCCCCAGACGACGCACATCGGCATGGCGTGGGTGAGGTACGCCCGGTCGGCCATGGTCACGACCTGGCCGCGCCAGTCGACGACGGCCCGGACCACGTGCGTGATCGCGGCACGCGCCTTCCGGTCGGAGAGGTGCTGGACGATGTCGGCGACCTCGTCGAGGTCCCGGACGTGGCTGACGCGGGTCGCGGCCAGGGAGCGCAGCCCGAGCTTCGTCGCCTGGAGCAGGCCGGGCATCGTGGCCAGCCCCATCGCGACCTGGAAGCCGGGCAGCGAGATCGCCCGGATCGCCGGGGTGACCTCGCGACCGATGCCGCCGGGCGCCACCAGGACCATCCGCTCGGTGCGCTCGGGGAACTGGTAGGCGAACTGCATGGCGACACCGCCCCCGAAGCTGTGCCCGACCACCGTCGCCTTGTCGATGCCCAGCACCGTGAGCAGGTCCCGCATGCCGTTGGCGTAGCCGCCCACGCTGTAGTCCGCGCGTGGCTTGTCGGAGCTGCCGTGTCCGAGAAGGTCCGGCGCGATCACGGTGTAGCGACGCGCGAGTGAGGCGATCACCGGAAGCCAGGTGGTGTGGTCGCAGCCCAGGCCGTGGAGGAGCAGGAGCGCCGGACCACTCCCCGCCTTCACGAACGCGCGCTTGTGTCCGTGAATGGTGAGGTACTGGACCTCGAGCCCCTTCAACATGGGTGATGCTCCTCACAGGTGCGTCCGGTGATCCTAACCAGGCTTCCCCAGAGAAAAGTCCCGAAACGCCAGCAGACCCGGTCGGATTCGACGCGATGAACCCTGTCTGGACATTGTCGACGTTCGCCCTCATGTCGCCTCTCACGCCGACTCCCGCGCCGGGGCTAGGCTCGGCGCATGAGCACCCCCCGGCGGCGCACCCGAGCGCAGATCGCGGGCCGGCTCCACAAGTCCGTCGGCGACCTGACCACCGCCGCGCTCGCCCGCATGGAGCGGGACATGCCGTGGTTCCGCCAGCTGTCTGCCGAGAACCGCTCCTGGATCAGCCTGATCGTGCAGGCCGGTATCAACTCCTTCATCGCCTGGTACCGCGACCCCGAGGAGGCCGCTCCCCTCACCGCCGAGGTCTTCGGAGCCGCACCCCGCGCACTGACCGGCGTTGTGAGTCTTCACCAAACGGTCGAAATGGTGCGGCTCAGCATCGAGGTGGTCGAGGACAACCTCGTCGAGGCCGTCGGCGAGGAGGATGCCCCCTCTGTCCGGGAGGCGGTGGTCCGCTACGCACGGGAGGTCGCCTTCGCCACCGCGGAGGTGTACGCCAAGGCGGCCGAGATGCGTGGCGCGTGGGACGCCCGCCTCGAGGCGCTTGTCGTGGACTCGGTGCTGCGCGCCGAGGCCGACGAGACCGTCCGGTCGCGGGCCAGCGCATTGGGCTGGCAGTCCCGCGGCGACGTCGCGGTGGTTCTGGGCCGGGTGCCGGCGCCGGCTTCGGACAGCACGGTGCCCGACCGCGAGAGCATCATCGACGAGGTACGTCGATCCGCCCGGCACGTCGGCCTGGACGCCCTCTGCGCCGTCCAGGGCGATCGGCTCGTCGTCGTACTGGGCGGGGTCGAGAACCCAGACAAGGCAGGCGCTTCCATCGCCGGCCACTTCGGGGAGGGCCCCGTTGTCGTGGGCCCGGTGGTCAGCGACCTGATGCGCGCCCACGTCTCGGCACGGGCCGCCGTGGCGGGGCTCCGCGCCGCCCCGGGCTGGCCGGACGCGCCCCGCCCGGTGACCGCCGACGACCTGCTGCCCGAGCGTGCCCTCTCCGGAGACGGCCACGCCCGCCGACAGCTCGTCACGTCGGTCTACCGGCCGCTCACCGAGGCGGGTGCGGCCACGCTGGACACGGTGTCGTCCTTCCTCGAGCACGGCGGCTCGATCGAGGGGACGGCAAGAGCGATGTTCGTGCACGCGAACACCGTGCGCTACCGCCTCCGTCGCGCCGCCGACGTCACCGGTCTGACCGCCACCGACCCACGCGACGCGTACACCTACCGCGTCGCGCTGACCCTCGGACGGCTACACCCGCCCGAGACAGCCCCCAGCGCAGCCTTGTAGGAACCCTACAAAGATCGCCCGGTGATCTTCGTGCGTGCTGTAGATGCTTAGTCGGCCACTCCCCGGGCACAGTGGAGTTGTGCTTGTCATCGTCGCCCCGGGCCAAGGCGCCCAGACCCCCGGATTCCTCTCCCCCTGGCTGGCGGAGGGAACCTTCCGCGACCGCCTGGCCTGGCTCTCCGCCGTGGCCGACATGGACCTCGCGTACTACGGCACGGAGGCCGACGCGGAGACCATCCGCGACACCGCGGTCGCCCAGCCGCTCCTCGTGGCCTCCGGGCTTCTCGCCGCGCTCGAGCTGTTCCCCCACCCCGCCGACGCGTTCGGCCGCATCGGCGCCGTCGCCGGGCACAGCGTCGGCGAGCTGACCGCGGCCGCCGGCGCCCGCGCGATCACCGCCGAGCAGGCGATGGTCCTGGTCCGCGAGCGCGGCAAGGCGATGGCCTCGGCGGCGGCGAAGACCCCCACGAGCATGACCGCCGTCCTCGGCGGCGACCGCGACGAGGTGCTGGCCAAGATCGCCGCCCACGGGCTCACCGCGGCCAACGACAACGGACCCGGCCAGATCGTCGCGGCCGGTACCGTCGAGCAGCTCGCCGCGTTCGCCGAGGACGCCCCGGCGAAGGCCCGACTCATGCCGCTGTCTGTCGCCGGCGCCTTCCACACCGAGCACATGGCTCCCGCCGTCGATGCGCTCGGCTCCCTCGCCAAGTCGGTGTCCACCCACGACCCCCGCACCCCGCTGATCTCCAACCGCGACGGGCAGGTCGTCCACGACGGCCGCGACGTGCTCCGGCGGATCGTCAGCCAGGTCGCCAACCCGGTGCGCTGGGACCTCTGTATGGAGGCGATGCAGGACCTCGGTGTCACCGGCATCCTCGAGATGCCGCCGGCGGGCACCCTGACCGGGATCGCGAAGCGGGCGCTCAAGGGCGTGGAGACCTTCGCGCTCAAGACCCCCGACCAGCTCGAGGAGGCCCGCGCCTTCTGCGAGAAGCACGGCTCGACCACCGAGCTCAGCCACAACCCCACCTGGCGGATGCTGGTCTCGCCGGCCAAGGGCACGTTCCGGCTGCGGGACGGTCTGCCCGAGGGCGGGACCATCGAGCCGAACGCTCACATCGGCGCGGTCGCCAGCTCGCGCGACGAGACCCCGGTCAGGGCGCCGCACGGCGGCACGATCGTGGAGTGGCTGGTCCATGACGGTGACCTCGTCTCCCCCGGCCAGCCGCTGGTCCGTCTCCACCCGGAGGGTGTCTCCTGATGACCGACTTCCAGGAGCCTGCACGCAGCGAGCACGCCGCGATCCTCGGCCTCGGCGCCTACCGGCCGAGCCTGGTCGTGCCGAACGCCGACGTCGTCGAGGCCATCGACTCCAGCGACGAGTGGATCCAGCAGCGCTCCGGCATCAAGCAGCGCCGGTTCGCGACGCCTGAGGAGACCGTCCAGATGATGTCGGTGTCGGCCTCCCGCGACGCGCTCGCGATGGCCGGCCTCGAGCCGGAGCAGGTCGACTGCGTGATCGTCGCGACCGTCTCGCACATGCTGCAGACGCCTGCCGTCGCCACCGCGATCGCCCACGAGCTCGGCACCCAGCGGGCCGCGGCCTTCGACATCTCCGCCGCCTGCGCCGGCTTCTGCCACGGCATCGCGCTCGCCTCCGACATGGTCAAGGGCGGTACGGCGCGCCACGTGCTCGTCATCGGCGTGGAGCGTCTCTCCGACATCACCGACATGACCGACCGCGGGACGGCGTTCATCTTCGCCGACGGCGCCGGTGCCGCGGTCGTGGGCCCGAGCGACGAGTCCGGCATCGGCCCCGTCGTCTGGGGCTCCGACGGCGAGCAGTTCGACCTGATCCGGCAGAAGGAGGACTGGCGCGACGTGCTCGCCCAGGACCACCCGGGCATGCCGCACCTGATGATGCAGGGCAATGCAGTGTTCCGCTGGGCGTCCTTCGAGATGGCAAAGATCGCCCAGCAGACGCTGGACCGCACCGGCATCACCGTCGACGACCTCGACGTGTTCGTCCCGCACCAGGCGAACATGCGGATCATCGACGCGATGGCCCGGTCGATGAAGCTGCCCGAGCGAGTCCAGATCGCCCGCGACATCGCGGAGCAGGGCAACACCTCGGCCGCCTCGATCCCCCTGGCGCTGACCCGGATGGTCGAGGAAGGCACCGCCAAGAGCGGCGACACCGCTCTCCTGATCGCCTTCGGGGCAGGCCTGGCGTACGCCGCTCAGGTCGTCACCGTCCCGTAGGACCGGCAACACCCGCAGGAAACCACCACCACAGGAAGAGAGATCACGACATGGCAACCACCGAGGAGATCCGCGCAGACCTCGCCGACATCGTCAACGAGGTGGCCGGCATCCCCGCCGACGACGTCCAGCTCGACAAGTCGTTCACCGACGACCTCGACGTGGACTCGCTGTCGATGGTCGAGGTCGTGGTAGCGGCCGAGGAGAAGTTCGACGTGAAGATCCCCGACGACGAGGTCAAGAACCTCAAGACCGTCGGCGACGCCGTCGCCTACATCGAGCGTGCCCAGAACGGCTGATCGGAACGAGTGACAGGAAACATGACCATGACTCGAGTCTTCGTCACCGGGCTCGGCGCGACCTCTCCGGTCGGCGGCGACGCACCCAGCACCTGGGACGCCCTCATGGAGGGTCGCTCCGGCGTCCGGTCGCTTCAGCAGGAGTGGGCCAAGCAGCTGGGTACGACGATCGCCGCGGAGGTCGCCGTCGACCCGACCGAGGTACTCGACCGGGTCAAGGCCCGGCGCCTCGACCGGTCCGGCCAGCTCGCACTGGTCGCGGCCCTCGAGGCCTGGGCCGACTCCGGCCTCGCCGCGGATGACGCCCAGGTCGACCACGAGCGTCTCGGGGTCGCGATGGCGTCGGGCATCGGCGGGGTCCAGACCCTGCTGACGAACTACGACAACCTCACGCTCAAGGGCCCGCGCCGGGTGTCGCCGCTGGCGATCCCGATGCTCATGCCCAACTCCCCCGCCGCAAACATCGGGCTCGCGATCCGCGCGCAGGCCGGTGTCCACACACCGGTGTCGGCGTGCGCCTCCGGCAACGAGTCGATCGCCCTCGGTATCGACATGATCCGGCTCGGCCGGGCCGACGTCGTCGTCGTGGGCGGCACGGAGGCTGCCGTGCACCCGCTGCCGATGGCCGCCTTCGGGCAGATGATGGCGCTCTCCCGGCGCAACGACGACCCCGAGGGTGCGTCCCGGCCGTGGGACAAGGGCCGTGACGGGTTCGTCCTCGGCGAGGGCGCGGCCGCGCTCGTCCTGGAGTCCGAGGAGCACGCACGTGCCCGCGGCGCCAAGCTGTACGCCGAGGCGGCCGGTGGGGGCATCACCGCCGACTCCCACGACATCGCGCAGCCGGACCCGGTGGGCCGGGGTGCGACGCGGGCCATGCAGATGGCGCTGCGTGAGGCGGGCATGGAGCCCGACGAGATCGTGCACATCAACGCGCATGCGACCTCCACCCCGCAGGGCGACATGGCCGAGGTCAACGCAATCAAGAACGCCCTCGGCTCGGCCGCCTCGAAGGCGGTGCTCACCTCGACCAAGTCGATGACCGGGCACCTGCTGGGCGCGGCGGGCGCGCTGGAGTCCTTGGCGACCGTCCTCGCGCTGCACAACCGCATCGTGCCCCCGACGATCAACCTCGAGGACCCCGAGGACACCGGCCTCGACATCGCCACCGAGCCCCGCAAGCTCGGCGACGGCCCCCTGGCCGCGCTGAACAACTCCTTCGGCTTCGGCGGCCACAACGTCGCCATCGCCTTCCGCAGCGTCTGACCGACCCTGCGTTCCCCCCGAGCAAGGAGCGTCCATGACCGTCACCGCTGACAAGGCTGCCCAGAAGCCGGCGAAGCTGCCGCGCGAGCAGGACCCACGCAACCCCAACCACCGCCTCGCCGCCCTGTTCGACGAGGGCACCCTCGAGCTGATCAGCGAGGACGACGGCAGCGGCATGCTCGCCGGCGTCGGCATGATCGAGGGCTCACCCGCGGTGGCCTTCGCCTCGGACCCGACGGTCATGGGCGGCGCGATGGGCGAGGTCGGCTGCAAGGTCGTGGTCCACGCCTACGAGCGTGCGCTGGCCGACCGGGTCCCGATCATCGGCCTGTGGCACTCCGGCGGCGCCCGTCTCGCCGAGGGCGTGCTGTCGCTCCACGCGGTCGGCGAGATCTTCCACATCCAGACCATGGCGTCGGGTGTGATCCCGCAGATCTCGGTGGTCCTCGGCTTCGCCGCCGGCGGTGCGGCCTACGGGCCCGCGCTCACCGACGTGGTGATCCTCGGCCCCGAGGGGCGGATCTTCGTGACCGGCCCCGACGTGGTGCGCTCGGTCACCGGGGAGGACGTGGACATGCTCCGCCTCGGCGGACCCGAGCCCCACGGCCGGCGCTCGGGCGTCGTCCACATCCTCACCGAGTCCGAGCGCGAGGCCCTCGACCGGGCCCGAACCGTGGCGCACCTCCTCGGTGCCCAGCACACGCTCGAGGTCGACAAGGTCAACGACGTCGACCTGGCGGACTTCCTGCCGGAGTCGAAGAAGCGGGCGTACGACGTCCACCCGCTCGTCGAGGCCGTGCTCGACGAGGGCACCGCCCAGGAGATCCACGCCCGCTGGGCCCCGAACATCGTCACCGCGCTCGGACGCTTCGGCGGTCGCACGGTCGGTGTCGTGGCGAACAACCCGCTGCGCCTCGGCGGCTGCCTGGACTCCCTCTCGGCGGAGAAGGCGGCGCGCTTCGTGCGGATGTGCGACGCGTTCGGCGTGCCGCTGATCGTGCTCGTCGACGTTCCCGGCTACCTGCCCGGTGTCGGTCAGGAGTGGGACGGCGTCGTACGACGTGGCGCGAAGCTGCTCCACGCGTTCAGCGAGGCCGTCGTACCCCGGGTGACGCTGGTGACCCGCAAGACCTACGGCGGCGCCTACATCGCCATGAACGCCAGGTCGGTCGGCGCCACCAAGGTGTTCGCCTGGCCCGGTGCGGAGATCGCCGTGATGGGGTCGGTGGCCGCGGTGCGGATCCTGCACCGTCGCAAGCTCCTCGAGGTCGCCCCCGACATCCGGCCGCAGGTCGAGGCCGAGCTCGCGGCGGAGCACGAGCGGATCGCCGGCGGCGTCGACAAGGCCGTCGAGATCGGCGTGGTCGACGAGGTCGTGGAGCCCTCCGCCACGCGCAGCGCGATCGCCCGGGCCATCGCCGCGGCGGGCCCGGTGCGACGGGGCGCGCACGGCAACATCCCGCTCTAGGACCCAGCACGAGAGCAACGCCCGGCCGTGGATCTCCCGGCCGGGCGTTCGCGCTCCCCGGCTAGAGCGAGCAGGTGTTCACCAGGTCACCGCTGTCCGGCCGCGCGTAGAACCCGTCCTTCGGCGGTGTCTTGCCCTTCTCCACCCACGCGACCATGAGGTCGAACGCACTGCGCGCACAGGGCAGCAGCGGCCGCAGCCGGTCGGGGAACTTGTCGTAGAGCCCGTCGGTGTGGGTGCCGTCCTCGATCGAGTAGTAGCGGTGGCGCTTGCCGTCGCCCGCCGCCTCCACGAGCTCCTCGTACACGTCCGAGTCGGTCGCCGGAGGAAGCAGCGCGTCGAGCGTGCCGTGGATCGTGATCATCGGCCTGCCGAGGTCGCCGGTCAGCTCGACGCTGCGCACCGCGTCCTTCACCGACTCGGGCCGGCTGAGGTAGTCGTAGTCGGCGTCGCAGCTCGGCGTCCCGCTCTCGCAGAACGGCACACCCGCGTCGAGGTCGCCGTCGTACCCGGGGTCGAGCTCCTCGCGGTAGATCCGCTGGGTGAGGTCCCAGTAGTAGCCGTAGTGGAAGTCCCAGAGGAACTCCGAGCCCTCCGCGAAGCCGGCGTCGAGCATTGCCTGGTGCGCGGACTCGTCGCCGGCGGCGTAGGCCTTGTAGTACTTCAGGGCTGTCGGCAGGTAGGTGAACAGGTTCGGCCCTTCGGCGCGGAACAGCGTGCCTTCCCAGTCCACGCCGCCGTCGTAGAGTCGCGGCCGGTTCTCCAGCTGCCAACGGGTCAGGTAGCCGCCGTTGGAGATGCCCACCATGTAGGTCCGGCGCGGCTCGCGGCCGTAGCGCTGAGCCAGCGTCTCCTTGGTGGCCCTCGTGAGCTGGGTGACCCGGCGGTGCCACTCGGCGATGGAGCCGCCCGGCTCCGACCCGTCGGCGTAGAACTTCGCCCCGACGTTGCCCTTGTCGGTCGACGCGAACGCGTAGCCCTGGGAGAGCACCCAGTCGGCGATGATGAAGTCGTTGGCGTACTGTGCCCGCACGCCCGGCGCGCCGGTGATGACGACCTTGCCGTTCCACCGGTCCGGCATCCGGATCACGAACTGCGAGTCGTGGTTCCATCCGTTGTTCGTGTTCGTCGTCGAGGTGTCCGGGAAGTAGCCGTCGACCTGGGTTCCCGGCACACCGGACGGGTTCTGCGTCCCGGCGGCGTGCAGGCCGGCCCAGTCGTTCGGGTTGGTGTGGCCCGATGCCACGGTGCCGGCTGTGGTGAGGTCATCGAGGCAGGACACCTTCTGCTCCTCTGCCCCGGGCACGCGGATCGCCTCCTCCCGGGCGGTGCAGTCGCCGTTCGGTTCGGCCCTTGCGCTCGCCTGGGTGGGTACGACGGCCAGCGCGGCCGTGCCGAGGAGGAGGGTTGCTGTGGCTGCGGTGAGCCTGGCTGTCGTGGGTCGCATGAGGCTCATCGTGCTGCCGCCCCAGAAGAGCCAACAATGTGGCGGGATCACACAAACCGGTGCAACGATGTGGCGACCGTCACACCGGGTCAGTCGTCCCTGAGGTGCCGATCGAAGAACCGCACCGTCCGTCGCATCGACGTCGGCCACGCGTCGACGAAGGCGTGCGGCTCGCCGGGGTAGGTGTACATCCGGGCGTCGACGCCGGCGCGTTCGAGCGCCCTGAGCGACGCGCGGCTCCACCGGATCGGACAGCTCTCGTCCGCGGTGCCGTGGTGGATGAGGAGCGGCTCGGTGATCCGGCCGAAGTAGGTGCGCGGGCTCGCCGCCCGCCAGAACCGCGGGTTGTCCTCGGGCGCCCCGTGGGCCCGGATGATCTGCTGAGACAGGCCTGCGCGGCCCGGGTCGTCGCGGATCCACCGGTTGAAGCTGTCCCCGGCCAGGGAGCTCACCGGGGCGAAGACCACCGCCGCGTCGACCAGGCCGGGCGCGACGGTGAGCACGTTGTAGACGACTCCCCCGCCCATCGACCTTCCGAGCAGGCCGACCCGCTCGGCGTCGAGGCGGCGCAGCCCTGAGCGGCGGACCGCCTTCACCGCGTTGACGACGTCCACGGTGTAGCCCAGGCGCAGGCGCCGGTCGGCCCGGGGGTCGCGGTCGGAGGCGGCGTGGTTGCGGTAGTCGACGTGGAGCACCGCGAACCCGTCCCGGGCCAGCCAGTCCTGCTCGCGACGCAGCCCCTGTCCGGTGACGTAGATCGCAGGGTCGATGTAGCCGTGCGCGAGCACGAGGACCGGGAAGGGACCTCGCCCGTGCGGCAGCAGCATCTGCCCGGAGATGGTGAGGCCGTCGCTGCGGAAGGTCACGTCGCGCTGCGTGTACGCGTCGGTGCGGACCACCACGTCCCCCAGCCGGAGCCGTCGTCCGTCGTACCTCTTGTCGAAGAGGGCCGGCAGCGAGACCGGGTGCGGCGGCTTCGACGTCGGGGACGGTGACGGCGTGGCCGCGCCCGGGGAGACCGGCGACGGGGACGCGGACCCTGGCGGCGACGCCGCCGAGGTGCTGCTCGGCGACGAGCCGTCGCCCTCGGACTCGGCCGTCCCGGTGCAGCCGGTCACCAGCAGCGCGAGGGCGACGAGGACGGCGGCTGCGCGCATCGTGCCTCCTGCGGTCGGCCGTGTCGGACGGGCTCTCAGACGTGCCGGTCCAGGAACCCGGCGATGCGCCGCGCCATCGTGGACCAGCCCGCGTCGAGGCGGTGCCCCTCGCCGGGGTACTCGAAGTACTCCACAGTCTGCCCCGCCTCGCGGAGCGCCGTCACCGTCTCACGGCTCCACGACACCGGGCAGACCTCGTCGGCGGTGCCGTGGTGCACCTGCACCGGTACGTCGACCCGGCCGACGTAGTTGCGCACACTGGCGCGGCGCCAGAACCTCGGGTTCTCCCCCGGGGTGCCGTAGGTCGCCCGGACCCGGCCCTCGAGGTCGGGTCGCCCGGCGACCCAGCGCCGGTAGTTGTCGACGGCGTCGGAGGACACCGGGGAGTAGAGCACCAGGGCGTCCACGAGCTCTGGCCTTGCCGCGACCGCGGCGAGCGCGACGCCTCCGCCCATCGACCGGCCGACCACCGCGACGCGGCCGGTGTCCACGAACGGCAGCCGGCGCGC
Source organism: Nocardioidaceae bacterium (assembly GCA_035762105.1). Classification (GTDB taxonomy): domain Bacteria; phylum Actinomycetota; class Actinomycetes; order Propionibacteriales; family Nocardioidaceae; genus Nocardioides_C. The sequence goes on along the minus strand of DASTPU010000051.1, from coordinate 8,734 downwards.
GGCCAGGACGGCGTTGACGACGTCCTCGGGGTAGCCGAGCGGCTCGGCCACCGGCTCGGTGCCCTCGCGGTCGGAGTCGGCGTGGTTGCGGTAGTCGGTGAGCAGGACGACGTACCCGCGTGCCGCCAGGAAGGCCTGCTCCCGCGCAAGCGCTACGCCGCTGCGGTAGGTGCCCGGGCTCTCGTAGCCGTGCGCGAGGACCACGAGCGGGAGACGCCCGGGTCGCCGCGGGACGCTCAGCTGTCCGGAGACGGTGAGCGGACCGCTGCGGTAGGTCACGTGGAAGCGCCGGGATGCGAGCTCGTCGGCGACGAGGTGGTCCACGCGCAGCGGGCCGGCGTCGTACTCGTGCTCGACCAGCGCCGGCAGGGAGACGAGGTTGAACGGCGTCGTCGTGTCGTTGTGCGCCGCCGCCACGGAGCTCGAGGGCACCGACCCCCGGTCGGACACGGCGCTGGTCGCTGCCGACGTGGCACAGGAGGTGGTGAGGAGAAGGACGGCGACCAGGAGGAGAGACCACTGGAACCGACGCACATCATCATCGTCGGCCGAATCCGCGATCCCCGCAGATGAACTCGGATTCGTTATGGGTCTGTGAGCGAGAGGGCTACACCACCTGGTGGAGCCAGCGGACAGGGGCGCCGTCACCGGCGTGACGGAAGGTCTCGAGCTCGTCGTCCCACGGCTTGCCGAGGAGCTTGTCGATCTCGTTGAGGAGGGTCGTGTCGCCGAGCGCGGCCTTGACCACCGCGGCCTTGAGCCGGTCCTCCGGAATCATGATGTCGCCGTGCAGCCCGGTGACCGCGTGGTAGACGCCGAGATCGGGGGTGTAGGAGTAGCGGGCGCCCTCGCTGCCGGCGGTGGGATCCTCGGTCACCTCGAAGCGCAGGTGGTTCCACCCGCGTAGGGCCGAGGCAAGGGCAGCAGCCGTGCCGGTGTCTCCTGCCCAGGAGTACTCCGCACGGTAGGTGCCTGCCTGGGCGGGCTGTGGCGTCCACTCCAGGCTGACGGCAACGCCGAGCACGCCGCCGGCGGCCCACTCGATGTGCGGGCACAACGCAGACGGCGCAGAGTGGACGTAGAGCACGCCCCTTGTCGCATGACGTGTGGTCACCGTGACCTCCTGTTGTTCCCGGCGTCGAGATACGCCTTCCCCAGCGGTCTCGTCGGGTCTCTCAGGTTGTCCTCGGTGGCACACATGTGAAGTTGTGCTCCCTAGTGTGGCCCATGGTGCGTCACAAGCGCCACAACGACACCACAAATCCCGGATTTCACCACCGGACGTGCTCCGGCCGGTGCCCGGCTCAGGTCGCGGAGGCGGTGACCTCGACCGGGTGCAGCTCCATGAGCGTCTCGAGGATCTCCTCGGCCAGTCCGAGGCCGGAGAGATGGCTCTCCCCGTCGATGGTGCGCAGCGTGGCGTCGGGCAGGAGCCGGACCATGTGCTCGCCGTGCCGGTGCGGGACGATGTGGTCGTCGTCGCCGTGCCACCAGCGCACCGGCACCTTCACGTCGGCGGCCTCGAACCCCCAGTGTCGGGAGAACAGGATCAGGTCCGACAGCGGCGCGGTGATCTGCTTGCGGCTGCCGTTGAGCAGGTCGTCGAGGAACATCGCCCGAAACTCCGGGCGGCCGAGCAGCTCCCGGTCGCCCGGGGGCTGGAGACGGGCGTAGAGGTCGATGATCGGGCCGGCCAACGGCTTGACCAGGCGGATGCCGACCGTGAGGGCGACGCCGAGCGGCATCCGGGCCGCGCTCACCAGCGGCGCGAGGGGCGCCGCGAGTGCGATGAGACCGCCGGTCGGCGCGTCGACCCCCTGGGTCGGCGCCACGCCCCCGAGGACCGCGATGCCCTGGACCCGGTCGGGCAGGGCGACGCCGGCCGCGAGGACGTAGGCGCCCCCGCCGGAGAGGCCGATCAGGTGCATGGTGTCGATGCCCAGCACGTCGGCGACGAGCTCGAGGTCTCCCGTCCAGTCGAGGATGTCGTCGTAGACGTGCGGCGTGGAGGAGCCGATGCCGGGCCGGTCGATGCCGATGATCCGTAGGCCCTCCCGGTCGGCGTACGCTCGGGCTTCCACCGGGATCTGCCTGCGAGCGCCGGGCGTGCCGTGCATCCAGATGATCGCCGGCCCGTGCGGGGAGCCGAACTCCGCGAAGCCCAGCCTGCGGCCGCCGCGCACGGCGACACTACCTTCGAGGCGGGGCCTCGTGACCTCGTTCATGACACCAATGCTGTCACAGTCGAGGCCCTACGGGATCCGACGCACGGAGGGGCGATTCGGTTGCCTCAGATTCCGACCTATTTAGTTCCGCAATTGTGGCCACGTGGTGCCCTTTACTAGGGGATGCTTCGCGTACCAAGCGAATGTCACCACCGGGGGCGGCAGCGCAGTCACGAAGGAACCCTCATGTCGAAGTCCTCATCCAGCCTGCGCCGCAGGCTTCACCGCCGCTCCAAGAGCGCGGCGCTCGCAGTGCTCACCACCGCCGTCGCCGCCGCGGGCCTCGCCGCAGCACCCACGGCCAGCTCCGCGCCCTCCACCGACTGCCCTCTCGCCTACCCGGTCGCCGACGTGGCCAAGGGCCAGCAGGTCAACGGCCGGACCGTCACCTCCGGCACCGAGCCCACCGCCTTCTCCGGTCAGGTGCTCGGCGTGATCCGGGACGGCATCGCCCCGGGCCTCGACATGGTCATGGCCCGGCTCTCCTCGCCGGAGATCGATCGCGTCGGCGGCATCTGGCAGGGCATGTCGGGCTCGCCGGTGTACGCCGCCGACGGCCGCCTGATCGGCGCCGTCTCCTACGGGCTGTCCTGGGGACCCTCGACGGTCGCCGGCATCACGCCCGCCGAGGAGATGTACCGCCTGCTCGAGGAGGCGCCGACCGACCCCGCCGCACAGACCACGCTGCGCATGGCTGCGTCCGACGACACCGTCGAGGTGCCCGCGCCGATGCTCTCGCGTGTCGCAGCGGCAGGTGACGTCTCCGAGGAGGAGGCACAGGAGGGCATGAGCCGCCTGCCGCTGCCCTTCGGCATCTCCGGCATGGCCAACGGCAAACGCCTCAACCAGGCGAAGAAGGCCTTCGACCTCAAGGGCGTCCGGGTCTACCAGAGCGGCGCGGCCGCGACGACGGCAGACGCCGAGCTACCGATCGTCCCGGGCGGCAACCTCGCCGCCTCCATCGCCTACGGTGACCTGTCAGCGGTCGGCGTGGGCACGGCGACCGCGGTCTGCGGCGACCAGGTGGTCGGCTTCGGGCACCCGATGATGTGGTCGGGGCCGAGCCAGCTGAGCATGCACGGCGCTGACGCGCTGTACGTCCAGGAGGAGTCGCTGGGGGCGCCGTTCAAGATCGCCAACCCGGCGGCGCCGGTCGGCGGCATCAGCCAGGACCGGCGGGCGGGCATCTTCGGCCTTCAGTCCGGCGCCGCGGTGCCCGACACGGCCGAGGTGACGTCGTACGTCGAGGTGCCCGGCGAGTGGTCCCGCACCGGCACGAGCCGCATCAGCGTGCCCGACGCCGTCCCGGACATGGCCGCCTTCCACATGCTGGTCGACCAGGACCGCGTGTTCGACGCGGTCGGCACCGGCTCGGCGAAGGTCGGCTGGACGGTCACCGGCAAGCGCGCCGACGGCCGCACGTTCACCTTCAGCCGCACCGACCGGTTCGCCAGCGAGTGGGACATCTCCTTCGAGACGATCTGGGACCTGTACGACCAGCTCGCGCGGATCTACTTCAACGACCTCGAGGACGTCACCCTCGAGAAGATCTCGACGACCTCGACGATGGAGCGCGAGTACCTCGCGTACAAGATCACCAAGGTCCGTGTGCTGGTCGGCGGCCGCTGGCAGGACCTGCGCACCGACAAGCCGCTGGTGCTGCGTCCGGGCAAGGTCAAGCGGTTCCGCGTTCTCCTCAGCTCGGCCGAGCTCGGCAAGACGGTGATCCCGGTGGCCCTGCAGGTGCCCGAGCGGATGGGTCGCAGGAGCGGCTACCTCGAGATCCTGGGCGGGAACTCCTACTGGGGCGAGGACATGGGCTACTTCGAGGAGGGTCCGTACATGTCGGCCGACACCGGGCCGCAGACCTTCGAGGGGCTGCTCAACAAGCTGAGCACCGCACCGCGCAACGACCAGGTGCTGGCGAACCTCTCCATCTACCGGCGCGCCGGCGTGATGAGGCGCTCCGGACGTGGCCAGGCCGCGGCCGTGGTCAACGGCGGCGTGAGCGTCGAGGTCATCAGCAGCCTGTCCCGCAGGGCGCGGCGCTGATCCCAGCAGAGACGAACGAAGGGTGGTCGACCTCGCGGTCGACCACCCTTCGTGGTGTTCGGTGAGCCGTCAGGCGGCGGTGCGGCTCCGGCCGCGGCCACCACGGCGACGGCCGCGGTTGCCGGCCGGACGGGCCTGGGTCCCGGCCTGACCACCCTGGCCCCGGCCGCCCTGCGGCCGCCCGGAGCGCGGCTGCTGCGGAGTCGCGGCCGCCACGGCGGAGGCCTCGACCTTCGGAGCGGCGGGGCCGACGAGGCGACGGAGCTCCTCGGAGTCCGCACGCGCCGACAGCGTGGTGGGGCTGACCTTGGCGAGGCGCACGAGGTCGGCGACGTCCTTCTTCTGCTCCGGCGTCACCAGGGTCACGACCGACCCGGCCGCGCCCGCTCGGGCGGTCCGCCCGGAGCGGTGCAGGTAGGCCTTGTGCTCGGCCGGCGGGTCGACGTGGATGACGAGCTCGACCTCGTCGACGTGGATGCCGCGCGCGGCGATGTCGGTGGCCGCGAGGACCCGGACCTCGCCGCTGCTGAACGCCGCCAGGTTCCGCTCGCGGGCGTTCTGCGAGAGGTTGCCGTGCAGGTCCACGGTCGGGATGCCCGCCGCAGTGAGCTGCTTGGCGAGCTTCTTCGCCGCGTGCTTGGTGCGGGTGAACAGCACCGCCCGGCCATGACCGGAGGCGAGCTCGCGGATGACCGCTGCCTTGTCCCCCGCGCTCACGTGGACGAGGTGGTGCTTCATGGCCGGCGGCGGCGCGGCGGCCGAGTCGACCGAGTGCGTCATCGGGTCGGTCAGGTAGCGGCGGACCAGCACGTCGACGGCGTTGTCCATCGTGGCCGAGAAGAGCATCCGCTGCCCCTTCTTCGGGGTCCTGTCCAGCAGGCGCTTGACCGCGGGCAGGAAGCCCATGTCGGACATGTGGTCGGCCTCGTCGAGCACGGTCACCTCGACCGCGCCGAGGTCGCACAAGCCCTGGTTGATCAGGTCCTCGAGTCGGCCCGGCGTGGCGACGAGGACGTCGACACCCTTGCGCAGCGCGGCCACCTGGGCGCCCTGGCGTACCCCGCCGAAGACGACAGTGGTGCGCAGGCCCAGGGCAGTGCCCATCGGCTCGATGGATTCGAGGACCTGGTTGGCCAGCTCGCGGGTGGGGACCAGCACGAGGCCACGCGGGCGCATCGGCGCCCGCCGCGACCCCGACTGGGAGATGCGGACGACGGTCGGGATCCCGAAGGCCAGCGTCTTGCCGGAGCCTGTGCGGCCCCGGCCGAGCACGTCCCGGCCGGCGAGGGTGGTGGGCAGCGTCGCCGCCTGGATGGGGAACGCGGTACTCAGACCGCGCGTGTCGAGCTCACGTGCGATGGCCTCGGGAACACCGAGGGCACGAAAGGTAGGGGTTTCCGGGGTCGACCCGGAGCTGGGGTTCTGCACAGCAGTCCTCACGGAAAAGTTGAGTTCTGGCCGCGGTGCTGATTCGGCTGGGAAGGGGGCACCTGGCGCGGCTGCTGCGAAGCAGTCCGGCGGGCCACCGTCAAAGAGAAACCGCGCAGTCCATAGCGCGAAAGCAGACGACCTCGATGCTCCCGGCGGGTGCATCTGTCTCAAGTGTGCCCTATCGCGGCGGCTTCCGGCGAATCGCCGCACTCAGCCGTCCGCGTGCGCGGCGTCGCGGATCTCCCCCACCAGCTCCTCGAGCACGTCCTCGAGCGTCACCAGCCCGAGCACGGTGCCCTCGCCGTCGACGACCCGGCCCATGTGCGCGCCACGACGCTGCAGGGTCTCGAGCGCCTCGTGGAGGACGTCATCCGGGCGCACCGTGCCGAAGGGCCGAACCCACTTGTCCTCGACCGGGCGCTCGCGGCGCGCCGGGTCCGTCTCGAGCACGTCCTTGATGTGCAGGTAGCCCATCAGGTCGCCGTTCGACGTGACCGGGAACCGGGAGAACCCCGTCTCGGCACACACCCGCTCGACGTCCGCGATCGTGGCGCCCCGCGGGATCGTGGTGAGGTCCTCGGCCGACATCAGCACGCTCATCACGGTCCGCTCGGTGAAGCCCAGTGCGCCGGAGAGCCTGTCGTACTCGTCCTCGGGCAGCAGTCCCTCACCTCGCGACTCGTCGACGAGGGCGGCCACCTCCTCGCGGGTGAAGGCCGAGGTCACCTCGGCCTTCGGCTCGATCCGCATCAGGCGAAGGACGCCGTTGGCGATCGCGTTCAGGACGACGACCACCGGCTTGAGGATCGTGACCACGACGACCATCGGTGGCCCGAGCACGAGCGCGGCCCGGTCCGGCCCGGCGAGAGCGATGTTCTTCGGCACCATCTCGCCGAGCACGACGTGCAGGTACACCACGATCGTCATCGCGACCACGAAGGCGACCGGGTGCAGTAGGTTGTCGGAGAGGCCCAGCGCGTGGAAGACCGGCTCGAGAAGATGTGCGACCGCGGGCTCGCCGATCGCGCCGAGGCCGAGCGACGCGAGCGTGATCCCGAGCTGTGCACCCGCCATCACCAGCGAGATGTTCTCCATGGCACGCAAGGTGGTGCGGGCCATCCGGGAGCCGGCCGCTGCACGCGGCTCGATCTGCGTGCGGCGTGCGGAGATCAGCGCGAACTCGGCGCCCACGAAGAACGCGTTGGCCGCGAGCAGCACCAGGGCGAAGATCAGCGCGGCGTAGTCACTCACCGTTGCCGCCCTCCTCCCGGCCGGACGCCGGCCGCGACGTGAGCGCGAGCCGGTCGATGCGCAGGCCGTCGAGCCGCTCGACGGTGATCACCGCCTCCTCGGCGGGGAGCGGGTCGCCGTCCTCGTCGAGCTTCACCGGCAGTGGTACGACGACCTGGTCACCCGGCCCGGGCATCCGGCCGAGCATCTGCAGGAACAGGCCGGCGATCGTGTCGTAGTCCTCGTGCTCCGGCAGGTCGATGCCGCTCACGGAGGCGACCTCGTCGGGACGGAGCAGGCCGGAGACCAGCCACACCCCGTCACGCCGGCGGCGTGCCCGGGAGCCGAGCGGGTCGTGCTCGTCGGCGATGTCCCCGACGATCTCCTCGACGACGTCCTCGAGCGTCACGACGCCGGCCGTGCCGCCGTACTCGTCGGCCACGATCGCCATCTGGAAGCCCTCCTCGCGCAGCAGCGAGAGCAGGGGGTCCAGCTTGAGCGTCTCGGGGACCACGGTGGCGTCGACCATGATGCTGCGCACGCGGGTACTCCCCCGCCGCGCGACGTCGACGGCGACCGCGTTCTTCACGTGCACGGCCCCGACGACGTTGTCGTTCTCGCGGGACACCACCGGGAAGCGGGAGTGGCCGGTGGCGCGTGCCAGCTCGATCACCGCGTTGGCGTTGTCCTGGGCGTCGACGCTGTCCATGTGCACCCGGGGGGTCATGATCTCCCCCGCCGTACGCCGGGCGAACGTCACCGAACGCTCCATCAGGTCGGCGGTCTCGGAGTCCAGCGTGCCCTGCATCGCCGACCGGCGGATGAGCGAGGCGAGCTCCTGGGAGGTGCGGGCGGACCGCAGCTCCTCCTGCGGCTCCATACCGAGCCGGCGCACGATCGCGTTCGCGGAGCCGTTGAGCACACCGATCGGGTAGCGCATCGCGGCGGTGAAGCCGCGCTGGACCGCCTGGGTTGCCTTGGCGGTGCCGAGGGGCTTGGCGATGGCGAGGTTCTTGGGGACCAGCTCACCGAACACCATGGTGAAGCCGGTCGCGAGCGCGATCCCGATGCCGATCGAGACCGGCCGCACGGCCGACTCCGGCAGGCCGGCGGACGCGAGCGGCCCGTCGATCAGCTTCGCGACTGCCGGCTCGGCCAGGAAGCCGATCGCCAGGTTGGTCACGGTGATGCCGACCTGTGCGCCGGAGAGCTGGGTGGACAGCGACCTCAGCGCGGACTGCACACCCTGCGCGGCGCGGTCACCGCCCTCAGCCGCCCGGTCGACGGTCCCGCGGTCGACGGTGACGAAGGCGAACTCGGCGGCGACGAAGACGCCGCACGCGAGGACCAGCCCGAGCGACAGTGCGAGGAGGAGAATCTCGGTCATGCCGCGTCACCACCGGGATCGGGGTGACGCGAAGGTTGTTGGGAATCGTCCATCGGAGCGGGGGGCACTGTCCTTCACGGTTGCGGGTCGGTCACCACCACCGTAGCGAACGTGACTGGGTCCGCGACGAGGCCGGTTACTTGTCCCGGTTCGCCTGGACGTGCATCGACCGCACGCTCTTGCTGAACAGCGCCATCGCGTTCGCGGCGAGCTCGTCGGCCTCGGCCTGCAGCTCCGGGAAACGCCACCGGCACTCCTCGGCGAACGCGATCGTGCGCTCGAGGTCCTCGCTGAGCCTCGAGATCAGCACCTCGGGGTCAGCGGCGGCGTCGGCCGCTGCCCGTTGCGGTGGCACCTGCGCCATTGCCCCCTCCTCATACTCCCCGGACGCCGACGCCGTGCCGGCCAC
>DASTPU010000050.1:0-15530 GCA_035762105.1 Nocardioidaceae bacterium | reverse complement strand
GGCGCGGACCGCTGGTCCCCGGCCTGCGAGCTGCCCAGCACCGGGTACTGGTTCCCGCCGACGATCTTCACCGGCGTCACCCAGGCCCACCGGATCGCCCGCGAGGAGATCTTCGGGCCCGTCCTGTCGGTGCTGACCTTCCGCACCCCGGCCGAGGCCGTGGAGAAGGCCAACAACACCCCCTTCGGCCTGTCCGCGGGCGTGTGGACCGACAAGGGCTCGCGCATCCTCTGGATGGCCGACCAACTGCGCGCCGGCGTGGTCTGGGCCAACACGTTCAACCGCTTCGACCCCACCAGTCCCTTCGGCGGCTACAAGGAGTCCGGATACGGCCGCGAGGGCGGCCGACACGGCTTGGAGGCATACGTCCGATGAACCACCCCACGAAACTGCTCGCTGCGCTCACACTTCCGCGGGGACCCCGATGACCCCCTCTGCAGACAGCGCACGGCTCGAGGTCCGCAAGACCTACAAGCTCTACGTCGGCGGCGCCTTCCCCCGCTCGGAGTCCGGCCGCTCCTACGAGGTCCTCGACCACAAGGGCCGGTTCCTCGCCAACGCCTCCAAGGCCTCCCGCAAGGACGGCCGCGACGCCGTCGGCGCCGCACGGAAGGCCTTCGGCGGCTGGTCGGCCCGCACGCCGTACAACCGCGGCCAGGTCCTCTACCGGGTCGCCGAGGTCCTCGAGGGTCGCCGCGCGCAGTTCGTCGAGGAGGTCGCCCTCTCCGAGGGGCTCTCCAAGCGGCAGGCCGAGGCGGCCGTCGACGAGGCTGTCGACCGGCTGGTCTGGTACGCCGGGTGGGCCGACAAGATCGCGCAGGTCGTCGGCAGCGCGAATCCGGTCGCCGGGCCGTACTTCAACTTCTCCCTGCCCGACCCGACCGGCGTCGTCGCCGTTCTCGCCCCGCAGGACTCCTCACTGCTCGGACTGGTCTCCGTGGTGGCGCCGGTGGTCGTCACAGGCAACACCGCCGTCGTCGTCACGTCGTACGAACGGCCGCTGCCCGCGATCACACTGTCGGAGGTGCTCGCCACCTCCGACGTGCCCGGCGGCGTGGTCAACATCCTCACCGGGGACGCAGCCGAGATCGGCCCCTGGCTGGCCTCGCACATGGACGTCAACGCGATCGACCTCACCGGGGTCGAGGACGTCGACGTGGCCAAGAGCCTCGAGGAGGCCGCCGCCGAGAACCTCAAGCGCGTCGTGCGTCCCGCGCCCGCGACCGACTGGACCGTGCAGCCCGGCATCGAGCGGATGACCGCCTTCCTCGAGACCAAGACGGTCTGGCACCCGATCGGGATCTGAGCGGCGCGTGCACGCTCAGGTCATCGTGCTCGCCGGCCCCTCGGGGTCGGGCAAGTCCCGGCTCTCCAGGCGCATCGGCCTGCCGGTGCTCAACCTCGACGACTTCTACAAGGACGGCAGCGACCCTTCCCTCCCCCGCGTCGACCTGGGCCACGAGTCGATCGTCGACTGGGACGACCCCGACTCCTGGCTCCGCGACGACGCGGTGGCCGCTGTCGAGGCGCTGTGCCGCGACGGCAAGGCCGACGTGCCGATCTACGACCTCGCGCACGACGGCAGGGTCGGTCATCGGGTGCTCGACCTCGACGGCGCCGGGTTCTTCGTCGCCGAGGGGATCTTCGCGCAGGAGATCGTCGCAGGCTGCCGGGAGCGCGGTCTGCTCGCCGACGCGATCTGCGTCCGCAACCACCGCGGCGTCACGTTCTGGCGCCGGCTGACCCGCGACCTGCGCGAGCGGCGAAAGCACCCGCTCGTGCTGCTGCGGCGCGGCCTCATGCTGCTGCGCGACGAGCCCCGCGTGGTGGCCCACGCGGTGGAGCTCGGTTGCACGCCGATGACCTCCGAGGAGGCCTACCGGCACATCACGCTGCTGGTCGGCTCACGACGGCCCGACCCCCAGCCGGGCGCCTGAGCGTCAGCGGGCGAGCATCGCGTCGATGAACACTTCCGAGATGTCCTCGGGGTTGCGGGCGACGTAGCTGCGACCACCCGTGGCCGCCGCGATCTTGCGCAGAGCCTTGGCGTCGGCGTCCGGGCCCATGCCGATGGCGATCACCTGGATCGGACGCGCAGGGTCGCGCTCGCGCTCGATGGTCTGCACGAGCTCGTCGAGCGACAGGCTGCCGGGGTCCTCGTTCTCGCCGTCGGTCAGCAGGATCACGCTGTTGACCGCGCGGGCCTCGTAGTCGTCCTGCAGCGTGCGGATCGCAGCGAGCGCGGTGTCGTAGAGACCGGTACCGCCGTCGGTCATGCCGGGCAGCTTCTTCAGCGCCGCCGCGAGCTGCTCACGGTGTGTCGCGCCGCCGGACGTCGCGCTGAGCGTCTCCACGGGGGCGAGCGGGACGTAGTCGCGGCTGCCCTCACCGAGACGCTCGGAGAACGCCCACAGGCCGATCTCGGCGTTGTCGGGGAAGAGCTGGAGCGCGCCCTGCGCTGCGGTCACCGCGAGCGAGATGCGTGTGGTCCCGGCGTCGGTGAAGTCCATGGAGCCGGAGACGTCCACGACGGTCAGGAGGCGTGAAGGCACGGTCAGCACGGCCCATTGGCGGAGCGCACCGGAGACCTGCTCCGCGGCGGGCGAGGGCAACGAGGCGTAGGGCTTCGACCCGAGGCCCTCCCCGGAGTCGAGCGGCTTGCTGTTGGCCTCCCGGAACCCGTTGGCGGCCAGGATCTCGCCCCCGACGGAGCTGGACAGGTACGCCGCGAGCTGGCGGCCGGCGTCCTCGACCGCAGGGTCTGCCGAGAGGGACGCGAGCGGGTAGTCGAGCAGCATCGTGCCGGACGAGGGGACGGTCGCCTCGAGGCTCCGGCCGACGCCGGACTTCTGGAGGCTCACGAGCTGCTGCTCGGTCAGCACACCGAACGTGCCCTCGGCGGCCGCGCGCGCGACGTCCTCGGGCGTCTCCGGCTTGTCGGGCTGGGCGCCGTACCGCTGGGCGAGCGGAACCATCATCGCGCCCATCTCGGTCTCGCTGGCGCCCGTCACGGCCATCTCACCGAAGGCGGAGAGCAGGGCGACGGTGCTTGCGGAGCTGGTCAGCGGGTCGAGGTAGGCCACGGTGTTCATGCCGACCTCCTGCCAGGAGGAGGGCTCCTGCCCGTTCGGGCCGACCACGACGACGGGAGAGCTCGCCATGGAGTCCGAGACGGGAGTGATCTCGGCGCCGGCGAGCTCGGCGCGGGTCAGCCAGACCGAGAGGTCGGGTGCCCACAGGTCCGGGCTGTCCTCCGGCTCCGAGGCGAGCACCTCCGCGACCTGCTCCGGGGCGACCGGCTGCACGTCGTAGTCGACGCAGAGGCCGTCCACCGCGGCGCCCTCCTTCTCGAGGTCGCGAGCGGCCTCGCCGATCGCCGGCGCGATGTCCGGGGACGCCGCGAGCCGAACTGCTATCGAGTCCTCGCACGACGCCTGGCCGGGTTCCTTGGTCGCGTTGCCCGTGACGACGAACCCACCGACCGCGATGACCGCCGCGGCAACGAGTACACCCAGCACAGGCACAGCCCGCGACCGGCGCTCACGTCCAGCAGCGCTGTGTCGTCCGCCCATGTGAAAAGGGTCTCCCTCCCAGTTGTCCCGGAGGAGACTACCGTGCTAAGCCATCGCGGCGAGAACCGCGTAGGCAGGCTTGATCTCGGTGTTGATGATCGCGAGCCGCTCGTCGAAGGGCAGGAACGCCGATTTCATGGCGTTGATCGTGAACCAGCGCAGGTCCTCGAGGGTGTATCCGAAGGCCTCCACCAGCGCAAACATCTCGTCGGTCATCGAGGTTCCGCTCATCAACCGGTTGTCGGTGTTGACGGTCACGCGGAAGCCGAGCTCCTTGAGGATCCCGATCGGGTGCTCGGCGATCGAGGCCGCCGCACCTGTCTGGACGTTTGACGACGGGCACATCTCCAGAGGGATCCGCTTGTCCCGCACGTACGACGCGAGCCGCCCGAGCCGGTAGCCGCCGTCGGGGTCCCGGGTGATGTCGTCGATGATCCGCACGCCGTGCCCGAGACGGTCCGCCCCGCACCACTGGATCGCCTCCCAGATCGACGGCAGGCCGAACGCCTCGCCCGCATGGATCGTGAAGTGGGCGTTCTCCCGCTGGAGGTACTCGAACGCGTCGAGGTGGCGGGTGGGTGGGAAGCCCGCCTCTGCGCCGGCGATGTCGAAGCCGAGAACGCCCTCGTCGCGGTAGCGGACCACGAGCTCGGCGATCTCGCGCGAGCGGGCCTGGTGCCGCATCGCGGTGAGGATCTGGCGTACCACGATGGGCTGCCTGTTCGCCCGGGCCTGCTCCTCGCCTGCCTCGAACCCCTCCTTGACCGCCTCGACGACCTGCTCCAGCGAGAGACCGCCGACGAGGTGCTGCTCGGGGGCGTAGCGGACCTCCGCGTAGACGACCCCGTCCTCGGCGAGGTCCTCGACGCACTCCTGGGCGACGCGGCGGATGTTCTCCGCCGACTGCATCACCGCGACCGTGTGGTCGAAGGTCTCGAGGTAGCGCTCGAGGGACCCGGAGTTGGCGGACTCCGCGAACCAGTGGCGCAGCGACTCGGCGTCGTCGGCAGGCAGCGCGTGGCCCGCGCCGGGCGCGAGGTCGATGATGGTCTGCGGCCGAAGCCCGCCGTCGAGGTGGTCGTGCAGCAGCACCTTCGGCGCGCGGTGCACCTGGTCCCGCGTGGGGACGTGCACCTCGGTGACCACCTGGCTCATTCGTCGCCCTCGGCGTCGCGGTGCACGATGTCGGGCGAGAAGGCCGGCAGGCAGACCGCGACGTACTCGGTCTCCTCGTCGCCGGTGGAGTACCGCACCCGCTCCCCCGCCTTCGTCACGATGGCCTGCCCGGCCGGCACGGCGACGGTCTGGGTCGAGCCGTCGCCGTCGGTGACCTCCACGAGGACGGTGCCGCGCAGGACGACCGTCACCTCGTCGAACTCTGGCTGCTGCGCGGGCTCGCTCCAGCCGCCGGGTGCGACCATGTGGGCGACGGACACCGACTCGGTGCCGGTGGTGACCCGGCCGACGTACTCGTCTATGACCTTGCCACCCGGGACGGGGATGCGTGTCGGGGCAGGGATAAGTTCAGCCATGACGACATCCTTGCATCCCGACCTGAGAGGCACCCATGCGCGTTTTCACGACCTTCGACGAAGTCGCCACCGCTGCCGGTGAGGAGCTCGGCACGAGCGACTGGCTGGTCATCGACCAGGACCGCGTCAACGCCTTCGCGGACGCGACCGGCGACCACCAGTGGATCCACGTCGACGTGGAGCGCTCGAAGGACGGCCCGTTCGGCGGCACGATCGCGCACGGGTACCTCACCCTGTCGATGGTTCCCTACTTCGGTTCGCAGATCTTCCGCCTCGAGACGCCGGGCGCCAAGCTCAACTACGGCGTGAACAAGGTGCGCTTCCCCAACCCGGTCAGGGTCGGCTCGCGCGTCCGCTGCACCGCGAGCTTCGGCGAGGTGACCGAGCTGCCGACCGGCAAGCAGGCCGTGATCAAGTACGTCGTCGAGATCGAGGGCGAGGACAAGCCCGCCTGTGTCGCCGAGACCGTGGTGCTGCTGCTCAGCTGACCCGGTCGATCACCAGCGGTGTCGGCGTGTACGTCGAACCGCGCGGCGTGACCTCGACCCCGTCCAGCAGACCGTCGAGGGCACGCCCGAAACGGCCGCCGTCGTCGGTGTGGAGCGTCATCAGCGGCTGGCCCTCGACGACCTCGTCACCAGGCTTGGCGTGCATCTCGACCCCCGCACCGGCCTGCACCGGGTCCTCCTTGCGCGCCCGCCCCGCGCCGAGCCGCCACGCGGCCATGCCCACCGCGAGGGCGTCGAGCCGGCTGAGCACGCCGCTGGCGGGCGCGGTCACGACGTGGGTCTCCCGGGCCACCGGCAGCGTCGCGTCGGGGTCACCGCCCTGCGCCCGGATCATCGCCTTCCACGTGTCCATCGCCGTGCCGTCGGCCAGCCGGTCGGCAGGGTCGACGTCCTCGACGCCGGCGGCGGTGAGCATCTCGCGGGCCAGGGCCAGGGTCAGCTCGACGACGTCGGCGGGCCCGCCGCCGGCGAGCACCTCCACCGACTCGCGCACCTCGAGCGCGTTGCCGGCGGTGAGGCCGAGCGGCGTGGACATGTCGGTGAGCAGGGCGACCGTGCGGACCCCGGCATCCGTGCCGAGCGCGACCATGGTCTCGGCGAGCTCACGCGCGCGGTCCGCGTCCTTCATGAACGCACCCGAGCCGACCTTCACGTCGAGCACCAGCGCACCCGTGCCCTCGGCGATCTTCTTGCTCATGATCGAGCTCGCGATCAGCGGGATCGCCTCGACCGTCCCGGTGACGTCGCGCAGCGCGTAGAGCTTCTTGTCCGCGGGCGCCAGACCCGCACCGGCGGCGCAGATGACCGCGCCCACCTCCTCGAGCTGGCGCATCATCTCGTCGTTGGTCAGGTCGGCGCGCCAGCCGGGGACGGACTCCAGCTTGTCGAGGGTGCCGCCGGTGTGGCCGAGGCCGCGCCCGGAGAGCTGCGGAACGGCGACCCCGCACGCCGCAACCAACGGCGCCAGCGGCAGCGTGATCTTGTCACCGACACCGCCGGTCGAGTGCTTGTCCGCGGTCGGCCGGGACAGCGAGGAGAAGTCCATCCGCTCGCCGGACGCGATCATCGCGGCGGTCCAGCGCGAGATCTCGCTCCGGGTCATGCCGTTGAGCAGAATCGCCATGGCGAGCGCCGACATCTGCTCGTCGGCGACCACGCCGCGGGTGTAGGCGTCGACGACCCAGTCGATCTGGGAGTCGGTGAGCGCCGCCCCGTCGCGCTTGGCGACGATCACCTCGACTGCGTCGTGCTGCTCGGTCATCGGGGGTTCCTTCCGGTTGCGGTGCCGACACGCACCGAGGTGTAGCCACGGAGCACGAACGTGCCGCGCGGGGTGGGCTCGTCGACCAGGCTCAGCCCCGGCATCCTCGACCACAGCAGGTCGAGCGACTCCGCGAGCTCCACCCGGGCGAGGGGGGCGCCGAGGCAGAAGTGCACCCCGGCCCCGAAGGCCAGGTGCGGGTTCGGGTCGCGGGTGGGCCGGAACGTGTCCGGGTCCTCGAAGACGGCGGGGTCGCGGTTCGCCGCGCCGAGCAGCGCCGCGACCTTCCCGCCCTTCTCGACGGTGACACCCCCGACGCGCACGTCCCCGGTGGCGGTGCGCTCGAAGAGCTGCAGGGCGGAGTCGAAGCGCAGCATCTCCTCCACGCACGCAGGCACCTCGCCCGGCTCGGGCCCCAGACCGCGCGCGAGCATCGCGACCAGGCCGTTGCCGAAGACGTTTACCGACGCCTCGTGCCCCGCGTTGAGGAGGAGTACGGCGGACGCCACGACCTCGTCCTCGCCGAGCCGGGCCGCACCGGCTCTCGAACCCACCCGCGCGGCCACGAGGTCGCTGACCAGGTCGTCGCGCGGCGAGGACGCCCGCTCCCGCGCGAGCTCGCGCACCATCGCGGCGAAGTCCGCGGCCGCCCGGACCGCGGCGTCCTGCTCCTGCTCGCTCGGCGCGACCTCGTACATCCGCACGATCGCCTGCGACCAGGCCCGGAGCTCGGGTGCCAGCGTGGCCGGGACGCCGAGCAGCTCGGCGATGACCAGCACGGGCAGCGGCTCGGCGTACTCGCGCACGACGTCGAAACCGGCAGGGTCGACGGCGTCGAGCAGCTCCTGCGCCAGGACGCGCACGCGCGGGCGGAGGCGCTCCACGTGCCCCCGGGCGAACGCGCCGGCGACGAGCCGGCGCAGCCGCGTGTGGTCCGGCGGCTCGTTCTCCATCATCTGGTTGCGGTGCAGCAGGTTGAACGGCTCGAACCGGTCCACCGGCTCGCGGTCCTTCCAGATCCGGCCGAGGGCGCGGTGCCGCAGGACGGCGTCGGCGCTCGCGTGGTCGAACGTGAGCCACGTCCCGGACGGCTCGTGCCACGCCACGGCATGCCGGCGACGCTCCTCCGCGAAGTACGGGTAGGGGTCGGCGACGACCGCCGGGTCGGTCAGGTCAAGCGTCGTGGTCGGCATAGTCGCTCAGCGACGCGGGACCGAACGCGTCCGGCAGGACCTGGTCCATCCGGCGGACCCCCGAGACCGTCAGCAGCTCGAGAGCCGGGCCGCCGTGCTCGAAGAGCAGCTGCCGGCACCGGCCGCACGGCATGATCACGTCGCCGTCGCCGTTGACGCACACGAAGTGGGTCAGCCGTCCACCTCCCGTGGCGTGCAGCTGCGACACCACCCCGCACTCGGCACACAGGCCGACGCCGTAGGCCGCGTTCTCGACGTTGCAGCCGACGATCACCCGGCCGTCGTCCACGACCGCGGCGGCGCCGACCGGGTACTTCGAGTACGGCGCGTAGGCGTGCCGCATCGCCTCGGTCGCCCGTTCTTGCAGCGCCGGCCAGTCGAAGCCCTCCGTCTCCGCCATCGCTAGCCCGCCGTGCCTCTGCGGTAGATCACGCCGTCGGCGGCCGGCATCCGGAGCCGCTGGGAGGCGAGCGCCAGGACGAGCAGCGTCGCGACGTACGGCGTCATCCGGGTGAAGTCGCCGGGCACCTCGTCGATGGAGAAGTACAGCGCGCCGACCGCGAGCGCGAGGCCCACGGACACGAACGTCGCGACCTGCTGGCCACGGCGGAACTGCCAGACGGCGGCGGCCAGGAGCAGCAGCGCGATGGCGAGGAGCAGCGCGTGCACGGACGTCCCACCCTGGCGCAGACCGAGGGTCTCGGTGTAGCCGAACAGACCGGAGCCCATCAGGACGCCGCCCGGGCGCCAGTTGCCGAAGATCATCGCGGCCAGGCCGATGTAGCCACGTCCGCCGGTCTGCCCGTCGCGGTAGTTGCTCGACGCGACCAGGGCCAGGAAGCCACCCGCGAGCCCGGCCAGCGAACCTGAGGTCAGCACCGCGATGAACTTGTACCGGTAGACGTTGACGCCGAGAGACTCGGCGGCGACGGGGCTCTCACCGCAGGACCGCAGGCGCAGGCCGAAGGAGGTGCGCCAGAGCAGGAAGTAGGTCACCACGAACAGCACGAGGGCGAGGAGCACGAGCAGCGACAGGCTCGTCACCAGGGCCCGCAGCACGGCGGCGGTCTCGGAGACGAAGAAGATGTCTGCCCCCTCCACCGTGCCGAGGGCGTCGGACAGCGGGCCGATCGTGATGGCTCCGACGTCCTCCAGCTTCGGTGACTGCGTCTGGCCGCCGCCGGGCAGCCCGGTGAAGGTCAGCACCGCGAGGTACTGCGTCACGCCGAGCGCGATGATGTTGATCGCGACACCGGAGATGATGTGGTCGACGCCGAACACCACGGTCGCCACGGCGTGGATCAGGCCGCCGACCGCCCCGAGCGCGATGGCGCCGAGGACGCCCACCCACGGGCCGTAGTGGTAGCCGAAGAACCCGGCGCCGTAGGTGCCGAGGATCATCATGCCCTCGAGGCCGATGTTGACCACGCCGGCCCGCTCCGACCACAGGCCGCCGAGCGCAGCGAGCGCGATCGGCACCGTCGCGATGAGGGTGGCGCGCACCGTGCCCGACGAGGCCAGGTCCTGTGCGCCGGTGACCAGCTGGAGCACCGAGAGCAGGAGGAGCACGCCGGCGAGGGCGAGGAGGAACCACCAGGGAGATACGCGACGTGCCTGCTTGGGTGCGCGCGGCTGCTGGAGCTCGCGTTCCATCGTGGTCATGCCGCCACCTCCGACTTCGTGCCTGCCTCACGTTCGAGCGCCTGCGCCACGTGGCGTTGCTCGAGACGCAGGCCGTAGCGGCGGACGACCTCGTAGGAGATCACGACCGTCAGCACGATGATGCCCTGGGTGATCTTGACGATGTCCGGGGAGACGTCGACGAGGATCTGCAGCGGGTTGGACTGCTCGTCGAGGAAGGCGAACAGCAGTGCCCCGAGCGCGATGCCGACGGGGTGGTTGCGGCCGAGCAGCGCGATCGCGATGCCGGCGAAGCCGAGCCCGGACTGGAACGTGGAGCCGTAGGAGTAGGCGCTGCCGAAGAGGATCGGCAGCCCGACGAGGCCGGCGACACCGCCCGAGACGAGCATCGCGGTGACCGTCATCCGCTTGACGTTCACGCCGCTGGCCACGGCGGCGGTCTGCGACTGTCCGGTCGCCCGCAGGTCGAACCCGAACCGCGTGCGGTTCAGGACCACCCAGTACACGACACCGGCGAGCAGCGCGATGAACAGGAAGCCGTAGATGTCCGTGGTCACGGTCTCCGAGACCGAGATGCCCGGGATCCGGCTGGACTCGGGGATCGGCTTGGTGCCGATGATGTTGCTGCCCTCCTCGCGGACCGCGACCTGGCGCAGGAAGTACGCCACGATCGAGGTCGAGATGAAGTTCAGCATGATCGTCGAGATGACCTCGCTGACGCCGCGGGTGGCGCGGAGGACGCCGGCGATACCGGCCCACGCCGCGCCCACAAGGACCGCGGCGAGGATCGCGAGGACGATGTTGAGCGGACCGGGCAGCCAGCCCTCACCGGCCACAACCGCGGCCGCGAAGGCGGCGATGCGGTACTGCCCGTCCACGCCGATGTTGAACAGGTTCATCTTGAAGCCGATCGCCACCGCCAGCCCGGACAGGTAGAGCACTGTCGCACTGTTGACGATGTTGACCATGTTGCGGGGCTCGGGCACCGACAGGATCGTCGCCCAGACCTCCCCCGCGGGGTCGCCGGCGACCAGCAGCACCGCGCTGGTGATCGCGAAGGCCGCGACCAGCGCCAGCACCGGCGCCGCGACGCCGAGAACGATCCTCGTCATCCGTGGGCTCATGCCTTGTCCCCTGCTCCCGTCATGGCCGAGCCGAGCTGCTCGGGGGTCACGTGGCTCGGGTCGAACTCGCCGACCAGCTTCCCGCGGAGGATCACCTGGATCCGGTCGGAGAGGCCGATCAGCTCGTCGAGGTCGGCCGAGATGAGGAGCACGGCCAGTCCCTTCCTTCGTGCGTCCTTGATCTGGTCCCAGATCGCCGCCTGCGCGCCGACGTCGACGCCGCGGGTCGGGTGGGCCGCGATGAGCAGGATCGGGTCGCCGCTCATCTCGCGTCCGACGATCAGCTTCTGCTGGTTGCCTCCGGACAGCGCGCGGGCGAGGACGTCGGGGCCGGGCGTGCGTACGTCGTACTCCTCGATGATCCGCGCGGTGTCGGCACGCGAGGCGCGCTTGTCGATGAAGATGCCCTTGCTGCTGGGCTTGCGTGTCTGGTGGCCGAGGATCCGGTTCTCCCACAGCGGGGCGTCGAGGAGAAGTCCGTGCCGGTGCCGGTCGGCAGGGATGTAGCCGATGCCCTCCTCGCGCCGGCGGCGGGTGGAGAGCCTCGACTGGTCCCGTCCGGCGAGCTCGATGACGCCCGTTGAGCCGGGCAGCATGCCCATGATCGTCTCGACGAGCTCGGACTGGCCGTTGCCCTCGACGCCGGCGATGCCGAGGACCTCGCCACGGTGGATCTTGAAGGAGATGTCGTCGAGCAGCGGACGGCCGTCGGGCGTGGGCAGGCTCAGGTGCTTGACCTCGAGCAGCACCTCGTCGGTGACGGTGGAGGACTCGGTGCTCGGCGAGGGCAGCTCGGAGCCGACCATGAGCTCGGCGAGCTCGTGTGCGGTCACCGACGACGGGTCCACGGTGGCCACGGTGGTGCCGCGACGCATCACGGTGACCACGTCGGCGACGGAGAGGACCTCGTCGAGCTTGTGCGAGATGAAGATGACCGCGAGCCCCTCGGACTTGAGCTCGCGCAGGTTGCCGAAGAGCTCGTCGACCTCCTGCGGGACGAGCACGGCGGTGGGCTCGTCGAGGATGACGGTGCGAGCGCCGCGGTAGAGGACCTTGAGGATCTCCACGCGCTGCCGGTCACCGACCCCGAGCTCCTCGACGAGCTGGTCCGGCTCCACACCGAGGCCGTAGGCGTCGGAGATCCGCTTGATCTCCTCGCGGGCGTCGTTGCCGATGCCGTGCAGCTTCTCGGCACCGAGCACGACGTTCTCGAGCACGGTGAGGTTGTCGGCGAGCATGAAGTGCTGGAACACCATGCCGACGCCGGCCTTGATCGCGTCCGCCGGTGAGGAGAGGTCGACCCGCTTGCCGTCGATCTCGATCGTTCCGGCGTCGGGCTTCTGGACACCGTAGAGGATCTTCATCAGCGTCGACTTGCCGGCGCCGTTCTCCCCGACGATGGCGTGGATGGAGCCTCGCCGGACCTCGATGTTGACGTCGTCGTTGGCGATGACGCCGGGGAACCGTTTCCCGATCCCTTCGAGGTGGACCGCGGGAGCGGCCGTCGTACTGGTGTCCGTCATTCCTCACCTTCCGGACCGGCTTCGCGCGCGCCGTGTGCCGGACGCCGCGGGGGTGACACAGAGAGCCCGGGGGAACGCTACCGCGTGCCCCCGGGCCTGGTTTCAGCTGTGTGCGAAGGTCACGGCTTGTCGGGAACCGTGATCTCGCCGTCGATGATCTTCTGCTTGTACTCGTCGAGCTGGTCGGCGATGTCGTCGACGAACCCACCGCTGGTGGAGTAGCCGACACCGTCGGACTCGAGGTCGTAGCGAACGACGCCGGACGGGAAGCTGCCGTCGTTGACCTCGGTGAGGTACTCGAAGACCGCGACGTCGACGTTCTTCAGCATCGAGGTCAGGATGACGTCCTTGACGGAGTCGTCGGCGAGCTCGTACTGGTCGGAGTCGACACCGATCGCCCAGTTGTCGGACTCGGCCGCAGCCTCGAAGAGGCCGCCACCCGAGCCGCCCGCGGCGTGGTACACGACGTCGGCGCCGGCGTCGAACATGCCCTGCGCGGCGGTCTTGCCCTTGGCCGGGTCGTTGAAGCCCGAGAAGTCAGGGGCCTGGGTCAGGTAGGTCTTCTCGATCTTGATGTCCGGGTTGACCTCCTGGGCGCCCGCGATGAAGCCCGCCTCGAACTTCTGGATCAGCGGGACCTCGACGCCACCGATGAAGCCGACGTGGTCGGTCTCGGTCTTGAGCGCCGCAGCGGCGCCGACCAGGAAGGAGCCCTGCTCCTCGGCGAAGACCAGGTTTGCGATGTTGTCGGCCTGTGCGCCCTCGTCGTCGATGATCGCGAAGTGGACCTCGGGGTACTCCGCGGCGACCTTCGCGACCGCAGCGGAGTAGGCGAAGCCGACCGCGATGATCGGGTCGTAGCCGGCGTCGGCGAAGGTGCGCAGTCGCTCCTCGCGAGCGGACTCCGGCTCGCCGTCGGCGGCCTCGGACTCCTGGCTCTCCATGCCGAACTCTTCGACGGCCTGGTCCATGCCCTTGGCAGCGGCGTCGTTGAAGGACTGGTCGCCCCGTCCGCCGACGTCGTAGGCCATGCCGACCTTGATGTCTGACTGGGCGGCGGGCTCGCCGCCGTTGTTGTTGGTGCTGGTCTCCCCGTCATTGCCCCCACAGGCACTGAGCAGGAGCGCAGCCGCGGAAAGCAATGCCGCCGTCTTGGTCATGCGACGCAAGATGGGCCTCCTTGATCGAAACGAGGCGCCATGTCCTGGCGCCGAACCAGGGTCACCCTAGTTCCTCCCCGCCCCCAGAACAGCCCCAACCGCCGGGATGCTGAGCAAGTCGTTATATGTCGGTGACTTCCGTCCCGGCTCCGCGGGACCTTCAGCCCCGCTCCGCGGCGGTGAGCGCCTCGAGCGCAGCCGTGGCCAGCACCTTGGCGCCGATCGGGGTCGCCCCCTCGTCCACGCGCAGGTCGCCCTGGTGGAGGTCGTACGTCGGACCGCCCGGCGTGCGGGTGCCCAGACGGGCCATCGCGCCGGGGACGGACTCGAGGTACCAGGCAAAGTCCTCGCCGCCCAGGCTCTGGGGTGTGTACACGTGGCTGTCCCTGCCGACGACCAGCTCGGCCGCGTGGCCGAGGAGCTGCGTCGACCTAGCCTCGTTGACGACCGGAGGCACCCCGCGGACGTAGTCGACCTCCGCGTCCACGCCGTAGGGCTCCACGATCTGGCGGATCAGCTCACGGATCAGCGCCTCCGCCTCGGCCCAGGCCACCGCGTCGAGCATGCGGACCGTGCCGGCCGCCTCGCCGCTTGCGGGGATCACGTTCTTCGCCGAGCCGGCGCGGACGATGCCCCAGACGAGGCTGGCACCCGCCCGAGGGTCGAGGCGCCGCGACAGCGCCGCCGGCAGCTGGGTCACCAGGGTGGCCAGCGCGTAGGTGAGGTCCTGGGTCAGGTGCGGCCGCGACGTGTGCCCTCCCCGGCCGCTGAGCCGGACGGTCATGGAGTCGGCCGCGCCGGTGAGCGGGCCCTCGCGGAGCCCGATCTGGCCGACGTCGAGGCCCGGGTCGCAGTGGAGGCCGAAGACGTTGCACACACCGTCGAGCGCCCCGGTCGAGATCATCTCCAGCGCACCGCCGGGCATGACCTCCTCCGCGGGCTGGAAGAGCAGCCGCACCCGGCCCGGCAGGGGCGTCGCGGCGTGGACGGCCGCGAGGGCGAGGCCGGCTCCGAGCAGCGCTGCGGTGTGGACGTCGTGGCCGCAGGCGTGCGCCACCCCGTCGTACAGGCTCTGCCACGGGTCGACGGTGAGGTCGTCCACGGCGAGGGCGTCGAGGTCCGCGCGCAGCCCGACGACGGGGCCCTCGGGTGTGCCGACCTCGGCCACCAGCCCGCTCTTGGGCAGCAGCTGGAGGCTGAGTCCGGCCTCCTCGAGCCGCTTCGCGACGAGGGTCGTCGTGCGCTCCTCCAGCCACGCCACCTCAGGGTGAGCATGGATGTCCCGGCGGATCGCGACCAGCTCGTCGGCGAGATCGTCGACGGCGGCCAGGACAGCAGGGACTAAGGAGGACACGTCAGGAGAGGCTACCCTTCCCGGGCGCCTCTCCGGGAACCGATCAGAAGGCGTCCGGCGGCGAGTACGCGCCCCACACGTCGCGGAGCGCGTTGCACACCTCGCCGACCGTGGCGCGGGCGCGCAGCGCCTCCTTCATCGGGTACAGCACGTTCTCCGAGCCCTCCGCCGCCTTCCTCAGCTCCGCGAGGTGCTTCTCGACCGCGACGTTGTCGCGCTCGGCGCGTAGCCTCGCGAGCCGCTCGGCCTGCTGTGCCTCGATCGCCGGGTCCACGCGCAGCGGCTCGTAGGGCTCCTCCTCCGCCGAGGCGTACTTGTTGAGCCCGACGACCACGCGCTGTGCGGAGTCGATCTCCTTGGCGATCTGGTACGCCGCCTTCTCGATCTCGTTCTTCTGGAAGCCGCGCTCGATCGCCTTCACGGCACCGCCGAGCTCCTCGACCTTCGCCATCAGGGCGCGGGCCTCCTCCTCGATCTCGTCGGTCAGCGACTCGACCGCGTACGACCCGGCGAAGGGGTCGACGGTCTTGGTCACGTCGGTCTCGAAGGCGAGGACCTGCTGGGTGCGAAGGGCGAGACGGGCCGCCTTCTCCGATGGAAGCGCGATCGCCTCGTCGTAGGAGTTGGTGTGCAGCGACTGGGTGCCGCCGAGCACCGCGGC
>DASTPU010000049.1:0-7917 GCA_035762105.1 Nocardioidaceae bacterium | reverse complement strand
ACCCTCGATCGCCTGCGTGCGCTCCGCGAACGTCTTCTCGAAGTTGGGGACGACCCACTTCTTGACGGCGAAGTAGAGCAGCGCGAAGACGACCAGCGAGAGGACGATCTCCACCGGGTGCGGGATGAGGGGGTTCAGCTCTTCCCCACCGGCCGCGAGGGTGATCGAGTTCATGGGCGTGGTCCTTCGTCAGTGCAGATGGGCTTGGGTCAGAGCACGAACGCGAGGGCGATACCGATGATGGCGAGCGCCTCGGCGAGGGCGAAGCCCAGAATCGCGATCGACTGGAGACGACCCTGCGCCTCGGGCTGACGGGCGACACCGTTGATGTAGGCGGCGAAGATCAGACCGATACCGACACCAGGGCCGATGGCAGCCAGGCCGTAGCCGATCATGTTTGCGGAGCCTTCCACGGCTTCTTCCTTTCGGTTGTTACTACTTGTTGCGGGCTGGGGCGGGTCTCTCAGTGCTCTTCTGCGAGAGCACCGGAGATGTACATGGCGTTGAGCAGGACGAACACGTACGCCTGGAGGAACTGGATCAGCAGCTCCAGGAAGCTGATGGCGATGAAGAGCAGCCAGGCAAGGATGCCGACGGGCTTCACCAGCGTCGCGCCGTGCAGCAGGAGGTACTCACCGCCGAGCGCGAAGAGGATGAGGAGCAGGTGGCCGGCCAGCATGTTGGCGAACAGACGGAGGGCCAGCGTGACCGGGCGGACCAGGATGTTCGACATGAACTCGAGCGGCACGAGGAGCAGCAGCATCGGGCCCTTGATGCCCGAGGGCACCGACTGGAGCTTGAGGTAGCCGCCGAAGCCGTGCTTCTGGATGCCGACCGCGTTGTAGATGATCCAGCTCAGCGCGGCGAGGCCGTAGACCATGCCTGAGCGCGAGAACGTCGGGAACTGGATGAACGGGATCGAGCCGAAGAAGTTGTTCAGCAGGATGAAGAAGAAGAGCGCGAACAGGTACGGCACGAACCGCATGAAGTCGTGGCTGCCGATGATGTCGCGGCCGATGCTGTTGCGGGTGAAGCCGTAGCCGACCTCGCCGACGTACTGCAGCTTGCCGGGGACCATCGAGCGCTTCTTGGCGGCGGCGTAGAAGAACCAGAACACCAGGACGGCCGCGAGCACCAGCTGGATCATCGGCTTGGTGACGCCGAGGTACATCGTCTGGCCGAGGAACTCGAACGTGTTGTCGGGCCCGAGCGGCGGCAGGTTGAAGTCCCCGGGACCCGGAGGGGTGAAGCCCTCCTCCTCGGTCGGAGCGACAGCGCCGATGCGGCTGAGAGCGAAACTCACGAGTTCTCCTGCACTAGTTCTTCTCCTGCTCCGACTACTGGTCCTGGCTGCGGTTGAACCGGGCGAAGGTCATGTAGAGCCCGAGGCCGGCGCCGCCGAGGATCCCGACGACCACAAGGAACGAGGTTCCGAGCCACC
Organism: Nocardioidaceae bacterium; assembly: GCA_035762105.1. Taxonomy (GTDB): domain Bacteria; phylum Actinomycetota; class Actinomycetes; order Propionibacteriales; family Nocardioidaceae; genus Nocardioides_C. Next base: position 6,476 of record DASTPU010000049.1, on the reverse strand, counting down.
GGTCCGCGAGCCAGCCGAGAAACCCGTACAGCCCCACGCCCGCTACGAGGTATCCGAACGCATGCCACGGATCGCCTTTGGGGGAGTCGTCGTCGGGAGCAGAGCCGGGATTCTGCTGAGTCATCGCGCACCGGACAATAGCAGCCGTTGTTACTCATCGGACACTCGCCTCCGTCCCCTGGGAAGGCAGGTCGTAGGCGAGCTGGCGGCTCCGCATCGTGACCATGATCTGGGTCACGGTCCAGGCCAGGGTCGAGGCGATCACCGCGCCCGAGAGCCAGCGCGGGTCCACCGGTCCGTCGAGGGCCCCTCCGCTGCTCAGGCCGACGTAGACGAGCCCGACGACGACCACCTGGAGCGTGTACGTGAGAAGCGCCACGAGCAGCGACGCCGCGGGCGCGACGCGGGTCACGACGCCGAGGACCACGGTCCCGAACGCGAAGACCGCGCAGACCATGAGAATGCCGACCAGCGCACCGGCGGCGCCGGCGGGACCGGTGGTCACCGCCGCCAGGCCGACCAGGACGAGACCGATCGCCGCGGTGACCGACAGCGGCCCGAGCACGGGCCGTCCCCTACGGGGCGTCGGCTGGGCGGTCGTCATGAGGCGGCCGTTCTGTCGGGTCCGGTGGGGCTCTCGCGCTGCGTCTTCCGGTGGGCTCTGCGGCCGCTTCCGGAACGCTTGTGAAAACTAGCACAAAGTCCCGAGGCGGTGGAAATCGGCGGTCTAGAGCCCGGGAGAGGGGGTTCCTCGGCGGTGCACGCGCGGCACGAAGAAGGTCAGCGCGACGGTGAGCAAGACCCACACGACGAGGATCGCCGTGGTCACCCTGCCGGAGTACAGGCTGGCGAACACACCGCCGAAGGCGATCAGGCCCGCCCAGAGCCACATGATCAGCACGGCGCGGCGGTGGGAGTGGCCGATCTCGAGGAGCCGGTGGTGCAGGTGCTGCTTGTCGGGTGCGAACGGCGACCGGCCCGCGCGGGTCCGTCGTACGACGGCCAGCACCAGGTCGACGAAGGGCACGACCAGGATCGCGATGGGCAGGATGATCGGGAGCAGCGTGGGCAGCCAGCTGGCCTCGCCTCCGCCGCCGCCCTGCTGCATGTCGAGCGAGGGGAACTGCCCGGTCAGCGTCAGCGCGGAGCCGGCGAGCACCAGCCCGATCAGCATCGACCCGGAGTCGCCCATGAAGATCCGCGCGGGGAAGAAGTTGTGCGGCAGGAAGCCCGCCGTCGCCCCCGCCAGGGCCGCGGTCAGGAGAGCCGCGGAGATGGCCAACGTCTCGTTGTTGATCGCGGCGAGCTGGTAGGAGAACAGGAAGAACGCGACCGCGCCGATCCCGACCACGCCCGCGGCCAGCCCGTCGAGGCCGTCGACGAAGTTCACCGCGTTCACGGTGGCCACGACCACCACCACGCTGGCCAGCGCCGCCTGGGTGGTGTCGAGGGCGATCTGGTCCCCGCCGGGCAGCTGGAACGAGTAGTACTGCACCTCGAAGAACACCAGGAAGCCGGCCGCCACCAGCTGCCCGCCGAACTTCGTGAGCGCGTCCAGCTCGAGCAGGTCGTCGAGGACCCCGACGGCGCAGATCAGCGCCCCCGCCACGAGCACGACGCCCGCGTCCTTGAAGATCTGGTCGTCGCTGAGCGACAGGAACGGCAGCTGTCGCGCCACGGCGAACCCCGCGCCGAGGCCGCCGAGCATGGCGATCCCTCCGAAGTACGGGATCGGGATCGCGTGCACGTCCCGGTCGCGGACCTTCGCGACCGCCCCCGTCCGCAGCGCGATCTCCCGCGCGACCACCCCCAGCAGGTAGGTGATCACCGCGGCGACGAGGAAGACGGTGAGGTACTCGCGCACGGGCGGAGGCTACCCCTGCTCCCCGTCCGAGGAGTCCTGGCCCTCGATCACGGCTCCGAGGGGTTCCACGATCTGGTTGAGCCGCCACAGCGGGATCACGCCGGCGCGGAGCACCCGGCCGGTGTCGCCGGTGCAGTCGACGATCGTCGAGGGGACGTTGCCCCTGGTCGGGCCGCCGTCGATGACCACCTCGACCGACTCCCCCAGCATCGCTTCGGCCTGGTCGGCGTCGGTGGCCGCGTCCTTGCCGGTGAGGTTCGCGCTGCTCACCGCCAGCGGCCCGGTGCGGGCGAGGAGCTCGAGCGCGACCTCGTGGTCGGGCATCCGCACCGCGACCGTGCCACGGGTGTCGCCGAGGTCCCACTGCAGGGACGGTTGCTGGCGGCACACGATGGTCAGCGGCCCCGGCCAGAGCTCAGCGATGAGCGCGCGGGCGTACGACGGCACGCCGACCGCGAGCGCGTCGAGGGTGGTCGGGGCCGAGACGAGCACCGGCGGGGGCATGTCGCGCCCGCGTCCCTTGGCGGCCAGGAGACGGCGCACCGAGGCGGGGTCGAACGCGTCCGCGCCGATGCCGTAGACGGTGTCCGTGGGGAAGACCACGAGCTGTCCCCGCTGGACCGCGAGGGCGGCGTTGGCGATGCCCGCCTCGCGCTCGGTCTCGTCGTGCGTGCTGAACCGGTTGCTCACCGGCTCATCGTGCCAGCCGTGCGGTGACGAAGCGCGGCCGACCTGCCAGGTCCGGGTTGTCGCGTACGTCGCGCCAACGTCCCGTCCCGGCGAACACCGCGGGGGCCGACTCCCCCTGGACCTCGGCATGCTCGGCACCGACCACTCCCCCGGGCCGCAGGAGCCGGGCGGCGACCCGCTCGAGCTCCCGCATCGCGTCGAGGCCGTCCCGGCCGGACCACAGCGCCAGGTCCGGGTCGTGGTCGCGGGCCTCGGCCTCGACGGACTCGTAGGCCTCGAGCGGGATGTAGGGCGGGTTGCAGACGACCACGTCGACGGCCCCGTCGAGGTCGCGGAACGCGTCCGCCATGTCCCCCTGGCGCAGGTCGACGCCGCTGCCCCGGAGGTTCCGCTCAGCCCACGCGTGCGCCCTCTCGTCCAGCTCGACCGCGTGCACGTCCGCCTCGGGGACCTCGGTGGCAAGGGCCAGCGCCATCGCCCCCGAGCCGGTGCACAGGTCCACGACGACCGGCGTCCGTCCCTCGTCGAGGACCGCCCGCGCCCGGTCCACCCCCCAGCCGGCGAGCACCTCGGTCTCCGGACGCGGCACGAACACGCCGGGGCCGACCGCCAGCTCGACGTACCGGAACGCCGCCGTGCCCGTCAGGTGCTGCAGCGGCTCCCGCGCCGCGCGGCGTGCCACCAGGTCCTCGAAGGCACGGCTCCGGGCGTCGTCGACGTCGTCGACGAGCACGAGCCCGCCGCGGGTCGTGCCCAGCACGTGGGCGAGGAGCTCGCGTGCGTCGTACTCGGGTGAGGCGACCCCCGCCTCGCGCAGCCGCCGTGCCGCGTCGGCGACGAGATCGCGCGTGAGCATCAGGACTCGAGCGCCTCGAGCCGGCCGGCGAGGTCGGCCTGGACGCAGGACTCGATCACCGGCTCCAGGTCGCCGTCGAGGACCGCGTCGAGGTTGTAGGACTTGTACCCGGTCCGGTGGTCGGAGATCCGGTTCTCGGGGAAGTTGTAGGTGCGGATCCGCTCCGATCGGTCGACCGTGCGCACCTGGGAACGGCGGGCGTCGGACGCCTCGGCGTTCGCGGTTTCCTCCGCGGCTGCGAGCAGCCGGGAGCGGAGGATCCGCATCGCCTGCTCCTTGTTCTGGAGCTGGCTCTTCTCGTTCTGGCAGGAGGCGACGATGCCGGTCGGGACGTGGGTGATCCGGACCGCCGAGTCGGTCGTGTTCACGCTCTGGCCGCCGGGGCCGGACGAGCGGTAGACGTCGATGCGCAGGTCCTTGTCCTCGATCGTGACGTCGACCTGCTCCGCCTCGGGCATCACCAGCACGCCTGCGGCGGAGGTGTGCACCCGTCCCTGGCTCTCGGTGACCGGCACCCGCTGCACACGGTGCACGCCGCCCTCGAACTTCATCAGCGCGTAAGGGGCCTCGCCAGGCTCGGGGATGCCTTTGGCCTTCACCGCGACGGTGACCGACTTGTAGCCGCCGAGGTCGGACTCGGTGGCGTCGATCGGCTCGACCTTCCAGCCCCGGCGCTCCGCATAGCGGGTGTACATCCGCAGCAGGTCGGCGGCGAACAGCGCCGACTCCTCACCGCCCTCGCCGGACTTGATCTCGAGGATCGCGTCCTTGGAGTCACTGGGGTCGCGGGGCACGAGCAGGTGCCGGAGCCGCTCCGCGGCCGCGTCGCGCCGGGTCACGAGGGACTCCGCCTCCTCGGCGAACGACGGGTCCTCCGCGGCCAGCTCCCGGGCGGCCCCGATGTCGTCCCCGAGCCGCTGCCACTCCCGGTACGTGCGCACGATCGCGCTGAGCTCGGCGTACCGCTGGTTGAGCTTCTTCGCCAGCCCCTGGTCGGAGTGGATGCTGGGGTCCGCCAGGCGGTGCTCGAGCTCGGCGTGCTCCTCGACAAGGCCCTCGACGGCTTCGAACATGATGGCCCCTCGGCTCTCTGGACGGATGTGGAGACAGACAGAGCGCCGGCCCGCGCACGGAGGACGTGCGGGACCGGCGCTCGTTCGAAGCTACTTCTTCGCTGCGTCCTGCTTCTTGGCGTAGCGGGCCTCGAAGCGGGCGACGCGGCCGCCGGTGTCGAGGATCTTCTGCTTGCCGGTGTAGAACGGGTGGCACTGCGAGCAGACGTCGGCGTGCATCGTGCCGCTCGTGGCCGTGCTCCGGGTCGTGAACGAGTTGCCGCAGGTGCAGGTCACCTGGGTCTCGGTGTACGCCGGGTGGATGTCCTTCTTCATGGGTGTCCTCTCGAGGTTGTCGGCCGCCGGGTCGTGCTGCCGCTCATGGCGCACGTGAACCGGAACCAGCGCTCAAGTGTGCCAAACAATCGGGGCGGGGTGGTAATTCCCGGGCGTCAGTCCAGGCCGACCGTCGGGTCCCGCCGAACCACGCCGAACATCAGCAGCGTCGCGAGTGCGGTCACCCCCACCATGATCGCGCCCATCGGTGCGGCGCTGGTGGAGCCGAACATGCCCACCATCGGCGCCACGAGCGCGCCGATGCCGAACTGCACGGCGCCGAGCATCGCGGCCGCGGTGCCGGCGGCCTCGCCGTGCCGGGTGAGCGCGAGCGCGGGTGTGTTGGGCAGGGAGAGGCCGACCGAGGCGACCACGACGCCCAACGGGACGAGAACGCCGTAGAGCCCACCGAGGCCGGTCAGACCGGCAACTACCAGTGCGACCGCGGCGAGCATGCCCACGATCATCGCCCCGGAAAGGACGTTGACCACGCCGAACCGCCCGATCAGCACCGGGTTGAGCTGCGAGAAGATGGTCAGCCCGGCGGCGTTCGCCCCGAACACGAGGCCGAAGGCGAGCTCGTCGAGGCCGTAGCCGTCCTGGAGCACGAAGGACGACCCCGCGACGTAGGCGAACATCGCCGACATCATCAGCCCACCGATGAGCACGAGCGCCATGAAGGAGCTGTCACGGAGCAGGCTGCGGTAGGTGCGCAGCGTGCTCGCCAGGTTCAGCGGCCGGCGACGCTCCACGGGCAGGCTCTCCCGCAGGCCGAGGACCGCGACGAAGGTGAGGAGCACGGCGGTGCCGGCGAGCACCGCGAAGATGCCGCGCCAGGAGGTCCACTCGAGGATCACGCCGCCGATCGATGGGGCGAGGATCGGGGCGAGCCCGATCACCAGCATCAGCCGGGACATGAGCCGGGCGACCGCATACCCGGAGAAGAGGTCGCGGACCGTCGCCATGGCGACCACGGAGATCGCGGCCCCGGCGAAGCCCTGGAGCACGCGGACCGAGGCGAGGACGTAGATCGTCGGCGCGAGCGCGGCGAGCACGGAGGCCACCGCGTGGGTGACCAGGCCGGCCACGAGCGGCCTGCGCCGGCCGAGCGCGTCGGACAGTGGGCCGATCAGCAGCTGTCCGAAGGCGAGGCCCGCCAGCATCCCGGTCAGGGTCAGCTGGGTGGCGGAGTCGGAGGCGCCGAGCTCGGCGGACAGCGCCGGGAAAGCCGGCAGGTACATGTCGATGGTGAGCGGCCCGAGCGCGATGAGGGCTCCGAGGACCAGGACCAGCTGGAGGTAGCGCCGCCCGGTCGGCGCCGCGGTGGTCGCGGGCGCGGCGGGCAGGGTCTCGACAGGTCCGATCGTCACCCCTGGGTAATCCCCTCGGGCTGTCCGATATTCCTGTGTCTCGCCTCACCCACCGCGGGCACGACGAGGCGGCTCGTGGTCCCCTCCCCCTCGGTGGACTCGATCTCGAGGCGGCCGCCGTGGTTGTGGGCGATCGTCTGGACGATGCGCAGGCCCAGCCCGGTGCCGCCGATCTCCGCCTCGGCCGCGTTGGAGGCGCGGAAGAAGCGGGTGCCGAGCATGGCCTGCTCCGCGGCCGGGATGCCGATGCCGTTGTCCACCACCGGGACCACCGCCTCCCCATCGAGACGGAACACCATGAGCAGGGC